>CAZYRV010000005.1:44603-50816 GCA_964649485.1 uncultured Oscillospiraceae bacterium | reverse complement strand
GCTTTTACAAGCGGTTCCAGCCCCTTCTTAGGGCATGAAATGAGGAAAAGCTTTTCCTTTGCTCGGGTAAGAGCGACGTATAAAAGCCGCATTTCCTCGCTTTTAAGCTGGGCGTTTTTGACTTGCTGGAGCGCACGGAACGGCAGGGTGAAAAACTTGAGCATTCGGCTTCTGTCAGCCATTTTGAGGGCGATTCCGCCGTTTATATCGAAAATATAATCTGTTGCGTTTATATCCATTTTATTGAAGCTTTTTGCCAAGTCGCAGAGGAAAACAAAGGGAAATTCAAGCCCCTTCGAGCCATGAACAGTCATAATCTGCACGGCATTTTCGCTTTCGGCAGCGGAATTTGCCTGTTCTATGCTTTGCCCGTCGTCCTTCATGCGCTTGATATAGCGCAAAAAATCCCCTAATGTAAAGCCGCCGGAGCTTTCAAAGCTTTTTGCGATGCTTAAAAGCTTTCTGAGGTTCGCCACCTTTTGCCCGCTGTACTCATAAAGCGAAATGACGGAAAGAAAGCTTGTGCCGTCGTAAATGCGGTTGATAAGCTGTTCGATTGTGTTGTTCGCCATGAAAGCACGCAATTCCGTAAGCGTCCGGACCAATTCCAAGCACTTTTTGTCGCCTGCTTCACGAAGCCCCTCAATCGGCTTTGCCGCCGCAAGGACACAGCTGAAAAGCCCTTGCTTTTCGGGCTTTTTGGCTTGTCCGACAAGCTCTGTTGGTATGCCGATTAATCCTGTTTTGATTGCGGCAAGCTCGTCCGCTGTAAACATAAAAAGCGGCGACATCATCACGGAAAGAAGCTCTTTCGACTTAAGCGGATTGTCAATAACTGTGAGGAAATCCAGTATCAGATTAACCTCGTGAAGCGCCAGATAATCCCTTATGCTTGAGGAAATTGCCTGAATTCCAAGGCTTTTAAGAGCCTCCTGAAAAGGCTTTGCCTTTGCGCTTGCGCTTCTGAGAAGTATGCAGAAATCGCCCGCACGACAAGGGCGCAGGCCGTTTTTGTCCATGACGGGAAAGCCGCTTTCAAGCATTTTACGGATTTTTTGGGCGGTGTATTGTGCCTCAAGCACAATCGGGTCGTTTTTGTCGTCGTATTTAACAAAGCAAAATTCCGTTTCGGTTTCGGCGCTTTCGGCAAAGCCTGCGCCGCAGACAAGAGCATTTTCAGCGTTATAATCAACCCCGCCGCAATCCTCCGTCATAAGCCCGTCAAAGACCGAGTTGACCGTGTCTACAACGCTTTCACGGCTTCGGAAATTGCGGTTAAGCGGCAGATAGGCATAGCTTTCGTCCTTGCAAACCTCTGCGAAAATTGTTGGATTTGCGCCCCTGAATCCATAAATTGACTGTTTGATGTCGCCGACGAAAAAAAGGTTGTTTCCGTTTTGGGAAATAAGGCGGAAAATCTCAAATTGGACGTCGTTTGAGTCCTGAAATTCGTCCACAATTATGCACGAAAACTCCTGTGAAAGCGTTTTTGCAAGCTCTGTCGGCTTGCTTCCGTCTGTTAAAAGCGCAAGCGTAAGCTGTTCGATATCGGTGAAATCGACTGCGTTTTTTTCAAGCTTTGCCGCCTTAAAGCCCTGCGCAAACCGCTTTACGAGCTTTAAAACAATGTTTAAAATAATATTTAATTTCTCGCTGTCGCCGTCGCTTTCCTCCCGTGTAAACATAAGCTCTGACACGGCTGAAACCGCTTTCTTGACACGCTCTCGCCTGCTTTTGATTTCGGTTGTATCAATATTTCTAAGTGTAGGATAGCGTGCAAAGCCCCCTGCGCAAAGCGCTGTGAAATGCTTGGAATCGCCCTTTTTGCAAGCCTCAAAAAGCGCCTTGACAAGGAGATAATCCGCTTGCAGAACGTCAGTAAGCTTGTCGCTTTTGTATTCGGCGGCGGCATCAACGTTTGCACGGGCGGCGCCAAGCGCTGATGAAAGCGTTTCGCCCGCATATTTAAGCACAATTTTTATGTATTTTTCGTAAACAGCGTCAGAGTCGGAATAAATTCCGATGTTTTCATCAAGCCATTTGTCGGGGAAGGGAATGTTTCCCAGAAAGCTGTGCAAATCAAGAATCAGCGACACAAGGCTTGAATCGTCACGTACGACAAAAAAATCGGTTATCGCCTTGATTTCATCGTCGGGAAAACCGCTGTAAAACTCCTCCATAACAGCTTCCATTATTTCGGATTTAAGCGTGTCCGCCTGCGTTTCGTCAAGCAGGGTAAAGGAGGGCGAAAGCTCAAGCAGGTTGACGTTTTGCCGCAGAATATCAAGGCAAAACGAGCTTATCGTCGAGATATGAGCATTTTGAAGCCGCACAAGCTGAAGCTTAAGCAAGTCGTTTTGCGGCTGAGCCTTGATTTCGGCGGAAACCGCACGGTTAAGCCGCTGGCGAAGCTCGCCCGCCGCCTTGTTGGTAAACGTCACAACGACAAGCTTGTCAGCGGGAACAGGGTTTTCTCCGTCCTGTAAAAGCCGTAATATCCGTGCGACAAGGATTGCGGTTTTTCCGCTTCCCGCCGCCGCCGAAACGATTGCAGAGCCGCCGTCAAAATCGATTGCCGCCTGCTGTTCAGCCGTCCACTTCATCTTTGCCGCCTCCGTTTTTGAATTTTTCCGCCGCATCGGTGCTTACAGCTATTTCATCTGCTCCTCTGCCGCAAAAATCACGAAACTCACAGCTGTCACAAGGATTCTGTCCCTTTGCAACCACGGGAACAGCCCTGATTTCGCCCGAAAGCAGCTTTTCAAGCGACTCTGCCGTTTTTTCACGGCACAATTCCTTAAGCGATAAAATTTCCTTTTCCGAAAGCGGCTCCGCCTTGATAAACTGCGCCCGAGCCGCACCCGAAAGCTCTCTAAGCTTTGCCTCAAGCCGTTCCTTATCCGTCGAAACAACGCTTTCGTCGAGAATAATCCCTGTTTTTCTATGCGTAGTAAGCCAGCTTTTTTCCCTGTCCTTATCGGTGTAATCCCTGTCGGCAAGGCAAAAGCTTTCTGTTCCCGACGGATAATAAAGCACGCCGGCGGGCTTTACGGCGGGGTTTGAGTCGGATATGGCAAATAAATACATAAGCATCTGCGTGTCCAAGCCGTAAAAAACCACAGGCAGGCTGAATTCACGTTTGCCCGTTTTATAGTCGATTATCCTGACATAACGGTTTTCGCCGTCCTCAAGCACGTCAAGCCTGTCAAGCTTGCCGTAAACGTCCATTTCACGGGCTTTAAGGCTGATTTTAAACGGAAGCGTTGAAAGCCCGTCTTTGATTTCATTTTTGCTGTCGCCGATAAAAAGCTCGAAAAATTTCGGGCGAAAGCCGCTTGCGCCGAACTCAACCTTAAAGCCGTTCAAGAGCCTCAAAAGCGTTTGTTCAAGCCCTTTGTAAAGGAAATCAAAGCGCTTTCCCTTGGCAAAGCCCGAAAGCAGGAAAAGCCGCTTATATTCGTCAAGGAAAAAGCGGATTTTTTCGGCAAGAACGTCGTCACCTGCCGCAATAAAGCTATCATAATCGGGGTTATAGCTTTCGAGAATTTTTTGCAAAACATAGTGAATAATGTTGCCGACCTCAAGCCCCGATAAATCCTTTGAATAAACGGTTTGAACGCCAAGCCCAAAGCGACAGAAATATTGAAACGAGCATTTTGAAAGGCTTTCAAGCCTTGTTGCGGAAATGCGGTTTTCGCTGAAAATGCGCTCCATGTAAAGCGGCGAAACATCGTGACGGTTCGAGCCGGAACGGCTTGCGTAGACAACCGCCTCAAGCCCGTTTATATAATCGGCGTCGCTTTCCTTAAGGGCGGCGATAAGCTCAGAGCGCATTGGCGCATTTTTAGCTCTGAAAATGCGTGCAAGGCGCTGTTTTGCCGCCTGCCTAGAAACGGCGTAAAACTCCTCGCCAAGCGTTGCGGCGCGCACCTCTGTAAGCGTGGGGAAAAGGCGGTTAAGCTCCTCAATCGCTGATGAGGGCAAAAGTGGTTCGCCGCCTGTTCCCACAAGGGGATAGGTTGCGAAAACACGTTCGCTTGCCGCACAAACAGCTTGATAAGCCGCCAGAATTTCGGTTGAATAGCGCTCCAGAGGCGTGTCCCCAAGCCTTATTCCAACATCGGCAAGCTCTTCAAGCTCTCTGCCTGAAAACAAGCTGTTTTGCGAATCCGACATGGGAAAAAGCCCCGAATTAAGCCCGACCACAAACACCGCTTTTACGTCCGAAAGCCTCGAACGGCTTGCGTTTCCGAAAAGCACAGCGTCCATAACCTGCGGCGGGCGAGCCATGGTTGTTTTTGCGAAAATTTCGCCAAGCATGACGAGATATTCGTTCAGGCTCATGGGATAGCCGCAAAGCGCATTGTGCAGGCTTTCAAGCGTTGACACAACCAGCTCCCAAAGCTGGCGGTATTCCGCCGAAAGCTCTTTGTCAAGCACAAGATTTTCGTCGCCCGCCCGCTTACAGTGCGCAAGAATTGATGTGCCTATGTCAAGCTCGTCAATCAGAAAGCGTGAAAGCTCGGCGGTTATTTCTGCTCCGTCAAGCCCGCTTACACGTTTTTTGAAAGCGATAACAGGCTCGACAAGCTCACGGCGGAGCGCCTCGATTTCGGCATTTTTCTCCCCGGGAAAGGGCGAAAGCCAATCCGCATCACGGATTCCCCATGTGTAAGCAAATTCCTCAAGAGCGTTTATATCGAAAAAGCTTATCGGCTTTTTTTCGCCGTCCTTGCAAAGCCGGACAAAGCCCGACTTAGCATAGCGGAAAAGCCCCTCTGTCGTAATTCGGCAAGCGTTGTCGAGAAATGTCAAAATAAGCCGAACAAGCGGCTTTTCCGAAATCGGGTTCGGCACGTCGTAAAAGGCGGGAATTTCATATTTTTCAAAAGCGCCTCGGATTGCCGAAATATAGCCCTCCGTATCCCTTGAAACCACGGCAATATCACGAAATCTAAGCTTTTCCTCCATGACAAGCCGCCTTATGCTTGCGGCGACATATTCCGCCTCGGCATAGCGGTCGTCACAACGGCAAACGGTTATGCCATCGGGGTTTTCGCCTCCATTTCCCGACTGAAACAGGCTTTCGGAAACAGAAGCAAGCCCCTTGTTTTTAAAGCGCAGGGGCTTGTCGAATATTGTCGTTTTTACTTCAACCTCGTTTTCCGCCGCAAACGCAGAAAGCCTGGTGACAAGGCTTTTCTGCGGAGCAAAAATCAGGTCGTTTTCATCGGAATAAGGAAGCGAAAGCGTCAAGCTTTGTGCTTGCTTAAGCATGGCTTGCAAAAGCAAAAGCTGGCTTCCCGAAAAGCCCGAAAAGCCGTCAGCAAGCAAGATTTTGCCGCCGAAAAAACAGTTTTGCTCGGCAAGCGCCGCCGCCCGTGCCGTATCGTCAAGCCTGTCTGTGCCAATTTTTTCAAGGTTGGCACAATACGCCCTGTATATTAAAAGAAGATCAAGAGCCTTGCGCTCAACTGAGTCCGAAAGCGTTTTTTCGGCAAGCGCTTTTTCAAGAGAAGCGGCAGTTATTCCCGATTGCTTAAAGGCGCTTACCGCTTCAAGCATGACCGGCACAAGGGCCGGCTTTCCCGCACTTTTTTCATAATAGCTTAAAAACAATGCTGTTTCACGCAGGGTTTTGTGCATGGCAATGCTTTTTTCTGCATCTGTCGCCGAAACTCCCTCGCTTTTGTAATAACGTAAAATCTGCGTGGAAAGCTTGGTGAAGGTGGTCACGGAAACATATCTGAATGCGCCCGCACCGCCTTTTTTATATACAAGCTTTTCCGCTTCAAACTCGAACTGCTCGGGGACAAGGAGAGTCACTGCGCTCTTTTCAAGCACAGCCCTTTTTATGTCGGCATAAATCTCGTTGGATTTGCCTGTTCCCGATTTTCCAAGATAAAGCTTGAACATTACGTCCTCCGCATTTATGTATTAGCCCTGCGACCTTGCTTCCCGCCGCTTTATAAAGGCGATAAGCCCGTAAGCAAGGGGCGTCCCAGCCAAAGCTTCTATTAAAACCTTTGCAATATAAAGGAAAATTATCATTTCGAAAAGCTCGTGCGGCTTTGCTTCGCCGCTGAAAGCGACAAGCGTGAAAACGGTAGTGTCAATCAGATGCGCCGCAACCGAACTGCCGATTGTACGAACCCAAAGCCGTTTGCCGTCCGTCCATTTTTTGATTTTATCCATAAGCCAAGCATTTGTAAG
>CAZYRV010000005.1:40887-44593 GCA_964649485.1 uncultured Oscillospiraceae bacterium | reverse complement strand
TAAGCTCTCCGCTTAAAAACGCACAAAGCGAACCTATTACTATTCTCGGTAAATAGCCGAAAACGGTTGCGTAAGCGCCAGCTATTTCAGCGTTTGACTCCGGAAATGGCAGAAAAACGCCGACCCAAGTACAAATTATCATGATGATATTGCAGGCAAAGCTTAAGATTATGATTTTTCGGCTTGTTTTAAAGCCCCAGATTTCCGTAATTACGTCGCCAAGCATATAGGCGAAAGGAAAAGTGATTGTTCCTGCGTCAAAAAGCGTGATTCCGAAAATTTCAAGAATTTTCGTCGCCATAAGATTTGACGTCAGATAAAGCGTTACCAACAAGCTTGAAAATATTACCAAATAATTAAAGCCGCCTTGAGTAATTGTCTGGTTTTTTGCAGGGTTTTCCAGTACCTGTTTCATAAAAATTACCTCTTTTTTAATATTTAAAACAGCAGAGCCGTTTTATTCGAGAATAATGGTGAAAGGCCCGTCGTTAAGCAAAGAAAGCTTCATATCGCCGCCGAAAACTCCCTTTTCAACGACAGGAATTTCCCTCTTGCAAAGCTCTGCGAAATATTCGTAAAGCTGTTCGGCACGGTCGGGCTTTGCCGCTTTTATAAAGCTTGGGCGAAAGCCGCGGCTTGTGTCGGCGCAAAGCGTAAACTGCGATATTATCAAAAGCTCGCCGCCGACGTCCTTAAGCGAAAGGTTTGTTTTGCCGTTTTCGTCCGAAAAAATTCTAAGCCCGACAAGCTTTTTCGCAATTCTTTCAGCAACCGCCTCGTCGTCGCCCTCAAAAACGCCGACAAGCACGGCGAAGCCTTTCCCTATTTTTCCAACAACTTCGCCATCAACCTCAACGCTTGCGTGAGTCACACGCTGGACGACAACCTTCATAAGTACCTCTCCGTCCTATTCTTCCCAGTTGTGCCAGACGTTCTGGACGTCGTCGTTATCGTCGAGAAGGTCGATAAGCAAATTCATTTTCTTTATATGGTCCTCATCTGAAAGCGCCGTATATGTCGTCGGAATCTGCTCTGCCTCCGCCGAAACAACCTTATAGCCAAGCTTTGAAAGCGCTTCGGAAACGGCTTCGACGTCATTCGGCTCTGTTTCGATTTCAACAATTCCATCATCAAACGAAAAGTCGCTTCCGCCCGCCTCAAGAATGTCCTCCATCGCCTTATCCTCGTCGATTTCGCCGTCCTCGTTGTCCAGAACAATGATTCCCTTGAGGTTGAACAAAAAGCCGACACAGCCCGTCGTGCCGAGGTTTCCGCCGCATTTGTCGAGATAATGGCGGATTTCGGCGGCTGTCCTGTTTCTGTTGTCGGTAAGGCATTCAATCATGACGGCGACGCCGTTCGGCCCATAGCCCTCATAAACGCAGGCTTCAAAGCTGTTTTTGTCGCCCTCTCCCGCCGCTTTTTTGATTAAACGGTCGATATTATCGTTCGGCACATTGTTCGCCTTTGCCTTTGCGACAAGGATTCCAAGGCGTGAATTTGCCGTCGGGTCTGCCCCGCCCTCTTTTACGGCAACCATGATTTCACGTCCGATTTTCGTGAAAATTTTTGCCTTTTGAGCGTCCGTTTTTTCTTTTTTCCTCTTGATGTTGCTCCATTTGGAATGTCCTGACATAATTTCCTCCTGTTATTTTTCGTCAAGCTCTCTAAAGCCTTGCCCCAAAACCTCCGCCGCCGATGTTATCACAACGAAAGCATTCGGGTCGATATTGTTTACAATTTTTTTAACAGTAAAATACTGGTTTTTATACACAACTGTGTAAATTACGTGCCTATCCTCTCCCGAATAAGCGCCTTTTCCCGTCAGAATCGTGACTCCACGCTTTGTTTCAAGAATCGCCTTGGCGATTTCCTCATATTTTTCGGTAAAAATCATGAGCATTTTTGCTTCATAGCCGCCGTAAACAAGCTTGTCAATAACCTGCCCTTGTACGAACATGGCGATGATTGCGTACAAGCCCGCATTTATGTCGCCGAAAGCAATCATTGCGGCGGCAATCACAACCGCATCGGTGAAAAAAGTGACCTGCCCAAGCTTAAGCTGGGGGTGGAATTTATTGATAATTCTGTTGACAATATCCGTGCCGCCTGTCGTGCCCTCACGGCTGTAAACCAAGCCTAAGCCAAGCCCCATGAGAAGCCCGCCGAAAAGCCCCGCAAGAACGCCGTCGCCCTTGTAGGTGTAGACATTCGGATAAATATAATCGATGAAAAGCGTGACCAAGCCGACCGAATATATCGTCTTGAACATTGTCCGCTTTCTCAGGAAAATAAATCCCAGAATCAAAAGCGGAATATTAATGACCGCATAAAATTCGCCTATGCTAAGCGGCAGAAAATGATGGAGAATTGTTGAAATTCCCGTCACTCCGCCGGGGGCAATATTGTTCGGCACGGTAAAGGCGTGGATTCCAAAGGAAAAAATCGCAACCGCAACCGTTATTACCAAATAATCGATTATATACGAGCTAAGACTTTGTTTTTTCGCCTGTTTCTTCATGGCATTCTCCGCTTTCGGCATTGTAAATGGCTTCGAAAAGCTCACGGATACGTTCTTCACGGCAAAGAAGCTTTAAATAGCCGAACAAAGCCTCAAGCGACGTCGCCCTGCGATAATCAGAAACGCTGCTGCTTTTCGGCACTGTGTGAGGGCTTGCGTTTCGTCCCCGCCGCAGAATATCAGCCTCTTCCTCCGTAAGCATTTTTTCTATTATACCCACGCTTGCCGCCTGATATGAGGCACGAACCCGCAAAACAGCCTTTTTATGCAGGCTTGACACGCTTGTGTTCCCCTCAAGCAGAATTTTTTCCCTGACAAGCTCTTCATAGACGCTGTCGCCGAGAAAAGCCAGATTAAGCGGGTTATAGCTTCTTGCCTGCGCAACCGTAAGCGGTTCTGTCATATTATACCTCCGCTATCTTATATAGTTAAACTCGAAATCGTAAATCGAAACCACGTCGTCCTCTTGAATCCCCATGCGCTCAAGCTCGTCGATTATGCCGCTTTTTTGTAAAACACGCTGGAAATATTGCAGGCTTTCATAGTCGTTCATGTCCGCAACCGCCAAAATCGGCGCAAGAAAACGTGCGTTGACGATATATACACCGTCCTCTTTTTCGATTGTAAAGCTTTGCTTTTCGTCCTCGGCGCTCTGAAGCTCCTGCGGGGTAAGCGGCTCTGCCTCATAGTGCTTGACAGGCGGAAGCTTTTCAAGCTCCTCCGCAATTTTCGCAACAAGAGCCTGCGTTCCGTCGGTCGTCGCCGCCGAAATCGGAAAGAATGCCAAGCCTTTTTCCGCAACAAAAGCTTTGAAATCGGCAATTTGTTCGTCTGTCGCCATATCGCATTTGTTCGCAACGACAATTTGCGGGCGCTCGGCAAGCTCTGCCGAAAAGTTGGCAAGCTCTGCGTTGATTTTATCAAAATCCTCTTTCGGGTCACGTCCCTCTATGCCCGAAACGTCCACGACATGGACGATAAGGCGGCAGCGCTCTACATGGCGCAAAAACTCGTGACCTAAGCCCAAGCCCTCGCTTGCGCCCTCGATAAGTCCGGGAATATCCGCCATGACAAAGGATTTTCCCGCATGGGAAACAACACCCAGAACGGGCGTAATCGTGGTGAAGTGATAGTTTGCGATTTTTGGCTTTGCGGCGCTTACAACGCTTATAAGCGTTGATTTTC
>CAZYRV010000005.1:25189-40830 GCA_964649485.1 uncultured Oscillospiraceae bacterium | reverse complement strand
AGCCCGGCTTTGCAAAGCGGGGAATCTGCCTTGTCGGCGTGGCGAAATGCTGGTTACCCTTGCCGCCCCTGCCGCCTTTGGCGATAACAAGCGGCTCGTCGCCGGAAATGTCGGCGATGATTCTGCCTGTCTGGGCATCTTTTATAAGTGTTCCCCTCGGCACACGGATAATAATCGGCTCTGCCGATTTTCCGCTGCAACGGTTTGTTCCTCCGTTTTCGCCGGACGGGGCGATATATTTTCTCTTATAGCGGAAGTCGATAAGCGTTGAGAGATTGTCGTCGGCGGCAAAAATAATATCTGCGCCTTTTCCTCCGTCGCCGCCGTCAGGGCCGCCTCTGTTGACATATTTTTCACGGTGGAACGAAACAGCGCCGTTTCCTCCGTCGCCTGCTTTTATATGGATTCGTGCTTTGTCTATAAACATGGTTGTCCTCCTTTCAAAGGGGGATAATAGCAAAACAAGACGGAAAACTCCGCCCTGTCATAATTTCCGTTATTAATCAGCGTAGACACTTACCTGTTTGCGGTCCTTGCCCAAACGCTCGAACTTTACTCTGCCGGAAACAAGAGCGAATAATGTATCATCAGAGCCCTTGCCAACGCCGCTTCCTGCGTGGATTTTCGTTCCCCGCTGTCTTACGAGAATATTACCCGCAAGAACGAACTGTCCGTCGGCACGCTTTGTGCCAAGACGCTTGGACTCACTGTCGCGACCGTTCTTTGTCGATCCGCCGCCCTTTTTATGCGCAAAAAACTGCATGCTTAATTTAATCATAATAAACTTTCCTTTCGAAATTATCGTTATTTTTCACTTATTTTAATACAGCCAAAGCCCTCGTCAACCGCCAGAAGGTGGTTTTTAAAGGAAGCCAGAAGCTTGTCGAGAATATCTCTCTGCGCCTTAGTAATAATCGGCTCTGCCTCAAGGGTAAGCAGGTTTTCGACCGCCTCGACCTTGCACGGAATGAGGAAAAAATCCGTCGCCGTGTTGCAGATAAGCATCGCCGCAGAGGAAACCGCCGCACAGGCAATATCCTCGCCCTCGTCGGCATATCCAGCGTGCCCGCTCATTTTAAAGCCGACAAAGCCGCCTTTATCCGATTCAAAAACAGCCTTTATCATACTGTTATTGAGTCAATTCTGACCTGACTGTACGGCTGTCTGTGACCCATTTTTCTCTTACTTCCTTTTTTAGGTTTGTAAGTGAAAACGGTGATTTTCTTTGCTCTGCCGTTTTTAAGAATTGTTGCCTTCACGCTTGCGCCGTCAACATAAGGTGCGCCTGTTGTGATTTTTCCGTCGCTGCTTACAAGAATAACCTTGTCAAAGCTTGTTTCGCCCTCGGCATCAAGCTTTTCAACAAAGAGAACGTCGCCCTCTTTAACCTGATATTGCTTTCCGCCTGTTTCGATAATTGCGTACATAACATAACCTCATTTTCATAAGACTCGCTGTGACAGGGCGGGAAAATTTCCGCTTTTAAAAAACCCCACACATGCGGCGATATTATTTTACCACATAGAAAAGGCTTTGTCAAGCGATTTATCACTTATTTCTTAATTTTTCTAAAAAAAATCATTTTATTATAGAGGTATTGACTTTTTGCATAAAAAAGGCTATAATAAACTATGTATTTATATTTATATGGAGGTAACACCTTGGACGACGATCCCTTTATACGGTTAATGACGACATTTTTAAGCACTCAGACGGCGCCCGCCGCAGGCGGAGAGTCCGTTTTCGGGGCAATTATTCTGCAAATCATACTGATTGCACTAAACGCTGTGTTCGCTTGTGCCGAAATCGCAATCATATCAATCAATGACACAAAGCTTATAAAGCTTGCGGAAAACGGCAACAAAAAGGCTTCCCGCCTTTTAAAGCTTACCGAACAGCCCTCTCGTTTTCTCGCAACAATTCAAGTCGGCATAACCGCCGTAAACCTTTTGGGAAGCGCTTTTGCCGCCGATAATTTTTCCGAGCTTATCACGGCGGCAATCAAAAGCACAGGCATAGGAATACCCGAGTCTGTGATTAAAACAATTTCCGTCGTGCTTATTACGGTGATTTTGCTTTATTTCACCGTTGTTTTCGGCGAGCTTGTTCCTAAGCGTGTCGCCATGCGGAACGCCGACAAGCTTGCGCTTGCGCTTTCGGGGCTTGTTTCGTTTATTTCCGCCGCATTCAAGCCGATTGTCTGGCTTTTAACAGCCTCGACAAACGGCATACTCCGCCTTTTCGGAATAGACCCGAATGCCGAGGAGGAGGAAGTCACGGAGGAAGAAATCCGCATGATGGTCGATGTCGGAAGCGAAAAAGGCACAATCGACATGGACGAAAAGGAAATGATTCAGAACGTCTTTGAATTTGACAACATAAACGCCGACGACATAATCACCCACAGGACTGAGGTTTCTATGCTCTGGCTTGAGGAAAGCGACGAGCAATGGGGAAAAACAATCAGAGAAAGCCGCCATTCAATGTACCCCGTCTGCGGCGAAAGCGTTGACGATATTGTGGGAATATTAAACTCAAAGGATTATTTCCGCCTTGAGGACAAAAGCCGTGAGAACGTGCTTAAAAAGGCGCTTAAGCCTGCTTATTTCGTTCCCGAAACGGTTCGGGCGGACGTGCTTTTCAGCAACATGAAAAAATCCCGCAACCATTTCGCCGTCGTCCTCGACGAATACGGCGGAATGTCAGGAATTGTCACTATTTACGACCTGCTTGAACAGCTTGTGGGCGACCTTGAGGACGACAAAACCGTCCCCGAGGAAGAGCCGCTTATAGAGCGCATAGATTCTCAAACATGGAAAATCCACGGCACAGCCCCGCTTGACGAAGTCGCAGTCCAGCTTGGAATAGAGCTTCCCGCAGAGGAATACGAAACCTTTTCGGGGCTTGTTTTCGGGCTTATCGGGACTGTTCCCGACGACGGAAGCACGCCCGAAATCGAAGGCTTTGGGCTTGTGATTAAGGTAATGGAGATTCGCGAACACAGGCTTGAAAAAGCCGTTGTTTATAAGCAAACGGACAAAGCAACCGAAAAAACGGACGAATAGCCGGAAAAATTTTATTTTCCCGCAACACAATCGCCCAAAATCGACACTTAATACTAGACAACAGATACCGTTTCTTTCCAAGATGCAAAATCAGTTTTGGAATAAACAGGTATAAGGAAGGACGGAAAATTATGAAGTTCAAAAGACTGGTTTCTGCTCTGCTCTCCGCCGCAATTGCCGCAGGATCGGCATTTGCCGCCGCACCGCTTTCGGCTTTTGCCTACACCTACCCCGATGATATAAACGACACGGTAAGCTATGGCGATTGGTATGTCGGAAACGAAATATGCGAGCCGCTTGTAACCTATATAGAGCGTGCGAAAAATAAAAGCATAGAAACAGTGACCTATGCCGACCTTTTGACAATTACCTCACTTGACCTTTCAAATAAAGGGCTTACCGGCGTGCCCAAAGCGCTTGAGCATTTCCATGCGCTTAAGACGCTTAATCTTTCCAAAAACTCGCTTATAAGCGAGGGCACCGACTCTGTGAATAATCTCGATTTAAGTCAGTATTATCAGCTTTCGGCAGTTTATTTAAACGACAACTTCCTTACCCGCATTCCAAGCTGGTTTGCCGATTCAGACGCAAGAATCAAGAATATAAACAACAACCTTATTTATACAACAAAGCCCGCAACCACAGGACAGGCACAGCTTGTCACCGCAAAAGAAAATTATTTTTACACAGTCGGCGATATTGTTGACGAAAAGGAAATAAAGCAGGAAATCTTCAGCAAGCTTAAGCTTTCGGACGGACGTCAGCTCCCGCTTGCGTATTACGACCCGAAATACAGCTATGAATACAACAACCTTACGATTGAAATAGATTTAGACCTTTCGTCCTATGTAGATACTGATTTAAAGGCGACAAAGGCTGGCACAATCGAAGGAAGCGCTTATCTCGTTTCTGCGGCGGCAAACCCGAACGCAACCGCAAAATTCAAAATCTACATCATGACCGCAGACACGGCAGACACCGCAATGCTTAGGCTCGAAAGCATGATTGCAGAGGGCAAAACGCTTAAGCAAAACGATTATACCGCCTCAAGCTGGGCAAGCTTTGACAGGGCGCTTAAATCGGCTCAGAGCATTTATTCTAATAAAAACTCTACAATTGAAATGATTAAGGAAGCGTATAAAACCCTTGATGAAAAGACAAAAGCACTTCAAAAGGGGCTTGACGACGCAACAAAAAAGACCTTGACAGAGCATATTTCGCTTGCCAAGGCGCTTAAGCAGGAGGAGTACACTTCTACATCGTGGGCGAATTTCTCTGTCGCTCTTGCTGATGCAAACGCTGCGCTTAGCAATAAGGACACATCGCTTTATTATGCTCAATCAGTTATATTAAAGCTTATGGACACAATGGCGGACCTTGTTCCCAAGAAAACAACCATTCCCACCGGCGGAACAAAGGAAGCATTTCAAGCGCTTGTCGGCACAAAGAATGCCCTTACCTTTACGGGGGCAACTCAGGACGGCTATCAATATAAATGGGAATTCAACGGCGAAAGTATTACTGCGCCTGCGGCGATAAACCTTGAAATTCAATATTCAAGCAAAAATACGGACGCAATCGTTTCGTATCTCAACACCAACAGCTTCCACCAGATAAGCTTTACCGAAGCCGCAAGTCTTCCCGGCAAGGCAAAGGTTACGCTTGACATAAGCAAAACGTTTAAGGACGGCTATCTTGAGCTTTACAGGTTCGACCCCGCAATCAAAAATGCCGTACAAGTCGGAACCTTTGTCGCTAAAAACGGCTCTATCACAATAGAAGTCACATCGGGCGGCGAATATTATCTTGTCAAGAGCGCCGCAAGTCAGGATTTGGCATCAAGCACCTACACAATTAACACCGACAAATCGGTTATCTACAAAATTCAGCCGAAAACAACCCTTGAAGCATTTAAGGCAAACATGACAGGCTCGACCCAGTTTACCGTTTACAGCAAGGACGGCACGGCGCTTTTAGGAAGCGATTATGTGACGACTCACAGCATTCTCAAAACTGCGGACGGGCATTCCTACGCGCTTTCAGTCCTCGGCGACCTTGACGCAAGCGGCACGATGGAAATTATGGATGCGCTTTTGCTTCTCGACTATTATGTCAAGGACCAGGCATCACTCAAAAACGACCTTGCGCTTCTTTATGCAGGCGAGCTTAACGGCGACAATGCCGTCGGACTTACGGACGTTTTGGTTATCTTGGACTCAATCGTTTCTTAATCAGCATTATCATATATAATAATTCACGGCAGTTTGCCCCATTAGGAGATTTTATGAAAACAATCGCAGAAAACCGAAAAGCAAGGCACGAATATTTTGTAATACAAAGCCTTGAGGCTGGGATTGAGCTTTTCGGGACAGAAGTAAAGTCCATAAGAGGCGGCGGAATAAACCTCAAGGACGCTTGGATTGCGATTGAAAACGGCGAAGCATATGTAAAAAATATGCACATTTCCCCCTATGAAAAGGGCAATATCTTTAATAAAGACCCCTTGCGCCCTCGAAAGCTTTTGCTTCACAAGCAGGAAATTATGAAGCTTTTCGGAGAAGTCAAGCAAGCCGGACTTACGATTATCCCGCTGTCCGTCTATTTCAAAGGCTCTCGGGTTAAGGTTCAGGTTGGGCTTTGCAAGGGTAAAAAGCTTTATGACAAGCGTGAAACCGCCGCAAAGCGTGATGCGGCACGTGATATTGACAGGGCAATGAAGGAAAGAGAAAAATAAAAGCCGGGCTTTCCGATTGAATTCGGAAAGCCCTTTTTTCTACACACTAACGTTTTTGTCCTGACGTAGCAAAAAGAAAAGCCCGCCGATAGGCGGGCCTTTGATTGCAAAACTTCAGATTAGCTTCTGGACTTTGCGAAGCATTCGCTGCAGAGAACAGGACGGTCTTCACGAGGCTGGAAAGGAACCTTTGCAGGTCCGCCGCACTCAGCACAGGTTGTTTCGTACATTTCTCTGCTCTTTACGGAGCTTTTCTTGGCATCGCGGCAAGCCTTGCAGCGCTGGGGCTCGTTTACAAAGCCCTTCTCAGCGTAGAATTCCTGTTCGCCGGCTGTGAATACGAAATCAGATCCGCATTCCTTGCATACGAGTGTTTTGTCTTGGTACATGATAGTTTACCCCTTTAAATTTTTTCCGACCCCGGACGGACTTGCACCGACACCTTTGAAGAAGCCTACCGATTTAAACGATTGGACATACAACGCTCTAGACATTAAGCTACATGGTCATTTTGATTAAATTTTATAAATACGCTTAAGCTTCTTCCGTGCCCGTGAAAGTGCGTTATCGACGGATTTTGCGGTTATTGAAAGAAACGAAGCGATCTGGGAATAGGAAAACGAATCGGCGTACAATTCGAGGACAGAAAGCTCTAAAGGGGATAATAATCGTGCAAGCTCGCTATGCAAAGCACGGGTTTGCTCGTCGGAAATTACGAAATCCTCCGGAGAATCGCCTTTGTCGGCAATTTCCGTCAAATCCGTGTTATAGTCAACGGCATTTTTCTGCGAAATTCCGCTTGATAAAAGCGTTTTCATTCTGTTTGCAATGCACACGGACGCATATGCCTTGAAAGAACCAAGCTCTGGATTATAGCCTCTGATTGCGCAAATATATGCAAGAAGCCCCTCGGACACAAGGTCGTCATAATCCGCACCATTCCCCCGAAACTTTGACGCAATTGCGCAAATAAGCCCCATATACCTTGCGGCAAGGGCGGAAGCTTCACTTCCGTCGGGGACAGCCTTGACGTCCTCGACCAAGGTTTCGTCCGTAATATGCTTAGGGTTCTTGTCCATTTTGCCACCCGAATGAAAACTGCGGGGCGAATTTTATGCCAAAACCGCAAAATTTGTATACAAATAAATAGCACACAAACAAGATAATGTCAATGATTTTATAAAAAAATGTTTTTATATAACAGGATTTCAGAACACTGGTATAGATTTTCCGCATAAAATAACAATTAGCGGTAAATATACAAGCCGCACAACACAAATTGCACGGCTTGAAGGTTTTATTGTTAAGGCTTCACCGCAAAAAGACGATAACCTTCTTTGACGGCACGCTTGCCTGTTCTTTTAGCCGATTTTGGCGTCAAAATTCCTACGCAATCGTACCGCCGTCTTTGTACGGTGATGCCTTAAATTATATACCGAATCCTCTGAGCGTTGCGAAATAATCGTCGGGGGTTTCGGCACGGCGGATAAGCTTTGCCGTTCCGTCCTCGCAGAGCAGAACCTCCGCCGAGCGCAGCTTGCCGTTGTAGTTATAGCCCATGGAAAAGCCGTGCGCTCCCGTGTCATGAATGATGATTTTGTCGCCGATTTCAATCTTGGGAAGCATACGGTCAATCGCAAACTTGTCATTGTTTTCGCAAAGCCCGCCCGTAACGTCATACTTATGGTCACAAGGCGCATTTTCCTTGCCGCTTACGGTGATGTGGTGATAAGAGCCGTACATTGCGGGGCGCATGAGGTTTGCGGCGCAGGCATCAAGCCCGATATATTCCTTATAAATATGCTTTTCACGGATTGCGGTTGCAACCAGACAGCCGTAAGGCGCAAGCATAAATCTGCCAAGCTCTGTATAAATCTCGATGTCGCCCATTCCTGCGGGAACAAGAATTTCCTCAAAAACCTTGCGGACGCTCTCGCCGATTACCTCAATGTCATTTGCGGGCTGGTCGGGCTTGTACGGAATACCAACGCCTCCGCTTAAATTAATAAAGCTGAGCTTGACCCCCGACTTTTCCTGAATCTCAACCGCCGTGCGGAACATTATTCCCGCAAGAGTGGGATAATAATCATTTGTAAGCGTGTTGCTGGCAAGAAAAGCGTGCATTCCAAAGCGCTTTGCGCCCTTTTCCTTGAGAATTTTAAAGCCCTCGATAATCTGCTCGTGGGTAAAGCCGTATTTTGCGTCCTTCGGTGTGTCCATGACGTTGCCTGTTTCGCTTGTTTTGAACTCGCCGCCGGGGTTATAACGGCACGAAATCGTTTCGGGAATGCCGACAAGCCTGTCCAATATCTCGATATGGGTGAAGTCGTCAAGGTTTATCACAGCGCCGAGCTTGTGCGCAAGGCGGAAATCCTCATCGGGAGTCACGTTGGACGAAAACATGATGTCCTTGCCCTTTGCGCCGACTGCGTCCGAAAGCAAAAGCTCTGTATAAGACGAACAGTCAAAGCCGCAGCCCTCCTCAAGCAGAATTTTCATAATTGTCGGGTTTGGGGTTGCTTTTACGGCAAAATATTCCTTAAAGCCCTTGTTCCACGAAAAAGCCTTAAGCATTTTGCGGGCATTTTCACGGATTCCCTTTTCGTCATAAAGATGAAAGGGAGTGGGAAACTCCGCCGTGATTTTATCAAGCTGTTCCTTAGTAACAAACGGTTTTTTCATATCGTCCTCTTTCTATATCTTCTACACCTTTAAATATTTCTCTAAAAATTTCACAGAAAGCTCTATCCACTGCTTACAATCCGTTTCGTAGAACTCCGAATGCCAGCCCGTCGATTTAGAGCAATCCGAAAGCCCGTGCGGGCCGTGGTCGAAAACATGAAGCTCGACAGGGACTTTATTGGAAATGCAGGCCTTTGCCATTACAAGCGAATTGTGCGCCGAAACACAGTCGTCGTCCGCCGTATGCCAGAGGAAAACAGGCGGTGTTTTCGGGGTTACACGATTTTCAAGCGAAAGCCTCGAAAGCTCAGAGCGGGGCGCTTTCTTCCCGAGCAGGACGTCAAACGAGCCTATGTGCGGAGAAGTGATTCCGCTTATAACAGGATAGCAAAGCACGGCGGCGTTCGGGCGGATTTCGTGCGGCTGACAGCCGACGGTTTTGTTGATTGTGACATCGTTCCACATTGTCGCCAGACAGCCCGCAAGATGGCCGCCTGCCGACATTCCCACAACCGCCATTTTTTCAGGGTCTATGGAAAACTGTTCGGCACGCTGACGGATTTTATAAAAGGCATAAGCGGCGTCAAGAAATGCGGAGGGATATTGCTTGTTCGTTGTATAGTAAAGCACAAAGGCATTAAAGCCCTTTGCAAGATATTGAAGCGCAATCGGCTCGCCCTCACGGTCAGAGCAGAACTCATAGCCTCCGCCGGGGAAGATTACAACAGACGGGCGCTTATGGCAAAAAGCGATATTGTCGATTTTGTCAAGCAAATATGCCTTTACATATGCCGTCCGTCGGTTATTCAGATAAAGTGTTTTTGTCGTCATGGATTTTCACTCCTGTAAAAACAGGGAGCAAACCTTTCGGAAAGCTCCCCTTTACTAAAGCGGTCATACCGCTTTAAACTAACGAGTTGAGCGTATTCAAAGCCGTATCGGTTATTCGGTTATACAGCTATTTCGCATAGTCAATAGCACGGCTTTCTCTTATGAGATTAACCTTGATTTGACCGGGATATTCCATCTCGTTTTCGATTCGGCTTGCAATATCACGGGCAAGCAGAACCATGCCGTCGTCGTTTACGCTTTCGGGCTTAATCATGATTCTGACTTCACGTCCCGCCTGAATAGCAAAGGATTTCTCGACACCGTCGTAAGAGGTGCAGATTTCCTCAAGCTTTTGCAAACGCTTGATATAGTTTTCGAAATTTTCGCTTCTTGCCGCAGGACGAGCAGCGCTTATTGCGTCCGCCGCCTGAACAAGAGCAGCAATAACCGTACGGACCTCAACGTCGCCGTGATGCGCCTCGATTGCGTGAATAACGTCGGGGCTTTCCTTATACTTACGGCAAACGTCAACGCCGATTTGCACGTGAGAGCCTTCAATTTCGTGATTAAGCGCCTTGCCTATGTCGTGGAGCAGGCCGGCACGTCTTGCAAGCGCCGCATCAACACCAAGCTCACTCGCCATTATGCCGCAGAGGTGCGCAACCTCAATCGAATGGTTAAGCACGTTCTGTCTGTAAGAGGTGCGATAGCGCAGGCGGCCGATAAGCTTGACAAGCTCTGGGTGCAGACCGTTCACGTTGGTTTCCATGACGGCACGTTCGCCCTCCTGCTTGATTTTGGCTTCGACCTCACGTCTTGCCTTTTCAACCATTTCCTCAATCCGCGCAGGGTGGATTCTGCCGTCTTGGATAAGCCGTTCGAGCGAAATTCTCGCAATTTCACGGCGGACAGGGTCAAAGCTTGAAAGCGTGATTGCCTCGGGCGTATCGTCGATTATCAAATCAACTCCCGTGATTGTTTCGAGAGCACGGATATTTCTGCCTTCACGGCCGATTATTCTGCCCTTCATCTCATCATTCGGCAAAGCAACGACAGAAACCGCCATTTCAGAAACAGTGTCGGCGGCAAGCCTTGAAATCGCAAGCGAAATATAGTGTCTTGCCTTTTCGTCCGCTTCCTCCTTGATTTTCTGCTCGAATGCGGTAAGCCGAACCGCCTTTTCATGGAGAAGCTCGCTGTCCATTATGCTTAAGAGGTGTTCCTTCGCCTGCTCAAGCGTGAAGCCTGAAATCCGCTCTAAAATATCAAGCTGACTGCGCTTGATTTGCTCTGCCTCCTCCAGATCGGAATCCGCTTTTTTGTGCTTTGCGTTCAGCTTTTCTTCAAGCTTTTCAATCTTTTCGTTTTTGCGGTCGATATTTTCTTCTTTTTGCTGAAGTCTGCGTTCTGAGCGCAGAACCTCGTTCCGCCGTTCTTTAATGTCCTTGTCGGCTTCGTTTTTAAGCCTTTGAATTTCCTTTTCAGCATTGCCCCTGAGGCGATAAATTTCGTCTTTTGCTTCTACGAGGGCTGTTTTCTTTTTTGTTTCCGCTTTTTCCTGTGCTTCTTCAACAATCCTTGCGGCTTCCTTTTCGGCTGACTCAATTTGTGCTTCCGCAACTTTTTTGCGGTGCTTGATTCCGGCGTTGAACATAACAACTCCGCCAATCAGCAAGCCGACTGCGAATACCGCGACACAGAGGATTATTTCCCAAAGTTCCACATTATTTCCTCCTTCTTGTAAATTAACGTACCTTATCTACAAAGCAGGAGCTTTTCAAAACCACGTCAAAGCTATGTATGGAGCCGCCGAAAGCGGCACTTCCGCCTTTGGCAAAACATACATACAACAAGAGCTATACCCAAACATAAAGATTTGATTTCTCATATGTCAATGCTATACTTTGAACACAGAATTATATTGATAAGGCAATATATAACGGCACGAATACCTCTGTCTGCCGAGAAATGGCTTAAAAGCCCAATTGCTCGAAAAAATGACAACGGATTTATGCACATATAATTATTTTAAACGCACCTTAAATTTTACATTATTTTCGCCTCAATGTCAAGTGTTTTTGTACATATCAGCCGAATTTTTTCATAAAGTTTCATAACGGCGGCGGAAAATCATTGAATATGGATTGTTTTGCCGCTTTGCATATGCTTTTACAGCGATTAAACAAATTTTACCCCCGCCAAAACAAAAATAAGCCCCCCGAAAAATCGAGGGGCTTTGATTTGCGTCTTGACTATACAGCCATTACGTTTACAGCACGGAACTTGCTGCTGTTTTTGGGGTCGCGCTCTACGTCAAAAGTAACCTTCTGACCCTCTTTGAGAGTCTTAAAGCCTTCAGACTTGATTGCGGAAAAATGTACGAATACATCGTCGCCGCCGTCTTCGTTTGCGATGAAGCCGAAGCCCTTTTCTTCATTGAACCATTTTACTGTACCGTTACTCATAGTCGGTACCTCCTTAAAAATTTATTTATTTTACAACGAACAAAAAACACATATTTTTGTAAACTCTTAATGCGGAAAAGCTTACAAAAATATGTGAACATTTGCAACATTATAGAACATTTATATTATAGCACGCAATTTATGCTTTGTCAATACTTTTTGAAAAATATTTTTATTCCAAACCGAAAAATATCCTCACGGCTTTGTTTGCCTATCTCGCCTTTTTTCTCACATAAACAACCTTTGTGTTCGTGCCGGGAATCGGGATTGCCTCAACATGGAAATTTTTGAGAGAGCCGACAAGAAGCGTAAGCTTTGAATAGCCATAATTCCGCACGTCAAAGTCGGGAAAGCGCTTGGATAGAATGTTTCCGACTTCGCTCAGGCTGCTCCAGCCGTCGTCGTCGGAGGTTTCGTCAACGATAGATTCGATTGCCTTTGAAATTTTTGCCATCGGGGTAATAAGCGATTTAAGCGCATTTTTGCCCTGTGCGCAGTTGCCTGCGTTATTGTCCTGCGGAAGCTCGCTTTGGGCAAGGATTTCAAGATATTTAAACTTGTTGCAGGCGGCGATAAACGGTGCGGGTGTTTTCTGCTCGCCCATGCCGACGACATACATACCCGATTCACGCAGGCGGGCGACAAGGCGGGTGAAGTCGCTGTCGCTTGACACGATGCAAAAGCCCTCGACCTTGCCCGAATATAAAATATCCATCGCATCGATTATCATGGCGGAGTCCGTCGCATTTTTCCCGCTGGTATAGCCATATTGCTGAATAGGCGTGATAGAATGATTTAAAAGTATGCTTTTCCACGACGAAAGCCCCGGTCTTGTCCAGTCGCCGTAAATACGCTTATAGGTGATTACGCCGTCATTTGAAAGCTCGTCAAAAATAAATTTTATATACTTGTCCGAAACGTTGTCCGCATCGATCAATACCGCAAAACGCTTGTCATCGCTTTCCTTCATCTTAGAAATTCCCCCGCTTTTTATTTTCACTATTAATATAATATCACATTTTCCACAGAATAGCAATGATTGCGTGAAAATTTTGTACAAGCAATGTTTTTGTGTTAATATGTCTTGCACATTCGCAGATTTTGCGCTATAATAATATCTATAAGACAACCATAGAAAAGAGGCAAAAATGATTACGGACGAATATATTACATTTACCATACCCGCACAAAAGCGAATTGCGCTTATTGCCCACGACGGAAAAAAGCAAGAGCTTATAGAGTGGTGCGAGCATAACAAAACCATTTTGAACCGCCATTTCCTTTGCGGAACAGGGACGACCTCACGGCTTATCGCCGAAAAAACCGGCTTGCCCGTAAGAGGCTATAACAGCGGCCCTTTAGGCGGCGACCAGCAAATCGGAGCAAAAATCGTCGAAGGGAAAATCGACCTTATTATTTTCTTCTCCGACCCTCTTGCCGCGCAGCCCCACGACCCCGACGTCAAGGCGCTTTTGAGAATTGCTCAGGTTTATGATATTCCGATTGCGAATAACAAGGCGACGGCGGATTTCATGATTAATTCCCCGCTTATGAATGCGGAGTACGAGCACCAAGTCATAAATTTCAACAGAAATATATCAAAAAGAGTAGACAGCATGAAGTAGGAGAAAACTATGATATCGGTAAATATTCTATTGGACACTGCGGAAAAAATCAAAAGATTCACCGCGGCAATATCCGGCTTTGAAACAGATTGTGAAATTGTAAAAGACCACAGCATAATCGATGCGCATTCTGTCATGGGTATATTCAGCCTGAGCCTTGACAAGCCCGTCAAACTGAACATTTATTCGGACAACACCGAAATTACTGAAAAAATTAAAGAATTTATAGTTTAGGTATTTTGAGGAATTTTGACGCCAAAATCGGCTAAAAGAAAAAGCAAGCGTGCCGTCAAGGATGTTTCTGGTCTTTGTGCGGTGATGCCTTTAAATTTTTATGAATAATTTCAAAGCTCTTTTTTGCATTAAAAAGGAAGCGGCTTACAGCAAAGACAATGCAAAACCTTGCCGCTTAAGTGTAACAAAGCAAAAATCCATATCAAAAAACATTGTTTCGGCGCCTGTTTTAAAAAATATTTTGTGCAGAATGACGGTTTTTTCCCATTTATATTGCATAGTTGATGAAAACGTGTATAATTAGTGTATGTTTAGCTTTATTGAATTTTAATATGGAGGATTGTATATGAAAAAGAAATTTCTCTCCGCCGTGCTTGCAGTTTCGCTTTTGGCGACAGGCTGTTCAAACGGTGAGGCAGGCGGAAAAACAAGCGATGTTTTAAGAATAGGCGGACTTGCACCGCTTACAGGCGAGGTTTCCGTTTACGGAACAGCGGTAAATAACGGCGTCAAAATGGCGATTGATGAAATCAACAAGGCAGGCGGCGTCCTCGGCAAGCAGATTGAATATTCCGTTTTGGACGAGCTTGGCGATTCTAAAGAAGCCGTAACGGCTTACAGCCGCCTTGTCGAGCAGAACAAAATTGCCGTTCTTGTCGGCGACGTTACGTCAACACCGTCAATTGCGGTTGCGCAGAAGGCAGCTGCGGACAAGATTCCTATGATTACCCCCTCGGGTACGGCAATGGAAATCACACAAAAGGGCGACAACATTTTCAGAACCTGTTTTACAGACCCATATCAGGGCCAGCTCATGGCAAAATACGCATATGAGGTTCTCGGCGCAAAAACAGCAACTATTCTTTATGATAACTCCGACGACTATTCAACCGGACTCAGAAACGCTTTCAAGGAAAAAGCAGCAGAGCTTGGACTTGAGATTCTTTCCGACGAAAGCTATACAAAGGGCGACGTTGACTTCAAGGCACAGCTTACAAATATCGCAAGCAAAAATGCCGACGTTTTCTTCCTCCCCGTGTACTATCAGGATATCGCTCTTATAAGCGTTCAGGCGAAAAATGCCGGCGTTGAATCCACAATGCTTGGCGGCGACGGCTGGGACGGAATTTTAAGCGTCCTCGACCCGAGCAACTATTCCGCTGTTGAAGGCATTTATTTCAACAACCACTATTCAACCGAAAGCACAGATGAAAAGCTTCAGGCATTTCTCGCTTCGTATAAATCAACCTACGGCTCTGACGCAACACCCTTTGCAGCGCTTGGCTATGACACTGTTTACATGGTAAAGCAAGCTGTCGAAACCGCTTTTGAAGGTGTTGACAAGCCCGACTTCTACGACAGCGCAAAAATCACCGAGGCGCTTAAAAACATAACCTATGCGGGAATCACAGGAACAATCAAGTTCGACGAAAACCGCAACCCCGTAAAGACCGTTTCCATCACAACGATTAAAGACGGAGCTTACAAATTTGTCGAAACATATTCGCTTGAAGGCTAAATAATACGAGCGGTTGTTGCTCATTTTCAATCAGAGCAGATTGCTGCTCTGATTGATTTCATTTCCGAAAGGTAGATTTAATGGATATACTGAGTCAATTTATAAACGGACTCGGGCTTGGAAGCATCTACGCCCTTGTCGCTTTGGGATACAGCATGGTTTACGGAATCGTAAAGCTTATAAATTTTGCGCACGGCGATATCATCATGATAAACGCCTACATTCTGTTCACCCTGCTTAAAACAATGAATGTTCCCGTAATACCGGCGATTTTATTGACGGTCGCTTTCGGCGTGCTTTCCGGAATCCTCATAGAAAAGCTTGCCTATGACCACCTCATCAAAAAAGATGCGCCCCGCATTTCACTTTTAATTACGGCAATAGGAGTCAGTATATTCCTGCAAAACCTGTTTCAGAACATTTACGGCTCGTCGTCATACCAGTTTCCAAGCTTTTTCCCAACAGGAAGCATGAGCCTCGGAAGCA
>CAZYRV010000005.1:12628-25179 GCA_964649485.1 uncultured Oscillospiraceae bacterium | reverse complement strand
AAGGTCGATTACGTAACCCTTATAGTAATTGTCGTGTCGCTTATTTTGCTTTTGCTTCTCCAGCTTTTGGTGCAAAAGTCCAAAATGGGCAAGGCAATGCGTGCAACCTCAGAAGACCCTGCCGCTGCAAAGCTTATGGGAATCAACAGCACAACAGTCATCATGTTCACCTTTGCCTTAGGCTCCGGCTTGGCGGCAATCGCCTCTGTTTTTTACAGTGCGTCCTATTCGTCAATTACGCCGTACATGGGCGGCTTATTCGGGCTTAAAGCCTTTGTCGCCGCCGTTCTTGGCGGAATAGGAAGCATTCACGGAGCAATGGTCGGCGGAATTGCCCTCGGCATAGTCGAAACCTATGTCAAAAGCGTAAACGTCCTGAATCCTTATTCGGACGCAGTTGTTTTCGGCATACTTATAATTGTGCTTATATTCAAGCCGTCGGGAATATTCGGAACAGAAGTAAGGGAGAAGGTGTGATATGAAGAAAAAACGCTGGCTTCCTTATGCGGTAAACTTTGCGATTATTGCCGCAATCTATGCGGTTATTCAATCGCTTGAATTTGCGGGGATGATTGACCCGTACCTGATGATGAACATCAAAAACATTCTTATAAACGTTTTGCTTGCCGTAAGCCTAAACCTTGTCACCGGCTTTCTCGGTCAGCTTGCCCTCGGACACGCCGGCTTCATGTCCGTAGGTGCGTATTCTGCGGCGCTTATGACGATAAATCTACCGACGCCAATCTATATTTCGCTTCCCCTCGGTATCCTTTTCGGCGGTGTCATGGCGGCAATTTTCGGTATCATAATCGGTATCCCTGCACTTCGGCTTAAGGGCGACTATCTTGCGATTCTGACGCTTGGCTTCGGCGAAATAATACGTGTCGTCATGAACAACCTTTCAATCACCAACGGCGCAAAAGGTCTGAACGGAATCCCCGCCGTCGCAAGCCTTCCTATTGTTTATTTTGTTACGGTTTTTTCCGTTGCGGTAATCTACACTTTCATAAATTCCCGCCACGGCAGGGCGGTTATTGCAATACGGGATAACGAAATCGCCGCAGAGGCATCGGGAATAAACACCGTCGCCTACAAGCTTTTTGCTTTTGTAATGGGCGCATTTTTTGCGGGAATCGCCGGCGGGCTTTATGCTCATAATATCGGCGTAATTTCCCCCAGAGATTTCGATTTTAACTATTCAATCGAAATCCTTATCATTGTCGTTTTGGGCGGAATGGGCTCTGTGACAGGCTCTGTCATTGCGGCTGTCATACTCACGCTTGTGCCGCAGATTTTAAGCGGCTTCAGAGAAATCACGAACTACCGCATGGTTATTTACGCACTTATTCTGATTATAATGATGCTCTTCAGACCTAAGGGACTTTTTGGCGGCTATGAATTTTCGCTTTCACGGTTTTGGAAAAAAATCGTTATTTTCTGCAAATCCTCTGATAAGAAAAAGCTTATAAACGAGTGGTTTGGTAAAAAGGAAAAGGAGGGCGACAGCAATGCATCAGCTTGAAGTTAAAAATTTATCAATAAATTTCGGCGGACTCAAAGCTGTCGAGGACGTAAACTTTTCAATAGAGCAAGGTGAAATTGTCGGGCTTATCGGGCCGAACGGCGCCGGAAAAACCACGGTTTTTAATATGCTCACAGGCGTTTACACGCCGACAGAAGGGACGGTTTCTCTCGAAAACAGACCGCTTAACGGGCTTAAAACCTATCAGATTGCAAAGCTCGGCGTTTCAAGGACATTTCAGAATATCCGTCTTTTTTCGGATATGACCGCCCTCGACAACGTAAAAAACTCCATGAACAAATACGTTAAATACAACATTTTTCAAGGCATTTTCAGAACTCCGGCATATTGGCGGAGCGAAGCAAGGCTTGACAGAAGGGCAAGGATTTTTCTGAAATTTCTCGGTCTTTCCGACCAAGCGGACAGCCTTGCAAAAAACCTTCCGTACGGGCAACAGCGCCGCCTTGAAATCGCACGTGCTCTTGCCTCTCACCCAAAGGTTCTGCTTTTGGACGAGCCTGCCGCAGGCATGAACCCGACCGAAACCGCAGAGCTAAGCGATATTATCAAGAAAATTCGTGATAAATTCAACATTTCCATATTGCTTATAGAGCATGACATGAGCTTTGTCATGGACATTTGCGAAAAAATCGTAGTGCTTGACTATGGCAGAATTATTGCAACAGGCGCTCCTGATGAAATCAAAAACAATCCCAAGGTTATCGCCGCCTATCTCGGCGAGGAAGCGTAGAGAAAGGCGGTTTGCATGAACAAAATGCTTGAGGTAAAAGAGCTTGAGGTTTTTTACGGCTCTATTCACGCAATTAAAAATGTTTCCTTTGAGGTAAACGAGGGCGAAATCGTTACGCTTATCGGGGCGAACGGTGCGGGAAAAACAACGATTATGCACGCAATTTCCGCCCTTTTAAAGCCGAAAAACGGAGTAATAAATTTCGACGGAACGGACATTACACACGTTCCGGCACATAAAATTCTCAAAATGCGGCTTGCGCACGTGCCGGAGGGCCGTCATGTTTTTTCACAGATGACGGTGCTTGAAAATCTGGAGCTTGGCGCTTTTACCATCAATAATAAAGCGGATATGAGAACCGTTTTCGAAAGCTTTCCCCGCCTTGAAGAGCGTAAAAAGCAGCTTGCAGGGACGCTTTCAGGCGGCGAACAGCAGATGCTTGCAATCGGCAGGGCGATTATGTCAAAACCGAAAATGATGCTTTTGGACGAGCCGACAATGGGGCTTTCGCCGCTTCTTGTTCAGGAAATATTCTCAATTATCCGCAAGGTCAACAGCCTCGGCGTAACCGTTCTTCTTGTAGAACAGAACGCAAAAATGGCGCTTGAGCTTGCTGACAGGGCTTACGTCCTCGAAACGGGCAGAATCGTTATGCAGGGCGATGCGAAAGAGCTTTCCAAGGACAAGCGTGTAAAGCAGGCATATCTCGGCGGCTAAACTTATTTTCAACAGCATTAAGTAAGGGCGAAAGCCCTTATTTTTTATGAGCTTGCAACCCCGCTTAAACGTTTTTGTGCAAATTTTGTGAAAACGTCACATTTCCTTTGACTTAAATAAGAAAGTGTGTTAAAATAATTATATCGTTAGTTGCCTAATCTTTGATACGTTATTATTTTCAAGTCCGAGTTATACAAAATATAAACAACGGAGTGAAATATGGATATTTATAGAAAATGTATTGCCGAAAACATACTAACCCTTCGGCAGGCGCACAGCCTTACTCAAGCCGAGCTTGCCGAAAAGCTGAGCTATACCGACAAAGCGGTTTCTAAATGGGAGCGTGGCGAATCCGTTCCCGACGTGTTCACTCTGAAAGCAATTTCAGAGCTTTTCGGCGTGACTGTGGACTATCTTTTCTATCCGCACAGCGTTGATGAAGTCAGACCGCAAAAGCACATCAAGTCTAACCACATCATAATCACGCTTATGTCCGTCGCCCTCGTTTGGTTTGTCGCAACATTTGTTTTTGTCGTAGGAAAAACCTGGCTTCCCGACGTTTCTAAGCTCTGGCTCTCTTATGTTGTCGCCGTTCCCGTTTCAATAATAATTATTCTTATTTTCAACTCAATCTGGGGCAGAAGCAGATACAATTATTTGATAATAAGCCTTCTTTGCTGGACAAGCATTGCCGCAGTTTACATTTCCTTTTTTTCCTATAATTATTGGCTGCTTTTTTTCATCGGAATACCAGGGCAAATCATCATTATTCTATGGTCGAGGCTTAAAAAACGCAAGTAGAAGCTTCTCTACTTGCAAAAAAAGCAACTCTACTGTGCGTAGAGTTGCTTTTCTTGTTATTCTACCGCAAATCCCGAACAGTAGGTTTTCTTTTTTGCGCCCTTGCGTTATAATTAATATATAAAAACGCAATACCATGAAAAGGAGAATGATGATGAGTTTTAGAATTGTGACTGATTCGTCGGCTAATTTAACCGACCGTCAAATTGAGGAGTATGGGCTTGAGATTGTCACGCTGTCGTATATTGCCGACGGAAAAATGTATAAAAGCTATGTTAAGGGAGTAGAAACTGATAATAAGCGTTTTTACGATTTTGCAAGACAGAAAAAAAATATTTCAACTTCGCTTCCTACGATTTCGGATTTTCATGATATTTTCGAGCCGATTTTACAGGGCGGAGAGGACATTTTATACATCGGTTTTTCCTCTGCGCTAAGCGGAACTTATCAAATGGGAAAGCTTTGCCTTGAAGAGCTCGGCGAAAAATATCCCGAAAGAAAGGTTATGTCCGTGGACAGCCTTTGTGCCTCCCTCGGCGAGGGGCTTCTCGTGCATTATGCGGTTGAGCTTAAAAACGACGGAAAAAGCATTGATGAGGTCTGCCATACCATTGACGAAAACAAGCTTAATATTTGCCATTGGTTTACAGTTGACGACTTATTTTACCTAAAACGAGGCGGTAGAATTTCCGCAACAACAGCAATTGCCGGCTCGCTTTTGCATATTAAGCCTGTAATGCACGTCGATAATGAGGGGCGGCTTATCCCCGTCGGCAAGGCAATCGGGCGCAAAAAATCGCTTGAAACCCTTGTAGTGCGCATGGAACAGACGGTTGACAAAACCATGAAACAGCCCGTCTATATTTCCCACGGCGACTGCATTGAGGACGCAGAATATGTCGCAGAGCTTGTCAAAACCAAGTTCGGCTTTGACGACATCACGATTAACTATGTTGACCCTGTAATCGGCTGTCATTCAGGGCCGGGGACGATTGCGCTTTTCTTTATCGGAAGCAAGCGGTAAGGCTCTGCATTAACACCTTCGATTAAATTTTCACCATATTCAAGCAAAAACAAAAGCGGCTTTCAATGAAAGCCGCTTTTTATTATTACAATTATATAAGCTCTATAATTGCCATCTCAGCGGCATCGCCGCGTCTGGGGCCAATCTTTACAATACGTGTATATCCGCCGTTTCTGTCGGCATACTTAGGAGAAATTTCGTCGAAAAGCTTCTTTGCGACGCCCTCCTTGGTTACGTAAGAAAACACCTGGCGCTTAGAATGTAAAGACGAATCCTTGCCGAGTGTGATGATTTTCTCTGCAACGGCACGGACTTCCTTCGCCCGAGTGACGGTCGTCGTAATCTTACCGTTTTCAAGCAGGAATGTCACCATCGCCCTAAGCATCGCTTTTCTATGGTCACTGGTTCTGCCCAGCTTTCTTGTTCCTGGCATTTTTTGCTCCTTTCAGCGGCACGAAAAACCGCCGCGTGATTTATCAGTTTTCTTCGCTTGAAGCAAGGTCAAAGCCGAGAGAAATAAGCTTTGCCTTGACTTCCTCAAAGGATTTCTTTCCGAGATTGCGGACTTTCATCATGTCCTCCTCGGACTTATCGGTGAGGTCGCCGACTGTATTTATCCCCGCACGTTTTAAGCAGTTAAACGAGCGCACAGAAAGGTCAAGCTCTTCGATTGTCATCTCAAGCACCTTATCCTTACTGTTGTCGTCCTTTTCAACCATAAGCTCCGGCTGGGCGGTTTCGTCGGACAGGTCGGCAAAAAGCTGAAGCCTGTCGATCAAAATCTTCGCCGCATACGAAACGGCTTCTTTTGCGGAGATTGTTCCGTTCGTCCAGACCTCCATTACAAGGCGGTCATAGTCAGTGCGCTGACCGACACGCTTGTCCTCGACGGTATAGTTCACCTTTAATACGGGGGTGTAAATGCTGTCGATGGGGATAACGCCGATAATCGGCTGGAGCTGTTGCTTGTTGGCTTCCGCCGAAACATAGCCCCTTCCCCTCTCAAGAGTAATATCCATATAGAGCTTTGCGCCCGGCTCGAGGGTTGCTATGTGCATACCGGGGTCGAGAATCTCGACCTCGCTGTCGGTTTTGATGTCACCGGCGGTGACTACACATTCGCCCTCAGCCTCGATATAGACGGTTTTCGGGCCGTCACAATAAAGCTTTGCAATAAGCCCCTTAATATTAAGGATAATTTCGGTTACGTCCTCTTTTACACCGGGGATTGTCGAAAATTCGTGAAGAACACCGTCAATCCGAACCGATGTGGCAGCAACTCCGGGCAGTGAGGAGAGCAGGACACGCCTAAGGCTGTTGCCGAGCGTGTTTCCATATCCGCCTTGAAGCGGCTCGAGCACGAACGTGCCGTATGTGCCGTCCGATCTCAGCTTTGTATCGATGGTAAGCTTTTCAATTTTTTCGAGCATTATTAACCCTCCTGCAAATTTGTCATCATTCGCCCAAAGGCGATACTGTAATTCCTTATACCGCACCAAAAAAAGACGGGGCGGTATGGCACAGTTAATTTTAAATCATAATCTGTCGATTATATTTAAACTCAAACGGCAATGCCGCGGTTGTGAATTAAAAATAACTGCACCCTGCATATATATGCCGAAAAGATATTATTTAGAATACAGCTCGATGATCAAATGCTCCTGGATTTCATAATCAAGGTCGTCCCTTGCGAGGGCACGGGCAACCTTTGCTGTACCTGCCTCTTTGTTTACTTCGAGCCAAAGCGGTGAAACACGTCCGTGGGTTGCTTCCGCAATCTGCTTGAACTTTTCGCTTTTTTTGCTGTTGTCACGGAGAGTGATTGTGTCGCCGGGCTTGATGCGGTATGACGGAATGTCAACACGCTGACCGTTTACGTTAAAGTGGCCGTGAGTGACAAGCTGTCTTGCTTCACGACGTGTGATTGCAAAGCCCATTCTGAAAACAACGTTGTCAAGGCGGGATTCAAGAAGACGGAGAAGGTTTTCGCCGGCAACGCCCTCTTCCTTTGTCGCAAGCTCATAATAGTGATGGAACTGCTTTTCAAGCATACCGTAAATGAACTTGAGCTTTTGCTTTTCGTTCTTTTGAAGACCGTATTCAGAAACCTTTCTGCGTCTGTTGGTTTCTCTTTTACGTCTTGATTCCTTGGAATAGCCAAGCACCATGGGGCTTACGCCGAGTGCCTTACACTTCTTTAAAACAGGATCTCTGTTTACTGCCATTATAAAATACCTCGTCTTTCAAATAATATCGGATTTTCCGACGCCGAGCAACGATTTGCCCTCATGCCAAGCCGCAATATTGTGGCGGCAACAGGCATAATTCTCGGTTTTTGCGCTTATACGCGTCTTCTTTTAGGCGGACGGCAGCCATTGTGAGGAATGGGCGTTACGTCCTTGATCATTCTTACTTCAAGACCGGCAGTCTGAAGCGCACGAATAGCCGCTTCACGTCCCGAGCCGGGTCCCTTTACGAAAACTTCAACCGCTTTAAGCCCATGCTCCATAGCAGCCTTAGCAGCCGTTTCAGCAGCAGTCTGTGCGGCAAAGGGGGTTGATTTCTTCGAGCCGCGGAAGCCAAGGCCGCCGGCGCTTGCCCAAGAAATAGCATTTCCCTGTGTATCAGTCACAGTAACGATTGTGTTGTTAAAGGTTGACTGAATATGAACAGCGCCGTTTTCGATGTTTTTGCGCTCGCGGCGTCTGCGAACAACGGTTTTCTTACCGGTTCCTTTTGTTGCCATTTATTAAGCCCCTTTCCTATTACTTCTTCTTGTTTGCAATCGTCTTTTTCGGGCCCTTGCGTGTTCTTGCGTTTGTCTTTGTACGCTGACCACGAACAGGAAGACCCTTGCGGTGACGTGTTCCGCGATAGCAGTTGATTTCAACAAGACGCTTAATATTAAGCGCAACCCGTCTTCTCAAATCACCCTCAAGAACAATCCCGAGCTTTTCAATCGCTTCACGGATTTTTGCTTCTTCCTCATCGGAAAGGTCCTTAACACGAATGTCCGGATTTATTCCTGCACAAGAAAGAATGTTTGTCGCGGTTTTTCTGCCGATGCCGAAAACGTATGTCAAACCGATTTCGACTCGCTTTTCCTTTGGTAAGTCCACACCAGCAATTCTTGCCATTGTTTATCCTCCTATAATATTGACAGAATAATCCTGTCTTAAACGGGCATCAGCCCTGTCTTTGCTTATGCTTTGGATCCTTGCAGATAACCATAACCTTGCCCTTGCGCTTGATTACCTTGCATTTGTCACACATAGGCTTTACGGAAGGTCTTACTTTCATTTAAATTACCTCCTAAATTTCATATGAGGCGGTCGTTTTCCTTGATAAAGGGCTATTTCGATCTCCATGTTATGCGCCCTTTTGTCAAATCATAAGGCGACATTTCGACCGTCACCTTATCACCGGGCAGAATCCGAATAAAATTCATTCTCAGCTTGCCGCTGATATGAGCAAGGATTTTATGCCCGTTTGAAAGCTCTACTTGAAACATTGCGTTCGGAAGCGCTTCAAGGATCACGCCCTCAACTTCGATTACATCTTCTTTAGACAAGCTATTCACTCTCCTCGGCGATGCTTTGCCCCGAATTAAAGGCTCTCAGGGCTTTTCGTATTTGTTTGTCGGTTATACCCGAAAGGCATAGTTGAGCGTTTGTGCGATTTAGATGCCTTGGGTTTTTCCGCTTTGGTTTATCTATTTTTCTGCGTTTGCCGTCAACGACAAGGGCATATCCGTCTTTTTCGACGGACAAAACGACTAAAAACTTATCGCCGTCATGCCCTGCCGTGTTTTTGACAATCATTCCTGCTTTAAGCTGCTCCATTGGTCCTCCGGAGTTTGATCAGTGGCTCTCAAGGGTCATGATAAGCGGCTCGCCTTTGGTGATTGCAATCGTATGCTCGAAGTGGGCGCAAAGCTTTCCGTCCGCCGTAATAACCGTCCAGCCGTCGCCCAGAACACGAACCTGCTCTGTCCCCATGTTAATCATAGGCTCAATCGCAATCGTCATTCCCGGGACAAGCCTCGGGCCTCTGCCGGGCTTTCCAAAGTTCGGAACCTCGGGGTCTTCATGCAGATCATGTCCTACGCCGTGTCCGATATACTTTTTAACCACTCCATAGCCTCTCGAAACGCAATAGGTTTCGACAGCGTTTGAGATGTCGCCGATTCGGTTTCCCTCAACCGCCATTTTTATGCCCTCATAAAGGCTTTGCTTTGTCACGTCAAGAAGCTTCTGCGCCTCTTGGCTTATTTCACCGACGGCAAAGGTTGCGGCATTATCGCCGTGATAGCCGTCAATGCAAGCCCCTACGTCAACAGTGACAATGTCGCCGTCATGGATAAGCCGCTTTTTCGACGGAATCCCATGAATAAGCTCCTCGTTGATGGATATGCAGGCACTGCCTTTAAATCCGCCATAGCCGAGAAACGACGGCTTGGCACCCTTAGATGTGATAAACTCATGAATGAGTCGATCCAGATCCCAGGTGGTCATTCCCGAATGAATAGAGCGTCCTGCGTAAGCCAGAGCCTGTGCAGAAATTTCACAAGCTTTAAGCATCTGGGAAATTTCGCCGGGGGTTTTTACCTGAATCATTTCAAATCCCCCTTTTTTATTAGGCTTTTACCCGATTGCCTCAAGCGTAAGCCTTGTTGTATCAGCGATTTCTTCCTGTCCTACAACAGTGACGAGCTTGCCTCTGGATTTATAAAAATCCTTAAGCGGAGCTGTTTTTTCGTGGTAGGTCTGAAGCCGCTTTAAGACTGTTTCTGGCTTATCGTCCTCTCGTTGAATAAGCTTTTCGCCTGTCACGTCACAAATTCCCTCAACCTTGGGGGGCTTGTATTCAATGTGATAGGAAATTCCGCTTTTCTCCGAAACACGTCTGCCTGAAAGCCTTTTGATTATTTTTTCGTCCTCAACAAAGATTTCAACAACCTTGTCGATTCTGACTCCCATATCCTCAAGCGCAACCGCCTGCTCTACGGTTCTTGGAAAACCGTCTAAGACAAAGCCGTTTTGCGCATCAGGCTGGGAAATTCTATCCTTTAAGATACCGATTACCACGTCGTCGGGGACAAGAGCGCCGCTGTCCATGAAGCTTTTCGCCTTAAGCCCCGCCTCTGTGCCGTTTGCGACGGCTTCTCTCAGGATATTTCCGGTTGATATTGCCGGAATTTTAAGCTTTTCACAGACAACCTCCGCCTGTGTGCCCTTGCCCGCACCGGGCGCGCCGAGAAAAATCAAGTTCATGCTTTTTCCTTTCCCGTCATGCCCTATTCCAAAAATCCCTTGTGATGGCGCATCATCATCTGGCTCTCGAGAGTTCTGACAGTTTCAAGTGCGACGCCAACCACGATTAGGAGGGTTGTTCCGCCGAGTGAAATGCCGGTCATTCCCGTAAACTGCCCGAACAAAATCGGGAAGATTGCGATAAAGCCGAGGAAAATCGCACCCATGAGGGTTATTTTCGAAAGGGAGTTGCTTATAAAGTCTGATGTGGGCTTGCCCGGACGATAACCGGGAATAGCGCCGTTGTTCTTTTTAAGGTCATTCGCAATCTGGACGGGATTATACTGGATTGCAATATAGAAATAGTTGAATCCGATAATCAAGAGGAAATATAAGATTGCGTAAAACCAAGAGGTTGACTTAAATAAGTTTACAATGGTATACCAAACCGAGCCTTGTGTCGCAGGGAAAAATCCCTCAAGCGTCTGCGGGAGTGTCATGATGGACGATGCGAAAATAATCGGCATAACGCCCGCCATTGCAACCTTAATCGGAATATGCGACGACTGACCGCCGTACATTTTCCGTCCGACAACACGCTTTGCGTATTGAACAGGGATTCTGCGCTCGGCATTGTTCATCAGGACGACAAGCGCAATCATGAGTACGTAAATAATCAAGATAAGCGGCGCCAAGAACCAGTCCTGAGGACGGGCTTCGACCTGATCGAACATATTGGAAATATTGTGGGGCATTCTCGACACGATACCTGCGAAAAGTATCATGGAAATACCGTTTCCGATGCCCTTTTCGTTGATTCTGTCGCCAAGCCAGATGATTACGGAAGCGCCTGCGACAAAACAACCGATAATGGCGATTGCGGCAAGGATTGTGCTGAACATATCCGAGTTGCCAAAAGCGTCGCCGTACTTTAAAATAGGAGTACGGGTTCCGTCAACCGTGACACCGTTTCTCAGGAAGAAATAGAATGCCGTCGCCTGAACAACCGCAATTATAAGCGAAGTCACCTTCGTAACCTTGTCAAGCTTTTTTCTTCCCTCGTCGCCTTCTTTAGCAAGCTTTTCAAGCGCCGGAATGGCAACCGTCAAAAGCTGGATAATGATTGATGCATTGATGTACGGTGTAATCGACATGGCAAGGATAGTCCCTTTACCAAGCGAGCCGCCCGTCATCTGGTCGAAATAATTTAAAATTGTGCCGTCGCCGATGATATTCTGAATTGCGAAGTTGTCAAGAAACGGCACGAGAACGTTTGAACCAAATCTGAAAATTACAATAATGAACAGGGTATATAAAAGCTTTTTGCGGAGATCAGCAATCTTCCACGCATTTCTGAACACCTGAAACATCAGTTCACCTCAGCCTTTCCGCCTGCCTTTTCGATCTTTTCCTGAGCAGCAGCCGAAAATTTAGCAGCCTTTACCGTAAGACTTTTTGTAAGCTCGCCAGTTCCGAGAACCTTGATTCCGTCAAGAGTTTTCTTGATAAGACCTGCGTCTTTAAGCGCCTGTGCGTCAACAACAGCACCGTTTTCGAATCTCTGTTCGAGGTCGGCGATATTTACCACCGCATAAACGGTTGCGAAAATCTTGTTGTTAAATCCTCTTTTAGGCTGACGTCTTTGGAGAGGCATCTGACCGCCCTCAAAGCCTGCCTTTACACCGCCGCCGGAACGTGCGTTCTGACCCTTGTGGCCCTTTGCCGCGGTCTTTCCCCAGCCTGAGCCGTGTCCGCGTCCAACGCGCCTTCTGACTGACTTAGAGCCTTCAGCCGGAGCTAATTCGTGAAGCTTCATTGTGTTCCACCTCCTTATAGTTGTTAGGAAATAGTTGATAGTTGCGGGGGCAAAGCCCTTAATCCTCAACTTAAAATACTGTTTTGGCGGGATTATGTCGTCATAACCCTAAGCAATCCGAACCATGCGGATTATGCCTTTTCAACCTCAACAAGATATGAAATTGAATTGATTTTGCCGTTTGTGGCGTCGTTATCGGGCTGTGTGACGACATCGCCGACCTTGCGGAGTCCTAAGGACTTTGCTGTCGCAATGTGTTTGTCATTTCTGCCGATAAGCGAACGAACCAGCTTGATTTTTACTGCCATAATGACCGTCCTTTCTGACCGGAGAATATCCGGAGGATTTTCCGTCTTAAGCGAAAAGCTCCTTGACGGTTTTTCCCCTGATAGCCGCAACCTGCTCTGCGTTTCTGAGTGAAGTGATTGCGTCCATTGTCGCCCTTACGACGTTCTGGGGGTTATTCGAGCGAATTGACTTTGTACGGACGTTCTTGATGCCCGCAAGCTCCATAACCGCACGGACAGAGCCGCCCGCAATAACTCCGGTTCCTTCCGGTGCCGGACGGAGGAGAACACGGCTTGCGCCGAACTTTCCGATTACCTCGTGGGGAATTGTTGTTTCGTTTATCGAAACCTTTACGATATTCTTCTTTGCATCCTCGATTG
>CAZYRV010000005.1:5382-12618 GCA_964649485.1 uncultured Oscillospiraceae bacterium | reverse complement strand
CTGCACATCGATCTCCGCCCAATCGGCCTGGGCCTCGATTGCCTTGCGAATTGCATCGGGAACTTCACTGGACTTGCCCGTGCCAAACCCGACGACGCCGTTTCCGTCGCCGACGACGACAAGCGCCGTAAGCTTTGCGATACGTCCGCCCTTAACGGTCTTGGATACACGGTTTATTGCAACGACTCTTTCCTGAAGGTCGTATTTGCTTGAATCCAACAGTGCCAAATTTTTCCCTCCTAATTACCTTGCGGTTAAAATTTAAGTCCGCCTTCACGCGCGCCCTCTGCGAGAGCTGCGATTCTTCCGTGATATACATAGCCGCCCCTGTCAAAGACGACGTCGGAAATCCCCTTATCCTTTGCCTTTTGAGCAATCATAAGTCCGACCTTCTTTGCGCCCTCAACATTGCCGCCGTTTGCGTCAAAGCCCTTCTCTGTGGAAGCCGCCGCCGCAAGAGTTACGCCCGCAACATCGTCAATAAGCTGTGCGTATATGTGCATTGACGAACGGAATACGTTCAGACGGGGACGCTCTGCCGTGCCGGAAATCTTTCCGCGGACACGTCTGTGGCGTCTTTGTCTGACCTCGTTTTTGTCAACATACTTAATCATTATTTCTCAGTCCTTTCATACGGGATTTTAAAGGTGATACACAAGAATGCCCTTTGGGTCTTACTTCTTGCCCTTACCTGCCTTGCCCTCTTTACGGCGAATATGCTCTTCGGCATATTTGATGCCCTTGCCCTTGTACGGCTCGGGAGGACGTTTTGCCCTGATATTTGCCGCAAAATGACCGACCTTTTGCTTATCAATTCCGACGACAGTAATCTTATTCGGCGCATTTACTTCTGTCTTTACGTCGTCCGTATCCGTAACAACAACAGGGTGTGAATAGCCGATTGTAAGGTTTAAGTCCTTGCCGTTCTTTGCGCAACGATAGCCGACGCCGTTTACCTCAAGCTCTTTCTTAAAGCCCTCGGTTACGCCGACAACCATGTTGTGGATAAGCGTTCTTGTCAAACCGTGAAGCGCCTTTGTTTCTTTTTCGTCATTGGGACGGGAAACATTTATCTCAGCGCCGTTCTGCTCGATTGTGAGAATCGGCTTAAAGCTGTGAGTAAGCTCTCCCTTAGGTCCCTTTACCGTGACTGTAGAGCCGTCGATTTTTACATCAACGCCGGCGGGAACAGCAACGGGAAGTCTTCCTATTCTTGACATATGCTATTCCTCCTTACCATACAAACGCAAGGATTTCGCCGCCAACGTTCTGCTTTCTTGCTTCACGGTCGGTCATGATTCCGTTTGAAGTGGAAACAATTGCGATTCCGAGGCCTTTAAGCACCTTGGGCATATCCTTGCAGTTTGAATAAATTCTAAGACCGGGCTTGCTCACTCTGCGCAAACCTGTGATGACCTGAGAGTTATCCTCTGTGTACTTAAGTGTAACACGAATAACGCCCTGCTTGTTGTCCTCAATCACACGAAAGCTCTTGATATAGCCTTCGTCGAGAAGGATTTGCGCAATAGTCTTTTTCAGGTTTGAGGCAGGAATGTCAACAGACGAATGCTTTGCCGCATTTGCGTTACGGATTCGTGTAAGCATATCTGCGATGGTATCTGTAATTTGCATCGTTTACCTCCTATTTGCAAGAGCCGTTGAAGCCCCGACTTTCGCCGCACTGCGGCTTGAGCCTCCGTACTCTCAAAATAATACCTTTTAGGGTATTTTGTAAGCAATGGCTTTAAAGTCATTATAGAGCCGCGCTTACCAGCTTGATTTTTTAACTCCGGGGATTTGTCCCTTATGAGCAAGCTCTCTGAAGCAAATTCTGCAAATGCCGAACTTACTTAAATAGCCGTGAGGTCTTCCGCATATCTGGCACCTTGTATAGGCACGGCTGGAAAACTTAGGCTTTCTGTGCTGTTTAGCAATCATGGATTTCTTTGCCATATCGAATTTCCTGTCCTTTCTACCTACTTAGCGAACGGTGCGCCCAAAAGCGTCAACAGCTCTCTTGCTTCCTCGTCGGTTTTTGCGGTTGTGATAAAGCTTATGTCCATACCACGTACCGTATCAACCTTGTCATATTCGATTTCCGGGAAGATAAGCTGTTCTTTGATACCCATGGAATAGTTTCCACGGCCGTCGAAAGAATTCGGGTTTATTCCCCTGAAATCACGAACTCTCGGCAAAGCAAAGTTAAAAAGCCTGTCAAGAAATTCATACATTGTGTCGCCTCGGAGTGTGACCTTTGCGCCGATGATAGAGCCTTCACGAAGCTTAAAGTTCGCAACGGACTTCTTTGCACGGCAAACGACACCCTTACGGCCAGTGATGAGAGCCAGATCGCTCATGACAGAGTCGATAATCTTGTGATTATCCTTTGCCTCGCCGCAAGCAACGTTCACGACGATTTTATCAATCTTCGGAACCTGCATGACACTTGTATAACCGAACTTTTTGAAAAGCTCGGGCGCAATGCTCTCCTTATAATAGTCCTTAATTCTTGCCATATAAATCTCCTTACCGGCAGAAGCTGGAAGTGTCGGCAAAGCCTAAATCCAACCCCTCTGCCCAGTATTTCTTAAAGCTCTGCTGTTCCGCCGGAGCTTCTGCTTACTCTTATCTTCTTGCCGTTTTCGATTTTATAGCCGACACGTGTGGGCTTTTTCGTCTTGGGGCAAATCGGCATAACCTTACAAGCGTAAAGTGCGCCCTCCGCCTTGACAATTCCGCCCGACTGACCCTGCATACGGGGCTTTACGTGCTTTGTGACGATGTTTAAACCTTCAACGATAACCTTGCCCTCTTTCGGGCTTACCTCAAGGATTTTTCCCGTTTTGCCCTTGTCCTTGCCGGAGATTATCATAACGGTATCGCCTTTTTTAACGTGCATTTTACTCATAACCGTTCTCCTCTCCTTAAAGTACTTCGGGTGCGAGGGAAAGAATTTTTGTATATTCCTTTTCACGAAGCTCTCTCGCTACGGGGCCAAAAATACGTGTTCCCTTCGGGTTTTTATCTTCTTTTATAATAACCGCTGCGTTTTCGTCAAAACGGATATAGGTTCCGTCGTCGCGTCTTACGCCCTTTTTCGAGCGAACCAGAACGCACTTTACAACATCGCCTTTTTTTACAACGCCGCCCGGGCTTGCCTTCTTGACAGAAGCCACAACAACGTCGCCGATATTTGCATATCTTCTGCGTGTTCCGCCTAAAACTCTGATGGTCATAAGCTCTTTGGCGCCTGTATTATCGGCAACCTTAAGCAGTGATTGCATCTGAACCATGGCTTTTTCCTCCTACTCTTAAAGTATTGCCAAGCCGGCTTACTTAGATTTTTCGATTATGCTTACAAGGCGCCATCTCTTGTCCTTGGAAAGGGGACGGGTTTCCATAATCTCAACCCTGTCGCCGATTCCCGCTTCATTCTTTTCGTCGTGCGCCTTAAACTTGATTGTGCGCTTGACGATTTTCTTGTAAAGAGGATGACGAACATTATCTTTGATTGCAACGACAATGGTCTTATCCATTTTGTCGCTTACGACTACACCAATTCTGGTCTTTCTTAAATTTCTCTCGCTCAAAGTTCTTATCCTCCTTTCTTAGTTTTCGGACGCGATTTCACGCTGTCTTTTAACTGTTTTAACCTGTGCGATTTCCTTCTTGACAGCCCTGATTCTCATCGGGTTTTCAAGCTGGTTTACGGCAAGCTGGAAGCGGAGGTTAAAAAGCTCTTGCTTAAGCTCGGCAAGCTTTTTGTCAAGCTCCACAGCCGACATATCACGGATTTCGGACACTTTCATCAAAGCTCACCTCCCTCGGATTCCTTGCGAACGAATTTGCATTTGATGGGAAGCTTGTGCATTGCAAGACGAAGCGCCTCACGGGCGACCTCTTCGCTTACGCCGGCGATTTCAAACATAACTCTTCCCGGCTTTACAACTGCGACCCAATATTCGGGCGAACCCTTACCTGAGCCCATGCGGGTTTCGGCGGGCTTCTTTGTTACGGGCTTGTCGGGGAATACTTTAATCCAAACCTGACCGCCACGCTTGATATAACGTGTCATTGCAATACGGGCTGCCTCAATCTGATTTGAGGTGAGCCAGCAAGGCTCTGTCGCCTGCAAGCCGAAATCGCCATAGCTTACAACGTTGCCGCGTGTTGCTTTACCGGTCATACGGCCTCTGTGGACACGTCTGTATTTTACTCTCTTAGGAAGTAGCATTAGTCCTCTTGCCTCCTTCTCTTCTATCACGATTATCACGGTTATCGCGGCGGGGGCGTCTTTCCTCGGGCTTGTTTGCGGGGATTTCGCCCTTGAGGACTTCGCCCTTATAAATCCAAACCTTTACGCCGATTACGCCATAGGTTGTGTTCGCTCTGGCAACACCGTAATCAATGTTTGCACGGAGTGTCTGAAGCGGAATTGTACCCTCGTGATATGTTTCGTCACGTGCAATTTCCGCACCGCCAAGGCGTCCGGAAACACGGGTCTTGATTCCCTTTGCGCCAAGCTTCATTGTTCTGCCGATGCACTGTTTCATTGCACGGCGGAAGGAAACACGTCCCTCAAGCTGTTGTGCAATGTTTTCGGCGACGAGCTGTGCGCTTAAATCGGGCTGTTTGACTTCAAGAACCTTGAGGTCTACGGACTTGCCCGTCATCTTCTGTACATCAGCACGGAGCTTGTCAATTTCAGAACCCTTTGCGCCGATTACCATACCGGGCTTTGCGCAATGGATTGTGATTGTGATTTTGCCCGCAGTATTTCTCTCGATTTCAATCGTGGGAACGCCTGCCTTATAGAGCTTTTCTTTAAGGTATTCACGGATTTTGTAATCTTCAACAAGCGTTGTGCCGAAGGTTGCCTTGCCCGCGAACCAGCGAGAATCCCAATTCTTGATTACGCCCACTCTTAAACCGTGGGGATTAACCTTTTGTCCCATTGTTCTCCTCCTACTCTGCTTCTTTTACGACCAAAACAATATTCGACGTACGCTTTAAAATCCTGTGTGCTCTGCCGTGATCCTTTGCACGAATCCTTTTATAGGTCGCCGCAGGGCCGACGTGGCATTCTGACACAATGAGATTTGACGTGTCCATGTGATGGTTGTTTGCGGCATTCGCCACAGCCGAATTGAGGAGCTTCATAAGCGGCTCGCTTGCCGATTTCGGCGTGAATTTGAGTGTCGCCAGCGCAATTTCAACGGGCTTGTTCCTGATAAGGTCAAGGACGATCGAAACCTTGCGGGGCGATATGCGAACCTGATTAAGTTCTGCTCTTGCCTCCATTATTTAACTCCTCCCTTACTTTTTACCTGTGTTGCTTGTTTTGCTTCCCGCATGTCCGCGATAGATTCTTGTGGGCGCAAACTCGCCGAGCTTGTGTCCGACCATATCCTCGGTTACGTAAACGGGAACGTGCTTTTTGCCGTCATGCACAGCAAAGGTATGTCCTACAAAATCGGGGAAAATCGTGCTTGAGCGGCTCCATGTTTTAAGAACCTTCTTTTCGCCTGCTTCGTTCATTGCGAGAACTCTTTTAAGCAAGGCTTCCTGCACGTATGGCCCCTTCTTAAGACTTCTTGACATAGTATATTTTCCTTTCAAGTTAAGCTGCAAGTTAATGTGCGGAAGGCGACTCCGAAATTTTCGAATCCTCCGCACTTATTAACAGCAACTTGGAGTAAAATTTAATTACTTCTGATTACGGCGCTTTACGATAAACTTATCGGAAGCGTTCTTCTTGCCGCGTGTCTTATATCCCATTGCGGGCTTGCCCCAAGGTGTGACAGGTCCGGGACGTCCGACAGGCGACTTACCTTCACCACCACCGTGCGGGTGGTCATTCGGGTTCATGACAGAACCACGGACTGTGGGACGCTTGCCCATATGGCGGGTACGTCCTGCCTTGCCGAGGTTTACGTTTTCGTGGTCGATATTCGAAACAACACCGATTGTCGCACGGCAATCAACGGGGACATTTCTAAGCTCTCCGCTTGGAAGTCTGAGAAGCGCATACTTGCCTTCCTTCGCCATAAGCTGGGCAGAGTTTCCTGCCGAGCGTACAAGCTGACCGCCCTTGCCGGGGTGAAGCTCGATATTGTGGATAACCGTACCAACGGGAATGTCGATGAGGTTAAGGCAGTTTCCGGGCTTGATGTCGGCGTCTGGACCCGAATGAACCGTGTCGCCTACATTAAGCTTGTCGGGAGCAAGGATATAGCTCTTTGTGCCGTCCTCATATTGAACAAGCGCAATAAACGCCGTTCTGTTCGGGTCGTACTCAAGCGTAAGAACCTTTGCGTCCATGCCTGTTTTGTTTCTTTTAAAGTCGATTATGCGGTACTTCCTGCGATTTCCGCCGCCGTTATGACGAACGGTAATCTTACCCTGAGCGTTGCGTCCCGCTGTTTTCTTTACAGGCGCAAGCAGGCTCTTTTCAGGAGCGACCTTTGACAGCACGCTATAATCGGTAACACTCATACCGCGGCGGCCGGCAGTTGTCGGCTTATAAAATTTAATAGCCATAGTAAATCACTCCTTCTTAAATCATTCCGTCAAAGAATTCAATGGTCTTAGAATCCTTTTTCAGTGTAATAATCGCCTTTTTCCAGTCGGGGGTATAGCCTTGGTTTTTGCCCATTCTCTTAAGTCTTCCCTTAACGGAAATGGTGTTGACCTTGGCGACCTTGACTCCCTTGAAAAGGGCCTCGACTGCTTTTGCAATTTCGATTTTATTTGCGCCCTTCGCAACCTCAAAGGTGTATTTTCCAAGCGCAAGATTTTCCATGCTGCGCTCTGTAATAATGGGGCGGATAATAATATCGTGTGCTGTCTTTTCCATTATGCGTACACCTCCTGGATTTTCTCAGCCGCCGCCTTCACAAGGATAACCTTGTTGTGCTTGAGAAGCTCATAAGCACTGAGGGTTGTCGCCTGTGTGGTGTTGACGCCCGGAATGTTCGACGCCGACTTGATTACCTTAAGGTCGGGTGTATCAAGGACGATAAGCGCACTTTTCTTTACGTCAAGAGCTTTTAAAACGGCAAGCGCCGCCTTTGTCTTGAATTCGTCAAGCTTAAACGTGTCGAGAACAAGAAGCTCTCCCGCCGCAAGCTTTGCGGAAAGCGCCGACTTAATCGCAAGTCTGCGAACCTTTTTATTAAGCGAATAGCTGTAGCTTCTGGGCTTAGGACCGAGTGCAACACCGCCGTGTCTCCATTG
>CAZYRV010000005.1:0-5372 GCA_964649485.1 uncultured Oscillospiraceae bacterium | reverse complement strand
ACGGATAGAACCCTGTCTTGCGTTACCTGTACCCTTTTGCCTCCACGGTTTTCTGCCGCCGCCTCTTACCTCTGTACGAGTAAGAGTAGACTGTGTGCCCTGCCTTTGATTGGCAAGATAATTCACAACTGCGTCATGCATAACCGTTTTGTTGGGGGTGATTCCGAAAACTTCGTCATTAAGCTCGAGCTCGGAGATAACAGCGCCCGTCATATCATAAACCGATACCTTTGGCATACTAATTCCTCCTCCCTACGCCTGCTTAACGCTGTCTGTGATAGTTACAACCCCGCCCTTAGGGCCGGGAACTGCGCCCTTTACAGCGATAAGATTATTTTCCGTATCTACCTTGACAACGACGAGGTTCTGGACTGTGACCTTTTCGCTGCCCATGTGTCCGGGCATACCCTTGCCCTTGAAAATTCTCGACGGTGACGAGCAAGCGCCCATAGAGCCGGCGTGTCTGTGGACAGGGCCGGAACCGTGAGTTTCCTTGATTCTGTGGTTTCCGTGACGCTTGATAGAGCCTTGAAAGCCCTTACCCTTGCTTACGCCGGAAACGTCGATTACGTCGCCCTCTGCAAAAACGTCCGCCTTGAGAACATCTCCTGCGTTCATTTCTGCTGTTGTTTCAAGTCTGAACTCACGCAGAGTCCTCTTGAAAGGAACATCATTTTTCTTGAAGTGGCCTGCTGTCGGCTTGTTTACGTTCTTGGGGCTCTTGTCGCCAAATCCGAGCTGAACCGCCGTATAGCCGTCATTTTCCGCTGTTTTCTTTTGAACAACAACGCATGGGCCTGCTTCGATTACCGTAACCGGTATCATCTTGCCGTTTTCGTCGAAAACCTGTGTCATACCGATTTTCTTGCCGATTAAACCCTTTTTCATACGGTTTATCCTCCTTATAGGTTATTGGTTGGTTTCCCAACGTAACCATACAGCAACCGGCATTGCTGCTTGGTTATTGGTTGACGCACAAAGCGCCAACATAACTTGTGCGGGATCAGAATTCGATTGAGATTTCTACTCCTGCGGGTAAATCAAGGCTCTGAAGCGCTTCAACAGTCTTGTTTGTGGGGTGTATAACGTCGATAAGACGCTTGTGTGTCCTCATCTCAAACTGCTCTCTCGAATCCTTGTACTTGTGTACGGCACGGAGAACTGTGATGACCTGTCTGTTCGTGGGAAGCGGAATAGGACCTGCAACCCTCGAGCCTGTGCGCTTTGCGGTTTCTACGATTTTTGCGGCTGCCGCATCGACAATCGCGTGCTCGTAACCCTTAACCTTAATTCTAACCTTGTCCTTAACTGCCATTTTTTCAACCCTTTCATTTTTCTTTCGGGCCAAAATCAAGCAAAAGCCTGATAAAATGAAATACACTGCGCCGGGTGTTTCCTCACTGTCCGCACAGCTTGTCAGTTATCTCCGAATGAGAGCCCCCATATCGAAAACACTTTAACCGCCCGTCGTTCAGCACAAAATCCACTGGAACAGTCTTTTCTTGGCGCCCGATTTTAAATCGGACATACTCCGCCGAAATTACCGGAACAATCCGCAACCTTCGGCATCAACGCATATCATTTGCAGTCGTGCAACAATTATTATACTATAAAAAGTAAGATTGTGCAAGAAAAACTTTTAAAATGCTATGTAGAAATTTTGCGATAATTATAATGATATTTTGTGCATACTGCACAAAAACAATATTTTACGTGATATTCGGTTTTTCAAGCTTCATGCTTAAACTCAAAGCCATTCTCGTTTGCGTAAATTTCAGCGGCAGAGCCTGCGTTTCCATACACAACAAAGCCCTCAACCATGGTTTCGCCGCCGCCTTCATCAACATTGAAGCCGAATGCGCGTTCGCCTATAGAAGTCACAGAATCAGGGATAAAAGCGCTTGTCAGACTGTTATTTAAGAAAGCGTTCCACTGTATATATTTAACTGACTTAGGGATTACAACAGCGTAAAGCTTGTTGTCCGCAAAAGCATATCCGCCAATATCCTCGACAGAATCAGAAATATAAACCTCCGAAATGGAGTTGTTTCTAAAAGCACTGTTGCCTATTTCCGTGACAGATTGCGGTATAATGACGTTTGTAAGCTTATTATTCGCAAAAGCGTCCGCACAAATCTCCGTTACATAATCTGGTATAATTACATCCACAAGACTATTGTTAAAGCAGGCGGCTTGGCTTATCTCCAAAACTGCGCTTGGGATTGTAAGCGACGAAGCTTTAAGCCCCTCCGGTCTGTAAACCAGCTTTGTTTCGTCCTTTGAAAAAATCACATTGTCAACAGCCTTAAAATTTGGGTTTTCCGAATCAACCTCAATCTCCGCTAAATCGGCATTATACGAAAAAGCATATGCCCCCAGTTTCTCCACAGAGCTTGGAATAACCACTTTTACAAGATTGTTTTTTTGAAATGCAGAGCCGCTTATAAACGTAACGGTGTCAGGAATAATCAAGCTTGTCAAATTTTTTTCGTAAAAACTGCCCATTCCTATTTTTGTCACCATAAAGCCGTCAATAATCGAAGGAATGATTATATCGGTATCTGCGCCCGTATAGTCCTTAATTTCAGCCGTTCCGTCGTCAAGGATTTCATATTTAAAATACTCCGAAGCCGTTGCTTTCAAATTTTCAGCAGCTGTTTCTTGCTCTTGCGTGGTTGTGGCTTGCAAATTTTCTAATGCGGTTGTTTCGCTTGCTTTCTCCTCATCAACCGCCTTGCCTGCGCCGTTTAAAACAACTGAAACTATTGCGCCGATAAGCAAAATCCCAAAAAATATTAAAGCCGAAATTATTTTTGTCTGACGTGTCATATGCTCTCCCTTAAGCTTTTATTAACGTGTCAGCTGTAATAATAACATAAAATTCTTGTTAAGTCAATATTTTATTTTTTCAATCCTCACCTTGCCCAAAAACGAATTTGCCTCCCCAATCCCCGAAACCTCCGACCCCGCTTTCGCCGCCGTCGCCGTCCCCGCCGCCGTCGCAAAAGCCAAACACTGGGCAAGTTCCTTCCTATTATAATAGGCATAGCAGAAAGCCGCACCCATCGTGTCGCCTGCGCCGACTGTTCCTTGCACATGAATTTTCGGCGCAAACGAACGTATTGCCAAATCCTGCGAAACCAGAACTGCGCCGCTTGCCCCCATAGAGCAGAGCACCATGCCGACCCCGCCGTCAACAAGCGTTTTCGCCGCCGAAGCAATATCCCTTTCGCCGTTAAGCGGCTTTCCGACAAGCCTCGAAAGCTCGTCGGCATTAGGCTTGATTATATCCGGCTTTGCGGAAATTCCAGCCTCAAGCGCCGCCCCGTCAGCGTCCAAAAGCACAGGCACATTCGCCCTTTTTGCAATGTCAGCACACCTTGCATAAAAATCAGATTTAACTCCCCTCGGCAAGCTTCCCCCAAGCAAAAGAAAATCGCTTTCCCTAAGCAGGAATTCAAGCTTGCCCAAGAAAGCGGCCTGTTCCTCATCAGAAACAGCAAAGCCCGACTCGTTCACCTCCGTGACCAAGCCGGTTGCTTCATCGAAAATTTTCATATTTGTTCGGGTTTCGCCGCTTACAATTACAAAATCATGGTAAAGCTCGGCGTTGTCAAGCATTCTGCAAAGCTTTTTGCCGTCCTCACCCGCAATAAAGCCCGCAAGCACAGCCTCCGCACCAAGCGCTTTAAGCGCCTTGCCCATGTTTATGCCCTTGCCGCCCGCATCTATTCGGGTTTTGCCGACACGGTTAAGCCCGCCGACCTCAAGCTTATTTACAGTTATTGTCTTGTCAATGCATGGGTTAAGCGTAACCGTCAAAGCCCTCATCTGCCCGCCTCCTGCCGCCTTTTGAGCATTTCCTCTGCGCTTGCAAGCGCTGTTTCGCTTTGACCGTCGCCGTCAATAATCCGTGCAAGCTCCTGCTTTCTGCCCTCAAAATCCAGCGGTTTGACGTTTGAATAGGTTCGCTTGTCGTCGCTTGTTTTCTCAATCAAAATATGGGTATCCGCCATTGCCGCAATCTGCGCCAGATGAGTTACGCAAAGGGTTTGTCGCTTTTGAGCCGCCTCAGAAAGCTTTATGCCGACCTTTTGCGCCGCCCGACCGCTTATTCCCGTGTCGATTTCATCGAAAATCATTGTCGGAATGCTGTCCGTTTCGGCAAGAACATTTTTTATCGCAAGCATTATCCTCGAAAGCTCGCCACCCGAAGCAACCTTATTAATCGGCTTTGGCTCTTCTCCTTTATTAACAGAAATAAGCATTTCAACAATATCCATGCCATTTATGCCAATTTTATCCTGCTTAATATCAAAAGCAAGCCGCACATTCGGCATATCCAAAAACCTAAGCTCATCCGAAACCGCCTCTACAAGCCTTTCCGCCGCCTGTTTTCTAAGCTCTGAAAGCTCTTTCGCCTGCCGTTTAACACCTTCGCCGATTTCACGGCGGCTCTCCATTAAATCTTCGATTATTCCGTCCAAATCCTCATAGTGCAAAATATCCTGCAAGCACTCCTCAAGATGGTTTAAAAGCTCGTCAATCCCCATTCCGTACTTGCGCTTGACACGGTTAAGCTCCATCATGCGTTCTTCCATTTGCGCAAGCCTCTCTGTGCTTTCGCCTGTTGAGCTGTTAAACCGTGAAATCTCGCCCCTGATGTCGTCAAGCTCTATGACCGCACTTTCAAGCCTGTGCGCAACCTCGGCAAGCTGTGGGATTAAATCCGTCACGGAATCAACCTCATTCTGCGCCCTTTCCGCAAGCGAAACCGCCCCCGAAACCTCCTCGCCGTCGCCGTCAAGGCAATCAAGCGCCGCCGACAAAGCCTCTTGTATTCTCGAAGCGTTCCGAACGGCGACAAGCTCTTGTTCAAGTGCGGCGTCCTCGCCCCGCTGGAGGTTGAGGGCTTTGATTTCCTCAATCTGATAGTTGAGCATATCAAGCGTTTCCTGCTTTTCCGCCTCGGAAAGCTGCATTTTCTTAAGCTTTTTGCTCACCTGCGAAAAGCTTTTGAAATTATTCTGATAAGCTTCAAGAAATTCGCCATAACCGCCAAAGCTGTCTAAAATATCACGGTGGCTGTCCGCCGACAACAATATCTGCGTATCGTGCTGACCGTGGATATCAACAAGCCGAGTGCCGATTTCTTTAAGCATTCCGACCGTGGAAACCCGCCCGCCGATTCTTGCAACGCTTCTTCCGTCAGCGGAAATTTCCCGCTGGAGAACAAGCTGATGCTCGTCAATATCAAAGCCGCTGTCGGTGAGAATTTGCTCGACCTCGGCGGGAATATTGTCGAAAAATGCCGAAACCACAGCTTTTTCCGTCCCCGCACGGACAATATCCTTATACACTCTCTGCCCCAG
>CAZYRV010000004.1:28703-53134 GCA_964649485.1 uncultured Oscillospiraceae bacterium | reverse complement strand
GACGATAACATAGTTGATGTTAAAAAGTCGATACAAGAAACTTATCAGGAAATTTTCGGAAGTGCGTTAAATGAATACAACGAAAAACAAAAACGCTCTGACAGAAAGATTGAAAATTATTTCGAACATATAAAAAATAGCAAGCAGGAAAAATTATTTCATGAAGCAGTTATTCAGTTCGGCGATAAAGACAGTTTTGGTATTGGCACAGATGGCGGAGAGCTTGCTAAAAAAATGCTCGACGAATATATAAAAGGTTTTCAAGAAAGAAATCCTTATCTAAGAGTTTTTAATGCAGTCATGCACCTTGATGAAGCAACACCGCACTTACACATCAGCTTTATTCCGTTTGCTGAAAATCAAAAGCGTGGATTATCAACACGTGTTTCTCTTAAAAAAGCTTATGAATCTCAAGGAATTTCAGCAAAGGGAAAAAAAGAAACTGAACGTCAACAATGGGCAAAAAAAGAAAAAGAAGTCATGTCTGCCATCGCTAAAAAATTTGGTCTTGATATTGAAAACAAAAAAATATCACGTCCGCATTTGACGGTCGATGAGTACAAAGAAGAAAAAATAAAACTTGATGAAATTAAAAAGCAAACCGAACAGCTTTGGAAAAAAACAGGCGGGAAAAAAGCCGACGAGCTTTCGCAGGCAGAATTAGATTTGATTCGCAATGAAAATGAAAATTTGAAATCAGAAGTTTTAAAGCGTGAACGGAAAATAAAAGAGATGGAAGAAAAGCTTTCCGCAAAAATGATTTACTTCCATGTAACCAATGAAGAAAAATTGCAATTCGTCCTCGACAAGCTTTCAGAAAAAAATATCAGTTGCGTTGAAGATGTAAAAGGTTTTTACGCTCCAAAGTGGGCGGAAAATATCGTCAACGAACAGTTCAGATATTTTAAACCATCTCAGCCTACTGCACGTGACAAAATCAAGCTTGACATCGACAAATTCATTTACTGCTCTAAAAATTTAGAAGATTTGTTTTCAAAGCTTGAAGCAGTCGGCTATCAGATTCGGTACGGAAAATATATTTCCCTTAAAGCTCCCGAAACGCAAAGGAGTATCCGGACAAAATCTCTCGGCGATGAATACACGGAAGAAAAATTAAAGCGCAGAATTGCCCAAAAGGATTCGTATATGAAAAAAACCGAGGAGAAAATTCACTCCTCAGCAGGTGTTCAGCGTGATTATATGGTTCAGATTAAGCAAACAATTGTTTTGATATATCAAGGCAAAAAATCACCACGCAAACGTAATTATAACCGTCCGTACACCATCGAAAATGATTATCACATAAACGAGCTTGCCGCACAGCTTCAGCTGATTAATCGTGACAAAATTACTTCCGGCAATGATTTAGAAAACCGCTATGAATCTCATAAGCAAAAGCTCGAGGAAAAGCAACAGCAGTTACAAAAAACAACGGCAATTAAGGTTGAGCTTCAGGACATTCTCGCAAAGGCACAATATTATTTTGCAAATTGCGACAAAAAGCTTGACAGCATGGGAACGGCTAAGCTTGCCGCCGCAAAAGAAACGCTGGACGATTACGGAGTAACCGACACGGAAGAAGCCAATCGGGTATTACAGCGTTATCGTGATTGCGAACGGCTTATAACCTCGTTAAACAGCGAAATTCCCACCTTAAAACAACAGCAGAACGAATATGTCAAGCTTATGCAGACCTATGCGAACATTCAAGAGGGCAGCTATATTGACAGGCTCGTCGCCGAAGAACAGAAACGCAGGGAAAAGGAGAAAAATCTATGAAAAAGGTTTTAGATTATGTATATATCAGTAATTCCATCTTAGATATGGGGCTTAGCTGTGCTGAATTATCCGTTTTTGTCTATCTTCTCAGCATTTACAACGAAAAAGCGGACAGAGATAAGCTCGATTGGGTGCTTGTTCGTCAATCTGTAATCGCCGAAAAGTGCGGTATAAAGTCAAAGCAGACTGTTTCCAAAGCTATACGCTCTTTAATGGAAAAAGGGCTTATACGTGAAATACGGCGCACTGTATTAGGCGAAAAAAGATTAGGTGCTTATGTGTATATCTTGAACAGACCGTCCTTAGAGGGCGGTTATTTTTCTCTTGAGCGGAATGAAATAAACGGAAAAACGCCCCGACAAATGAAGGTTTACCTTTTCATCTGTCGGAGCATTTGCAATCGAATTCAATATTGTTGGAAAAGCTATACAAATATAGCCGAAGACGTGGGCATGAAGCGTTCGGAAGTCATGAGCATAATTAAATCGCTTCTACAGGGAGGCAGCGTTGGTCGAAACCGCCGAAAGGATAAGGAGAACAGGCGCTTATTTGTCAAAAACCTTTATTTTCTCATTTTGCGTGTGGAGGGCAGTATCAGCAAAAAGCCGGCAAAAGAATTAAGGCTGCGCCTTACTACCAAGCACAGCCCTAAAATAACTTTGAGAAATACTGTTGCCAAACATATCCTCTCCTATAAAAATACCACAGAATATTTTATATGTCAAGCCCTGCTGCGGAATTTTTTTGCCGAGGGGGGTGGGGGCGGAATTTGTAGTGCGTTATATTACCCACCTATTAATTAGTTTAATTCGGAGTAGAAACCTTACTGAAAGAAATAATATGCACTTAGTAGAAATTTAGATTGATAGTAAATTTACATATTTTGTTTTAAAATACGGCTGCGGCTTTATTCAACAGCCGCATTTGGGAAAATCGCCTTTTTCTTTCAGTTAGGTAAGGTTAAATTCGTAAGTTTGTACGAATATTGTGAATAATTTGTCGAAAGCCTTGAAAATGTTGAATATTGTGGTATAATTGTATTAATATTTTTTAAACTGGAAAGGGAATTTTTTATGAAAATCAAAACAATTTTGCTTATGGCGATTATGACCATTACAATTTCGGTTGTATTCACCGCCTGCGGGAAAACCAACGTCGACATTGACTCTATGCTTACCGTAAGCTTTACAGGAAGCAACGGCTTCGGGAAGCCTGTTTTCAACACGGATATAAGCGCACTTGAGGACATTGCTGCGGATAAGGATTCAGAAACACAAATTAAATATTTTGCGTTCCTGACTTCTCTCAAAACAACCGCCGACAAGGAAAATCTTTCAAACGGCGACGAAATCACGGTAACAACTACATACAACAAGGAGCTTGCCGACGAGCTGGGGCTGAATGTTATTAACACCGAAACAAAGGCAACGGTGCAGGGGCTTGAGGAGCTTAAGGAGTTGAAGCTCAGCGATATTATCTCGATAGAGTATTCGGGCATTTCTCCAAAAGCAAGCGCAAATGTTGATATAAACAATGGCGATTTATCAAATTTTGATATTAATTTAACCAGTGAACACCCAAGCGTAAATACCAATGAGTACGGCAAATATGCAACATCTGAACTAAAAAACGGCGACACATTTACCGTAAAAGTACAAACAGATGCCGAGGAACTTGCGGCTTTGGGCTATGTTATGCCGGAAACAGAATACACGGTTACGGTCGAGGGATTGGACGAATACATAATGGATTCAAACACATTATCAGCTTATGATATAGCAAAATTTGATAGCTTAGTTTTCGATTTTGCAAAACAATTAACAGACAGTTATGTTGTTCCGGAATATCAGCAAATGTCCCTTTACTATGGTTATTTAAATAAAACAGGCGCAACTGAAACAATGCAAGCGTTTTCCGAAAACAACAGTTTTAGAAACACCGCCATAACAAAGATTAACAAGCTAGAGCTTGTTAAAAAAACATTAAATACATTAAAAGATTTAAGCAATTCCGACAATTCCGACAATCCGATAAGTAGTTTCTTTTATATCTATAAAATGGAAATTGATTTGGCTACAAGCAGTACCACAACCGAAAAGCACTCCGGATATATAGTCTTTTGGGCTGGACAGCCGGTGAAATTAGCCGATGAAAGTGTAGCGCTTGATAATACAAAGTATTCCATGTTTTACAGTTTTCCTCAAGATTCCATCAGTTATCACGGAAGCTATAAAACTTTAGAAGAAGCGATTGCAAATAGCCTTGACAAAAACAAAGAAAACTACGACATTGTGGAGCTTGATACTAACAATTAATATTATTTCTATCCTTCTTATTTGTGCTACATATATCACAATCCCCCGTGCTACATATAGCACGGGGGACATTTGTAAAAAAATTATTTATTTTCGTTTTTACCTATTGACAACTAAAGAATATTATGGTATTATTATTGCTAGGGTATATATTAAAATGCACCCGAAAGCAAGCCGATTGCTGACAACAACCGACTTGCTCATCATCAAGCAGATGAAAGAACCATCTGAATGACTTATCGAGTGACTTCAATATGCTATTTCATGATAGCATATTTTGAATACATTTGCAAGGGCTTTCAGTAGGGATTTTTTGGTGAAATCTGCTGAAGGCTCTTTGTTTTTGTTATTTCCTTGCGAAAGCAAGTAAATATATAGCTGAATTTGTATTTACGTACATTTTCAGCCTAAAATTGAATAACAGACATGGTGCATACGACGTGTTGCAGTGTCTATAATCCAAAAGAAAAGCAAAATCCGTGCTTGTAAAACAAGTGTTAAAACAAACGGTGGAACGTGCTGGGCAAGTACCCAATCTGTCATCTAATTCGCTGTATTGCGTTTTGGCGGAAATCAACTTCGCATTTTTGCGTTTTAAAACTCGTTATTGAACCTTTAGCCACAAAACTCACTCTCTTGCGATGTTTTAAACTTTTCAGTTTACAGCTTTAAGGGCATTCGAAAATACCCTTAAAACTGTGAATTGGTGGGAGCGAGTGGATTCGGACCACTGAAGTCGATGACAACAGATTTACAGTCTGCCCCCTTTGACCGCTCGGGAACGCTCCCCTATAAAAGGCAACGAGGAATTTGGAGCTGGTGGACGGACTTGAACCCCCGACCTGCTGATTACAAATCAGCTGCTCTACCAACTGAGCTACACCAGCGTTTCCGACGTTGCTTGATTATTATATCACAACAAATTTTGTTTGTCAAGCATTTTTGAAAAAATTTTTATTTTTTAGTCGAAAAAAGTTTTAATAAGATTAATATTATCAGATTGCCGTTATTGCACTTGTTTTATTTGAAAAATTAATTCAATTTTTACCGTGAAAAATTTGTCTATTGCAATTTTTGTCGAAATATATTATAATGAAAAAGCAAGAATAAACATGGATTTAAGGAGATTTTATGCTTAAAGCAGTTGCTTTAAAACGTGATATATTTAATGACAAGGATTATTATGAGGCGGTGCGTGACATTCTCGAAAGCCGCATAATAAAAGAGCTTGAGGGCTTTAAGCACCACTATGGAGTGACCCGCTTCCAGCACTCGCTGAATGTTTCCTACTATAACTACCTATGGTGCAAGCTTTTGCGCTTTGATAAGCGTGCGGCGGCAAGGGCAGGACTTTTTCACGACCTCTTTTTGTATGACAGAAAAACATGGGATAAAATAGAAAGCGCCCACCCCGCCGAGCACCCGAGGGTTGCTTTTGCGAACGCTTCTGAGAATTTCTCAATCTCTGAGCGTGAGGGAGATATAATTTTAAAGCATATGTGGCCTATTACGCTTGCTTTTCCGAAATATAAAGAAAGCTATATAATCACGCTTGCCGACAAATATTGCACCATGCTTGAGCTTGGCGGCTTTTTCCTCGGCGCTTCAAAACGAGGCTTTGCGGGCGCTTTCAAAAAGTTTAAGAAAACTTTAGGATTTACTTAAAAATTATTAATTTTTATGCTATAATATAGGTATTACAGTTTGAAACAAACGAGGTGTGCCTATGTCTGATACGCTGAATGTTCTCGAAACGCACGGACTTTCGAAGGAATATAAGAGAAGCTTTGCCGTAAACAAAGTTGATATCACGATAAAACAAGGGGAAATCTACGGACTTATCGGGAAAAACGGTGCGGGAAAAACAACCCTGATCCGCATGATAACCGGGCTTGCACGACCAAGCTCCGGTTTTTTGCGCCTTTTTGAAAGCGATAACCTTGATTTACAGAGAAAGCGGATAGGTGCAGTTGTAGATACCCCCGCCGTCCACGCAGGACTTTCCGCACGGCAAAACCTCTGCCTTTACACAAAGCTTTTGGGGCTTGACGATGACAAAATTGACGAAACCCTTGCTCTTGTGGGGCTTTCCGAAGTCGAGAAAAAGAAAGTCAAAAGCTTTTCTCTCGGCATGAAACAGCGCCTCGGCATTGCAATATGCCTTATAGGCAACCCCGATTTTTTAATTCTGGACGAGCCGATAAACGGGCTTGATCCGACAGGAATCCGTGAAATGCGAGAGCTTTTTCTGCGGCTTAACCGTGAAAACGGCATAACAATGCTGATTTCAAGCCATATTCTGGGCGAGCTTTCGAAAATTGCAACCTGCTATGGAGTGCTTAATAAAGGAACTCTTGTCGAACAGTTCACCTCCGACGAGCTTAACAGCCGCTGTAAGCGCTGTATAAAAATATCTGTTGACGATACGGTTAAGGCGGCGTATATTCTCGAAACAATTCTCGGAATAACAGCCTATGACACGCTTGACAGCGGGGTTATCCGAGTTTTTGAAAAGCTTGACGATTCGGCTCTTATAAACCGAGAGCTTTCCGCAAACGGCGTGCTTGTAAGCTCTTTGTACATTGCGGGGCAAGACCTTGAGGGCTATTTCACAGAGCTTATGGGAGGGCTTTATGACAGAATCGGCTAGCCTTTTCAAGGCGGAGGCATACGAGCTTTTCCGCCGAAAAAGCCTTTACGTCTGCCTAGGACTTGTCGCCTTTTTCGCAGTATTTACATCGTTGATTTTTTCGCTTTTTGGCGGGCTTATCAAGGAAAGCTATTACACGGTGAAAAACGACCCGAGGCTTTTAAGAATTGCCGAACAGGCAATGCTCGGCGACGGCGAGGATGCATATCAAAGCGGCATGGAGCTTGGGCTTTCCGGCAATGTTTTGACTGATAGCTTTATGGTTGGGATTTACACCTCCGTTGAAACAATGAGAGAGCAGGACGGCGATGCGGCAAGCGAAAATATCGACGACTATTTCACGAGAAATACGATAAAACCCGTTTCTAAATTTGCCGACAGCGGCATCGTCCAGATTACTACGCTTATTCTTTCCATTCTTTTTGCGTCGTCGCTTTACCATAACGGAATCATTAAAAACACGGCAATCAAAGGCTTTTCCAAAAGGAAGATATACTTGGTTCAGTTTGCGCTTACAGCCGTTTATGCCGTTGTTTCGAGCCTTGTTTTCTTGGCGCTTTTTTCGCTTGTTGCGTTTCCTCTTTCAAAAGCGGAAATTGAGTTCTCCCCGCTTTCTCCTGCTGAATTTGCCGTAAAGCTCTTTTTAATTTGCGCTTTTGCAGGGGTTTTCGTGCTTATCGGAAACATTTTTCGAAACGGCGGGCTTTCTATGGGCGTGTCAATTGCCGTCCTTCTTATAGGAAACATGCTTATATCCTTTGCTGGAGAGCTTTTCAAGCTTGATTATTTATCCGATTTAACTCCGTCTGCGGCAATCTCCCGTATAAGCGGAACAGAGTCGGCAAACGACCTTGCCTTCGGCCTTTTCGTTGCTCTTGTTTATCTAACAATAACTGCTGTTGCAGGAACGATAATTTCAAGCCGCCGTGACATAAACGGCTGAAAAAAGGAGATTAATATGGCAAAAACAAAAAAGCACATAACCGCCGAACAGCTTTTTACATTTGCGGTTGCTTTGGTGTGCGGATTCTTTTTCGGCATTTTCTTAGGTGCGGGCATTGCGGCGGTTGATGATAAAGAGGGCTTCAGCCTTGTTATAACAGTTATCTCGGTTGCCGCCGCCTTTGTTGTAAGCTTTTTATTCCATGTAATAACCCACGAAGCGGGGCATCTGATTTTCGGGCTTGCCACAGGCTATCGCTTTTTGTCGTTTCGGATATTCAACCATGTTTTTATAAAGGAAAACGGCAAAACCGTTTTGAAAAAATTCTCCATTCCCGGCACGGCGGGACAGTGCCTGCTTGCGCCGCCCATGGTTGACGACCCGAAAGAGCTTCCGTTTAAGCTGTATTTCATGGGCGGCTATATAATCAATTATTTTTTCAGCCTTGTCGGCGCTGTGATTTATGCCGCCTTTGCCCAAAGCATAAATAATAATCCGGACAGCTTTTATCTTGGCTCTATGCTCATGGTTTTCACGATTTCCGGCTTTTATCTTGCCGTTATAAACTCTATTCCGCTTACGAAAACAATCATAAACGACGGCGGAAACATCAGGCTTTTGACGAAAAAGCCTTCACTCCTTCGCTATTTTAAAAACCAGCTTGAAATATACGAAAATAGCTTAAGCGGCATGAAAATAAGCGAAATGCCCGCCGAGATTTTCTATGTAAGCCCTGACGATGATGCGAAAAATCCGTTTATAATATCAATCAACTGCTCTCGAGCCCAATGGTACGAGCAAAACGGCGATATTGACAAAGCAAAAAGCATTTATGACAGCGTTCTCGAAAACGAAAACATTTCCGAAATTTTAAAATATTACGTTCGGGCAGAGCGGCTCTGGCTTGAGCTTGTTACGGAAAATAATCCCGAAACAATTGAAAAGCTTTACGACAAAAAAACACAGCAGCTTATCATGTCGCAGGCGCCTTACGACCTATCAAAAACGAGAATTTTGCTTGCCTATACGCTTTTACAAGGCGGCGATGAAAAACAGGCGGAAAAGCTTTGGAAAACCGCTGAAAAGAACAAAAAAACCTTTGTTGAAAAGGGAGAGCTTCGTGCCGAGGAAGAAAAGCTTTTGCTTTTAAAACGGCTTTATGATGAGAAAAAGGCGGGAGAAAATGATAAACCGAATTAAATCGGATTTATACCTTTTGCGGCATAAAAAGCTTTTTTGGCTTTTGACGGCGCTTGCGGTTATAAACTCTGTTATTTTCTGCCTGATTATGTTCACAGGCGATTTTGAAGCAAGCGGGCAAGCCCTCAGATATGAGTATATTTCCCCCGATTTAACCCATATTTCAAGCATAAAGCTTGGGCTTGAAATGATGAATTTTGACGGGGCGGGGATAACAATAAGCCTCCCCGACAACTATTACGGACACATAACCCAGCGGATTTTCGACGGAAAATTAAGCTTTTACGACCTCTCGCTTGTTAATTTCATGAACATATTAGGCTATGCTTTTTATGGAATTTATACTGCGGCGGTTCTGATTTCGTCGGAAATATCTCACGGGAGTTTTAAAAATCCGCTTTCAAAGGGAATCAAAAGAAGCGAAGTTTTTGCGGGAAAATATTTTTCCGTGTTTATAACAATGATTTTTTTCTGCGTTATCCACTCGGCAATAACGGCGCTTTGCTTTGCCGTGAAAAACGGCGGAATTTCTGCGCAGGGAGAAGAGCTTTTCGGAATAATCACAATAAAAATATTAAGCATTTTATACCTCGCCGCATTCGCCGCACTTATAACCTTTATCGCTTTTATAAGCGACAATTCGGGAATAATGGCGGCAATTTCAAGCGGCATATTTCTGATATTTCATACTGCGCTTGACTTGCTTGCGGGCTATTCCAAAAATTTTTCTCAAATTGCAAGCTTCTGGATTACAATCCGCCCGCAAGAGCTTTTTATCCGCACGGTAATATTCGACCCGCTTTTGATTTTTTCGGACGTGCTTGTCTGCGTGGCTTATATCACTGTGTTTTATCGGCTCGGATATGTCGTTTTCAACAAAAGAGATTTTTAAACAACCCGCCCAGCCCTTGATTTTATCGGCTTAATGTGCTATACTCGACAGTGAAAACAGCACAAGCTCGCTGATACCAACGCAAAGATTCATTAAGCTTTTTAGACAAATCTTCAAACGCAAACCAATTACTAATAACCATTTTTTAACAACTAACAGGTTAAGCGCCAAGCGCTTAGAAGGAGAGCAAGTGAACGAAACGCTAATCGCTTTTATTTTAGGCATAATAGTAATCTTTCTTGCCGCAAGGCTTTTATTTTATAAAAGCCAGATTAAAAGCCTCTCCGACCAGCTTCGGTTTATTGAAAGCCTTGATACCAACCTTGAAATCACAACTCAGATTTCGGCAAAGCAAATAAAAATGCTTGTGCGTGATATAAACACACTTATACGCAGACACAAAAAATATAAATCGGAAATAAGGCACACAAGCGGCACGTTCAAGCAGACAATAACAAGCGTTTCTCACGATTTGAGGACGCCGCTTACGTCGATTGCGGGCTATATAAAAATGCTTGAAAGCGAAAGCCTGCCGGAGGAAAAGCGCAGAGAATATATCCTAGCCGTAAAAAACAGAATGGAAAGCGTCAGACGGCTTATTGACCAGCTTTTTGAGTATGCAAGGATTGAGGCGGGCGAATTTACGCTTTCTGTTTCACGGGTTAATTTTACAAATATTGTGCTTGAAAAGCTTTCAATGTTTTACGATAACTTTTCAGAAAAAGGCATGGAAGTAAGCGTAAATGCACAGAAAGCGCCGCTTTTCGTTGACGGCGACAGCGACGCCCTAGAGCGTGTCGTTGAAAACATCGTAATAAACGCTCTCGTGCATGGCAAAGAAACCCTCCTCGCCGAGCTTTGCGGCGACGGGCGCTTTGCAAGGCTTGTCCTCGAAAACGCAACGGACGAAATTTCAGACACCGACACAGAGCTTATTTTCGAAAGATTTTACACAACAGACCGTTCACGCACTAAAAAAAGCACAGGGCTTGGACTTTCGATTGCAAAACAGCTTACAATAAAAATGGGCGGAAGCATTTCCGCTTTTTTAAAGGACGGACGGTTCGGAATTGAGGTTTTGATTCCATTGTCGCAAAGGGAGAAAGGACAGATTGATGCATAAGCTGACAAAGCTGATCAGACGGATTTTCAACCGCTTTACAATAGTCATTATTCTGCTTGCGGTTCAGCTTGGCTATTTCATATCGCTTATCTGGAACATAGGAAACAGCTATACCAACACATATTTTATCTTCCTTGCACTAAGCTTTGCCGTTTCGCTTGTGATTGCCGCAGGCAACAAAAACCCAAGCTATAAGCTTGCGTGGATTTTGCCGATTTTGGTTTTTCCGCTTTTCGGCGGCTTGTTTTACCTGTTTTTCGGCGGGGCAATGGGCGATAAGCGCATAAAGAAAAAGCTTGATGCCTATCACGAAAAAGAAAGACAGCTTCTCGTCCAGAACGATAACCTAATCAAGAAAATTTACGACGAAAGCCCAACCTCGGCGGGACAATATAAATGCCTGTACCGCTGTTCGGGTGCGCCTGTTTATATGGGCACGCAGACGACCTATCTCGAAAGCGGCGAAAAAAAACTTGCCGTCCTTTTGGAAAAGCTTGAAAAGGCGGAAAAATTTATTTTTCTCGAATATTTCATAATCGGCGAAGGCGTCATGTGGGGAAGCATACTTGAAATACTCAAGAAAAAGGCGGCGCAGGGCGTAGATATACGGGTGATTTACGATGATTTCGGCTGTATGGCGACACTTCCGCCAAATTATAATGTCCAGCTTGAGCAAATGGGGATAAAATGCAGAATATTCAATAAATTCAGCCCGATTTTCTCAATCAAAATGAACAACCGTGACCACAGGAAAATACTGATTATCGACGGGAACATCGCCTTTACAGGCGGAATCAACCTTGCCGACGAGTATATAAACAGGCGGCTTCGCTTTGGTCACTGGAAAGACCATAATGCTTGAGGGCGAGGCTGTATGGAGCTTTACCGTCATGTTTTTGACAATGTGGGACTTTGTTTACGGCAAGGACGAGCCGGATTATTATAAATTCCGCCCGACGGTTAAAATGCCCGACGACGGCTTTGTCGCACCGTTTACCGACAGCCCGCTTGACAATGAGGAGGTCGGAAGATACACCTATTTAAACGTTATTTCAAAGTCGTCCGATTACCTTTATATTACAACCCCATATCTCGTCCTCGACAACGAAACCCTGAACGCACTTGTGCTTGCGGCTCGAAACGGCGTTGACGTGAGGATAATCACGCCGTTTGTACCCGACAAAAAATTCGTCCATCAGACGACAAAGGCTTATTATAAAGAGCTTATCAAGCGCGGCGTAAAAATTTACGAGTACAGCCCCGGCTTTATCCACAGCAAAACGATGATAAGCGACGACAAAATCGGCGTCGTCGGCACAATAAACCTCGATTACAGAAGCCTTTTCCTGCATTTTGAATGCGCCGTGCTTATGCACGGAACGCACTCGCTTATCGATTTAAAGCAGGATTTTGAGGAAACTCTTTCCAAATGCACGGAAATAACCTATGCCGACTGTATAAACATTTCCCCGCTTACAAAGCTTTATCGTGCCTTTCTGCGCCTGCTTGCACCGTTAATTTAGTGCGAAAGCTAAACATAATCGCCCCCGTAAAAGCGGGGGTATCCGTTTGCGGAGAAAGCCGGCGAACACTTTTTCATAAAACTGCGAATAATACAAGTCTGCTTTCGCATATCCATAGCTTTGCGAGAAGATTGTTAATTTTGTGTGAATTTTTAGAGAAAACTTATAAAATGCTATTGAAATGAATCTGATTTTATGGTAATATTATATAAGATATAATGCGGGTAGAATGGCTTTGCCTAAAGCCGCTCTGCAAAAGCTTAACAATATATGGTGGTGATTATTTGAACCCTGTCGAACGTGCCGCAAAAGCAAGCCGCTGTCTTTTCGTGCGGATTTTATACGCTTTAGATTATCCCTTAGAAATTCTGTCGGGAAATTCCTCGATTATCCCCGAAAACACCCCGAAAACGCTTGCCGCACTTGTAAATCCCGAGGATTTGCCCGCTGTTATGGAAGAGCTTTCGGACTTGTCACAGTCCGACGACGAATGTATCTCGCTTCATTTCAGAATGAAACAAGGCGGCGGCGATTACAGCTGGGTTCACCTTGAGGGCGAAATCGAGCGCAATGACGGACGACTTGCGGCGATAAACGGCATGATTATGGACGTTTCGCAATATCTTGAGGCAAGCGGCGACGACCCTGTTTTACGGGAATTTAAAAAGCGCAGTCTTATGCGGATTGACGGAATAATCCGTGACAAAACAAGGCTTTCCGACATTTTAGAAACAAAATATCTCACGCAGATTCAAAAGCCGTTTTCACAGATAAAAGGGCTTTATTCTGCGATTTACGATGCCCAAGGCGAGCTTATTGCCATGCCGAAGGGGCAGGACAAGCGAAAACAGCTTGACGATTTTGAATATCACACGAAAAAAAGCATACGAGTTGACCACGACGATGCGGCGACATGGATAATTGCCTCTGAAAACCCCGTTCTCGTCGTCGAAAATACCCCCGTCCTCGAAACGCTTGCACAAACGGTTTCAAAGCTTGCAAACGCTTTTGTGATGATACTCAGGGAAAGCGACAATGCAAAAAATGCAAACAAGCTTTTAAGCCGAAGCATTGAAGAGCAGATTTTCCTCACAAATGTTTACTCGATTATTCTCGAAAGCGAGGAAACAACACAGGCGATAAACAAGCTTTTAGAGCTTGCAGGAGAATATTTCAAGCTTGACAGAATAAGGCTCTACCGTGAAATGGGCGACAAGCTTCAGCCTGTTTTAGACTGGGGCGGAAACGGTATACTTCCGAAAAGCCTTTGCCTAAGCGATTTCCCCCATATAGAAAAACGGCTTGAGGAAGACGGAATCTGCTTTTCCGAAAAAGGCGATGAGGAGTTTTCAAGCGAAATCAAGTCGTTTGCCGCAGCACAACTTATGGAGCAAAGCGAATCCGGCGGAATCATGCTTTATGCCTGCCTTGCAGAGCGTGAATGGAACCGCCGTGAAAAAAAGCTTTTCAAAACCCTTACTCAGATTTTTTCAACAATACTTATGAGGCTTGGTGTCGAGCGTATGCTTGAAAATTCTCAAAACGCACTCAAAACCCTTGCCTATATCGATAACATAACGAAAATTCCAAACCGTGCAAGCTATGAAAAAAAGCTTTCGGCGGTTGTAAAAGAGGGCGAGGGCGCAATCCTTGCCTTTGAAATAATAAATTTAAAGCAAATTGCCGAATTTTACGGGCATAGCTATTGCGACCTGCTTATCAAAAGCATTGCTCAATATTTGGACGCAATGCCGATTGAAGGCAAAAGCGTATACCGTTACAGCTCGGATTTGTTTATAATTATCCTCGAAAACGCCGACTCGTCAAGGGCAAAAGAGCTTGCCGAGGCGCTTATATACAAGTATAAAAAGCCGTGGTATCTCGGCGAAAACCAACACTTTATCCAGACCGCAACAGGCATTTCCCTCTACCCCGACAACGGCACAGATCCGTCGGAGGTTTCGAAGGCGGCGGTGCTTGCCATGTACCGTGCAAAGGAGTTCAGCCAGAACAGCTATGCCTTTTATGCACGTGGGCTTCGCCAGCAGCAATACACAAACCACCGGATTGAAGAACAGCTTAGAAACGCCGTTTTAGGCGATTTCAGCAAATTTTCCCTTGCCTTTCAGCCTGTTATTTCACGAAACAATGGACTAATTTCAAGCGCAGAGCTTTTCATACGCTGGACAGACGACGAGCTTGGCTGTGTCATGCCCGGACATTTCATGGCAATCGCCGAATATCTGGGAATCGACCACGTAATCGACGCATGGGTTGTTGACAATGCCTGCGCCTATTGTGCGGAAATGCAGGCGGCGGGCTTTCCCGACTTTGCCGTAAGCGTAAACCTTACAACGCAGGAATTACAGGGGCGCTCGATTGTAAACACGGTTAAAGCTGCGCTCGAAACGCATAAGCTCCCGCCGAAATCGCTTATTCTCGAAATCCCCGAAAAATCACAGCTTCACACGATAAACGACTCGAACGCCGTCCTCCACAGGCTTAAACGGCTTGGCGTACGCATTGCCGCCGACAGCTTCGCAAAAGAATATCTCACCTTAGGAAGCCTCAGAAGCTCTTATATCGACATTGTAAAGCTTGAAAAAGAGCTTTTTATCCACGACGACGACCTTTTCAGCAAAACACTAGCGAACTCTATAATTTACCTTTCCCACAGTAAAAATATAAGCGTCTGCGTCAAGGGAATAGAGCTTGAAAGCGAGCTTTCACTGCTTGACGGCTTCAAGGTTGACGAGCTTCAGGGCTATTTGATTGCCGAGCCCATGAGCGGCGACGAGCTTAAGGATTATGTTTCGGCGCACAGACCCGATGCGGCTGACGGAGTGGGCGCTTTTGCAAGAAAAAAATAAAGATGATAAAAGGATTAGGCTTGTTTGCCGTTAATTCATATAATAATGCTCCCCCTGCTTGTGCAAGGGGAGCTTTGTCATTTACAGATTAATACAAAATTCCGACATAAAGCTTGTACGCAAGAATTTTCGTCACGGAATATTCAACCCTTTCAATAGGTATAACACCGCTTTCAACCGCATTCAAAACCGCATTATACTGCGTGTCAAAGTCCGACGTCAAAAGCAGGTCATTCCCCGCCAGAACCGCCATTACCGCCGCATTATAGTCCGTTTCAAACTGCTTTATCCCCTCCATGGTGAGGTCGTCGGTGAGGATAAGCCCGCTGAAGCCAAGCTCGCCGACAAGCACGTTATGGACGGCGGGGGAAATTGATGCGGGCAGACTTGAATCCATTGCGGAAACAACATTGTGCGAAACCATCACGCCCTCTGCGCCCGCCTCTATGCCCGCCTTAAACGGCAGAAAGTCGCTTTCTCGAAAGCTTTCCATGCTTCTCTCGTCATAAGCAACCCCCTTGTGCGTGTCGGAATTATCTCCATATCCCGGGAAATGCTTAAGCACGGAGGCAAGCCCGTTTTTGCGTGAGGTCCGGACAACCGTCCGCACAAATTCAGCGACAATATCGGCGGATTTTCCAACCGTCCTGTCATAAATATAGTCGTCGGGATTGGTCGAAACGTCACAAACAGGCGCAAAGTTCATATTCAGCCCATGGCTTGTGAGAAGCGCCGCCTTTTCCCTTGCGTCGTCCTCAACGGCGATAAGCCCGCCGCTTTCGTAAAGCTCCGCAGGCGACGGGAAGGGCTGGTCCCTGAATTGAGGAAACTTGCTTAGCCTGACGACACTTCCGCCCTCCTCATCTATCCCCATAAGAAGCGCAATCCTGCTTGCCCGCTGATAGCTGTGAAGCGTTTTTTTCACCTCGGTTGAGGTTTTGCCGTCAAAATTATCGGCGAACATAACAAGCCCCGCAGGTGTATAATTCTCAACAAGCTCAAGCGCCTTATCGTCCTCACAGCGCACGAAAAAGAGCTGGGCGACCTTTTCCTCTGTCGTCATTCCCGCCATCGCAAGCCTCGCCTGCTCGTAATAAAAGCCGAAAAGGTCGTCGGAGGCAAGCTCCGGCATTGCGAATGCCGCCGACTCGGGCGGCTCTGCAACGCTTGTTGTTGATTCAACCGTCGTTTCGCTTTCGGAAACGCTTTCGTCTGTCGAAACAGGCTCTTCGGCGCTTGTCAAAGCGGCTGTTGTTTCTGTGGTTTGCCCGCTTGCCGTCGTGACGGACGGAAGCGTTATTTCAGGCTCTTTATCGCCTGTTTTCCAAGTAAAAATAAGCACAAGCAGGACAATTGCCGCAACCGCCAGAAGCAAGATTGCCGCTTCGATCCCCCTGCCCTTTTTCTTTTTTGTTTTTCCCGCCATTTTATCTCCTTAGCTGTCCGCTGTTATGCTGTTTACCGGATTATTCGGAATACGAAAGCCCGAATCCGACATCAAGCCAAGCCTCGTCCGTGCCGATTTCAGAAATATCGCCATACCACGGCATAGGAAGCTTTCCGCTGAAATTCGCCTTTCCCATAAGCACGTTTGCTATGCCTCTGCCCTCCGTGCCGGGAAGATAACACATCACAACCGAATCCCACGAATCCGCATATTCCTTGACAATGACCTGTCTGCCTGCGACAATGCAGGCGACTGTCGGCTTGCCAAGCGCCTTTGCCTCGTTTATATAATCAAGGTTTCCGCCAAGGGCAAGCCTGCCTGTTATGCTTAAATCCTCTGTGTCGCCCTCCCACTCGGCATATGCCTGCTCGCCTATGCATAAAAGCACGACATCTGCCTCATCGGCACGAGCCTTGTCTGTGATAATCTCTATCCCTTGCTCTGCGCCGACTTCTTTAAGCCCGCTTAAAATTGTCGTTCCGCCCGAAACATTGTCAGAGCCCCGCCAAGAAAGAGTCCAGCCGCCGCACTGCGCCCTGATATTATCCGCCGCCCTGCCTGTCACATAAACCTTTGTTCCGCTTTTAAGCGGAAGGATATTATTATCATTTTTCGCAAGCACAAGGCTTTTTTCGACAAGCCTTTCCGCAAGCGTCCGATATTCCGCCGAGCCTGTTTCGCTTTGTTTTGTTTCGAGATTTTCAAGCATGGGGTCGTCAAAAAGCCCAAGGTTTATTTTCGCCTGAATAATGCGTTTTGCCGCATCGTCAACACGCTCTGCGGGAATGCTCCCCTCGTTTACGCCGTCAACGATATAGCCCATGCACTCCTTTGCCGAATCAACCTGCATAAGCATATCAACGCCTGCGTTCACCGACTTGATAACCTTTTCCTTTCGGCTTGAGCCGCTTATATTATCGATTGAGTTCCAGTCACAGCATACAAAGCCGTCAAAGCCCATTTCATTCTTCAGATAGCTTATGTATTTGCCGTTTTCGTGCATTTTAACACCGTTTACAGAGCCGTGATTAACCATGACAGAGCCGACTCCCGCATCAACAAGCTCCTGATAAACGCTTAAAAGCCCATTTATTTCCTCGTCGGAAAGCGCCGCATCGCCCCTGTCGATTATCCTGTCAACGTCAGAATCCTCACCCGTTCCGTAAACTGCGTTGCCGTCGCCGAAAAAGTGCTTTGCGGTGGCAAGAATGCCGCCGTCATTAAGCCCCTTTACATAAGAAACAGAAAGGCTTTTGATTATATCAAGCTCACTTGAATAGCTTTCGTAGGTTCTTCCCCATCTTGGGTCAACCGCCTGTGCAACGCAGGGCGAATAGTTCCAAAGCATATTGCAAAGCTTTGCCTCGTCCGCGACAGCAAGCCCCATTTGATAAGTAAGCTCGGGGTCGTTTGCCGCGCCGATTCCGATATTATGAGGGAAAATCACCGCCCCAAAGCAATAGTTTACCCCGTGGACATCGTCCTGTCCGTAAACGAAAGGAATCCCGCCGCTTGAGTTTAAGGCTTGCTCCTGAAAGCCGGCGACAATCTGCCGCCATTGCTCTGCGGTTGTGGTTTCGCTCATAGACGAAAGCACGCTTCCGAAGCCATACTTCTCCATTTGATACGCATCTTGGCTGTAAACAGTAATCATCGTCATCTGCGCCGCCTTTTCCTCAAGGCTCAGCCCTTGGACGATTTCATCAGCGCTTTTCCCTGTGCTGTCAGCCTTTTCGGGGGCTGTCTGCTTTGTCAATTCCGTTTCCGAAGCGGAGGCGGTTTTCGCCGTGGTTATTTCGCTTTGAAGGCTTTCCGTCTTATCGCAAGCCGTAATGTTCAGCACAACGAGGGCGCAAATAAGCAGGGATAATATTTTTTTCATATAAACTCCTTGATTTATCAAAATTCAGGATATCGGGCTTCGCCGTCAAGGAAATTTCCGGTCTTTGCGCGGTGATGCCATAGTCATTTTGCCGTATATGATGATTTTATCACAAAATTATGAAATAATCAACAAATTTTAAGGCTTTGCCGCAAGAAAAATTTAGTTGCAAATTCTGCCGAGCTGTTGTATAATAATAGGGTATGACTGATAATAAAAAATAACTAAAAATGTTCGTTACTTTGTGAAAAAGGAATTTGCCATGCTTGCCGACGAGGAATTTATGTATAAAGCAATTGCGCTTGCGAAAAAAGCCGCCGAAAACGGCGACTGCCCGATCGGTGCGCTTGTCGTTGACGAAAACGGCGAAATAATCGGCGAGGGCTATAACGTGCGGGAAAAGCAAGGCTCGCCGACGGGACACGCCGAAATAATCGCAATCGAGGCGGCGGCAAGGGCAAAAAAAAGCTGGCGGCTTTCGGGCTGTACGCTTTACGTCACGCTTGAGCCTTGTCCGATGTGTGCGGGGGCGATTATAAATTCTCGGATTCGCCGCCTTGTTTACGGTGCGTTTGACGATAAGGGCGGGGCTTGCACGTCGGTCGTAAACCTGTTCGAGCTTCCGTTCAACCACAAGCCGCTTGTCAGAAGCAGGATTCTTGCCGACGAATGCGCGGCGCTTCTCACGGAGTTTTTTAAGGATAAAAGATAAAACCCGCAAATTGCGGGCTTTATGCGGAATACACATAATCCTTTGCCGATACAATAAAACCAAAGCCGCCGTGTTTATTCGCCTATGTCGAAATAGCTTTTCTTGTTATTGAGGATAATTTCCGTTACGTATTTTGCGACAACTCCTGTCCCCGCAATCGCCAAAAGAAACAAAACAAACTTTCCTAAAGCTTTCATAAAACATTCCTTTCGTCAAAAATCGGCTCTGTGCCGTCCAAAACGTAATTTATAATATAAGTATAGCATATATTCAAGCAAAAATAAAGCTTTTTGTTAAATTTTTAAGGAGGTAAGATGAACAAATATCAAAAGCTTGCCTCCAACACCATAATTCTTGCAATCGGTCAGTTCAGCTCGAAAATATTAAGCTTTGTGCTGACACTGCTTTACGCAAAGCTGGGCTGGTTTCCGCCCGAATCAATGAACAGTGCGACGAACATCACAAACACCGCAAACCTCCTCGTCGTAATCTTCACAATTTCAATCGTTGACGGCGTAATCCGCTATGCCCTAGAGCGGGGGAACGACGGCAGGCAGGTGCTTTCCATCGGCATTTCGGTCGCTCTCACGGGCGTGCTTGTGCTTTTGCCGTTTATTCCGCTTCTGGACGCTTTTTTCATAAATTTTCTGCAAGGCTCTAAGGGCGACGGCTTGCTTGTCGTGCTATTCGTGCTTACAAGCTCAATCAGAAGCATCTGCTCGCTTTATGTGCGCTCAATCGGGCTTGTTAAGCTCTACGCAATCGACGGCATTCTGGCGACATTTACCCTCTCGACAATAAGCGTAATCATGATGGGCGGCTTTAAAATGGGGGCGCTCGGCTATGTGCTTTCGGTTCTGCTTGCGGATATTATTTCGGTTATTTTCCTCGGCTATATGGCGGGGCTTTACAAGCAGGTCCGCTTTTTCGGCATAGACAAGCAAATGAGGCGGGGCATGGTGCGCTATTCATTGCCGCTTATGCCGGCGGCGGCGGCATGGTGGGCGGCGACAGCCTCAAACAGCTATTTCCTCACAATGCTTCGGGGCGACAGGGATTCGGGCTTATTTAACGCCGCTTCTCGCATAAGCGGGCTTGTTTCGATGGCGACGTCAATCGTCACGCAAGCATGGCAAATGTCGGCGGTGACGGAAAAAAACTCACGCACAATCGCAAACTTTTACTCAAACGTGTTTAATATTTATCAATCCGTTGTTTACGTTGCGGCGGCGGGGCTTATCATGGTAAACAGACCCGTAATCGACTTTTTAGGAAGCGACTATTCCGGAACTCACCCATACCTTCCATTTTTGATAATCGGCATCGTTTTTTCCTGCTTTGGAAACTTTTTAAACTCGGTTTATATGGCGGACAAAAAATCGGGGCATTCGTTTCTCACGGCATTTTTCGGCTCGGTCTTGAACATACTTTTAAATATAATCCTGATTCCAAGCTGGGGCGTCCACGGCGTAACGGTTGCTTCTATCATCAATTTCCTTATTGTTTTTATCGCAAGAGCAATCGACACAAGAAAAATTATTTACATGAATCTTCGTGTTCCTAAAATAATATTAAACATGGCAATAATATTTATAATGTCACTTTCAAGTATGTTTGACTGGAGCGTAAACGCATGGCTTGCGCCGTCGCTTTTTCTGGTCATACTTCTGATCAATTTCAAAACCTGCATTCAAGCGGTTAATACATTTTTAAAGAGAAAATAATACAGGCAGAACAAAGGAGATAAAATGATTACTGTTTCAAACCTTTCCCTGAGCTTTGGCGGCTCTACGCTTTTTAAGGACGTCGATTTGATTTTCAATGCCGGCAACTGCTATGGCGTAATCGGCGCAAACGGTGCGGGAAAATCCACCTTTTTAAATATCCTCTGCGGCGAGCTTGAGCCGACGACGGGCAATGTTTCCATGCCCGAAAACCTGCGTATGTCCGTGTTAAAGCAGGACCACGAGGCGTATAATTCCTATACCGTTCAGGACACGGTTATTATGGGCAACCCCCGCCTTCACGAAATCATGAAGGAAAAGGACGAGCTTTACGCAAAGGAGGACTTTTCCGAGGAGGACGGGCACCGTGCCTCTGATTTAGAGGCGGAATTTGCCGAGCTTAACGGCTGGGAGGCGGAAAGCGAGGCTTCAAAGCTTATTCAGGGCCTGGGCTTGTCTGAGGACTTGCTTTACAGGGAAATGCACACCCTAAGCGGAAACGAAAAGGTCAAGGTTCTGCTTGCGCAGGCGCTTTTCGGAAACCCCGACATTATCCTCATGGACGAGCCGACAAACCATCTCGACATCGACGCAATCCGCTGGCTTGAGGATTTTCTTGCCGAATATTTCGGCACGGTTATTGTCGTGTCCCACGACCGCCACTTTTTGAATAACGTTTGTACTCACACGGTTGACATCGACTATGGCAAAATCAAAATGTACGTCGGAAACTATGAATTTTGGTACGAGTCAAGTCAGCTTATCCAGCGCATGATTAAACAGCAAAACAAAAAAGCCGAGGATAAGATTAAAGAGCTTCAAAGCTTTATCCAGCGCTTTTCGGCAAATAAGAGCAAATCCCGTCAGGCGACCTCACGCAAAAAGCTTCTCGACAAGATTTCGCTTGAGGAAATGCCCGCCTCAAAGCGGAAATATCCGTATATCGGCTTTGAAATGGACAGGGAAGTCGGCAAGGATATTTTATTTGTTGACGGGCTTACAAAGACGGTTGACGGCGTGAAAATGCTGAACAACGTAAGCTTTACCGTAAACAGGGGCGACAAAATCGCCTTTGTCGGCGAAAACGAGCACGCAATAACAACCCTTTTCAAGCTTTTGATGGGCGAGCTTGAGCCTGATTCCGGAAGCGTTAAGTGGGGCGGCACAACGTCAATAAGCTATTTCCCGACGGACAACACCAAATATTTCGAAAGCGAGCTTTCAATCATAGATTGGATGCGGCAATATTCCAAGGACGAAACCGAAACCTATCTCAGAGGCTTTCTCGGAAGAATGCTTTTCTCGGGCGACGACGTGTTCAAGCCTGTAAAGGTGCTTTCGGGAGGGGAAAAGGTGCGCTGTATGTTCTCAAGAATGATGCTTTTCGGCTCGAACGTGCTTATTCTTGACCACCCGACAAACCATCTCGACCTCGAAAGCATAACCGCCGTCAACAATGGTCTTTCCGACTTTAAGGGGAACGTTCTTTTCTCCTCGCACGACCACGAAATCGTTCAGACTGTCGCAAACAGGATAATTGAGATAACTGCCGACGGGGCAAACGACCGCATGGGAACGTACGAAGAATTTATCGAATGGCGCAAGGAAAACCGTGGGGGAAGCTTTGTCCTCTAGCATTAATTAACACTAATTGCTATATAAACTATCTATTCCTTAATTGCTCATAGTAATTACTACTATTTTTCACTTGACAATTGCTTGTATTTTATGCTATTATTTATAAAACATAGTTTTCAAACCTTTAACCTCTTATTTTCCAAAGGAAGGTGATCAAGTGAAAAAGTACATAGCCATCATTGCGGCGGCTTTGATTTTTACATCTTGCGGCACAACAACAGAAAGTCAAAGCGGCTCTGACATAACAACCACAACGGCAGGCGTTTCCGTTACGGAAAATGCCGCCGAAACCGACAAAACAAGCGATTCAACATCACAAAGCAAAACCGAAAGCCAATCCGGAACCGTGGGTTCAAGCGGCATTTCGGCGACAGAGGGCGAAACCCCAAAAGCGGCAGAAGCAACCGTTTCGGCGGCAGTTACACCCGCACCGCAAACGCAAGCGCCTGTCACCAAGCCCGAAACCAAAGCGCCCGAAACACAAGCAACAACAAAGGCTGTTACCAAAGCAACAACAAAGGCTGTTACCAAAGCAACAACAAAGGCAACGCAAAAACCTGTCACAACACCTGCGGCGACCACAGCAAAGGAGGTTGTCGTTTCGGATTCTGACTTTGCCGACGAGGTAATCCGCCTTGTAAACATCGAGAGAGAAAACGGCGGGCTTGAACCGCTTGTAAAAGACGAAATCCTTACAAGTGCGGCGCTTGTGCGTGCGGTTGAGATTGATGAAAACTTTTCTCATACCCGCCCGAACGGCTCGTCGCCGTTTACCGCCATAACCGAGGCGGGCGGCTCGTTTCGGACTATGGGCGAAAATATCGCCTATGGCTATCCCACGCCCGAAAGTGTCGTAGAGGGCTGGATGAATTCCGAGGGACACCGGGCAAACATCATGAACGCTGATTTCAAGTATATCGGTGTCGGCTATTACAAGGGAAGCTCGCATGACTGGACACAATTTTTCGGCGGTTAAAGCCTCCGCAAAGCAAAACGAATACAAGCGCTGAAATTCACATTTTCGGCGCTTTGTTTGTGTTGAAAGACTGCAGGCATTAAATAAACGTTCTTTTTTAAACGTAAATGTTGCCATTCCATAAAAAGTGTGATATAATATCAAGGAATAATCAAAACGGGGGTGGCGGCTTGAGAATAATCGGAATTGACCCCGGGTATGCCATTGTCGGCTTTGGGGTTTTGGATTATGCCCGCCATAAATTCGGCGTCGTTGATTACGGAGCGATAACCACTTCCGCAGATACGCCGTTTGAAAAAAGGCTTCTCGAAATATTCAACGATTTGACGACTGTACTCGACCGCTTTAAGCCCGAATTTCTTGCAATCGAACGGCTTTATTTCCAGAACAACCAAAAAACCGCAATCGACGTTGCGCAGGCAAGAGGAATTGTTATGCTTGCCGCCGCACAAAGAGGAATTGAAATTGCGGAATACACCCCGCTTCAGATAAAACAGGCGGTTGTCGGCTATGGCAACGCTGAAAAAAGGCAGGTTCAGGAAATGACGAAAAGCATACTTTCGCTTGCCGCCATACCAAAGCCCGACGACACGGCAGATGCGCTTGCCGTCGCAATAACCCATGCGCACAGCCATAATTCGGCAATTTCCGCATTTATGAGGTGAATATGATTTACAGCTTATCGGGGCGGCTTGTCCACACAGAACCTGCCCTTATGGTAATAGAATGCGGCGGCGTCGGCTATGCCTGCCGCACA
>CAZYRV010000004.1:21203-28693 GCA_964649485.1 uncultured Oscillospiraceae bacterium | reverse complement strand
GTTTTCACGGTTATGTCAGTCCGTCAGGACGCAGTAGAGCTTTTCGGCTTTGCCGACAATGAGGAATTAAGCTGCTTTAAAATGCTTACCACCGTCACGGGCGTAGGCGCAAAGGCGGCGCTTTCCATTCTTTCCGACAACACTCCCGAGCGGTTTGCAATGCTTGTCGCAAGCGGCGACAGCAAGGCGCTTACACGTTCGCCGGGGATTGGAAATAAAATCGCACAGCGAATTGTGCTTGAATTAAAGGATAAAATAGCAAGAGAGGCAAAGGCGGATACGTCAGGCGGCTCTGCTTTGCCCGCCTCCGCCGTCGGAAACAACGCTTCCGAGGCGATTTCAGCCCTTGTCGTCCTCGGCTTTACGGCAAGCGAAGCATCAAGGGCAATCGCTTCACTTCCGCCGGAAACAAGCGTTGAGGACATGATAAAGCACGGGCTTAAAGCGCTTGCATCACTTTAAAAGGAGGGATAGGCTTGCTTGAAACAATGGGCGGCAAACTGGAGGATAACGACGATTCAAGGCTTGTCGAGCCTGTTTTTTCCGCCGCCGACACCGACGTTGAATTCAGCCTCCGTCCGAAAACTCTAAACGAATATATCGGGCAGGACAAGGTAAAGGAAAATCTTACAATTTTTATAGAAGCCGCAAAAGCAAGGGGCGAAAGCCTTGACCATGTGCTTCTTTACGGGCCTCCCGGCTTGGGAAAAACAACTCTTGCGGGAATAATCGCCAACGAAATGGGCGTAAATATAAGAATAACCTCAGGGCCGGCAATTGAAAAGCCGGGCGATCTTGCGGCTTTGCTTACAAGCTTACAGCCGGGCGACGTGCTTTTTATTGACGAAATCCACCGCCTTTCACGGCAGGTTGAGGAGGTTTTATATCCGGCGCTTGAGGATTATGCGCTTGATATTATAATCGGAAAAGGGCCGTCGGCACGCTCGATTCGGCTTGATTTACCTCGGTTTACGCTTATCGGGGCGACGACTCGTGCGGGTCAGCTTACCTCACCGCTTCGTGACAGATTCGGCGTGGTTCTGCGGCTGGAGCTTTATAATCAAGACCAGCTTTCCGATATAATCATGCGCTCGTCGGTTATTCTGACGATACCGTGCAAGCGTGACGGCGCACTCGAGCTTGCAAAACGCTCCAGAGGAACACCACGAATCGCAAACCGCCTGCTTAAGCGGGTTCGGGATTTTGCGGAGGTTATGGGCGACGGAAAAATCACGAAAGAGCTTGCCGACATTGCGCTTGACAGGCTTGAAATCGACAAGCTCGGGCTTGACGGACTTGACAAAAGAATGCTCGGCATGATAATAAAGGGATATGGCGGCGGGCCTGTGGGACTTGAAACCCTCGCCTCGGCAATCGGCGAGGAGGCGGTCACGCTTGAGGACGTCTGCGAGCCTTATCTCATGCAGCTTGGCTTTATTTCACGCACGCCGAGAGGCCGCTGTGCCACTGCCCTTGCCTATAAGCATCTGGGACTTCAAAAAGATGGACAGCAGATTTTCGATTGAATAGGAGTTTTTCTTATGGGCAGAATTTTCGGAACAGACGGCGCAAGAGGTGTCGCAATCACAGAGCTTTCCTGCGAAATGGCAATGAATATCGGCAGGGCGGCGGTTTTGGCTCTCACAGAGGGCGGTTCTGGCGGCAAAGCAAAAATTATAATCGGCAAGGACACGAGAACTTCTTCAGACCCGCTTGAGGCGGCGCTTGTTGCGGGGATAACCTCCGTAGGCGCTGATGTAACGCTTCTCGGAGTTGTGCCGACTCCTGCGGTGGCTTTTTTGGTGAAAAAATACGGCGCAAGTGCGGGGGTTATGATTTCCGCCTCGCACAACACGGTTGAATACAACGGAATCAAGCTTTTTTCGGGAGATGGCTTTAAGCTTCCCGACGAAACCGAAAACGAAATCGAAAGCATTATTCTTGACAAAAGCAGGGAAATAAAGCTTGCAAGCGGTGTTAATGTCGGGCGGGTTTATTATGCTGAAAATGCGGTAAACGACTATGTCGAGCATCTTCTGGAAACAGTAAACAGGGGCTTGTTCGACATAAAAATCGCCGTTGACTGCGCCAACGGAAGCGCCTCGGCAACAGCGCAAAAGCTTTTCGGCGCGCTTGGCGCTGACTGTATCTATATCGGCAGCACCCCCGACGGCACAAATATCAACAACGGCTGCGGCTCGACCCATCTTGAAAATCTCCGCAAAGCCGTGATTGAAAACGAGTGCGAGCTTGGCTTTGCCTTTGACGGCGATGCGGACAGATGCCTTGCGGTTGACGGAAACGGCAGAGTTATTGACGGCGACAAGCTCATTGCAATTATGTCAAATTTTATGAAAAGCGAAAACCGCCTTTCGAAAAATTCCGCCGTCGTCACCGTGATGAGCAACCTCGGTTTTCACGGCTATATGAAGAAAAACGGCATAGCAACCGTTTGCACAAAGGTCGGCGACCGCTATGTTTTAGAGGAAATGCTCAAAAACGGCTATAACATCGGCGGCGAACAGTCCGGACACATTATTTTCCTCGATTATTCAACAACGGGCGACGGTCAGCTTACCGCTGTTCAGGTGCTTGAAATGCTTTCAAAAACGGAAAAAACCTTGGGCGAGCTTGCGGCGGAAATCCCCGATTATCCGCAAATTCTGCTTAATGTCCGTTTGCGGGAAAACAAGCGAGGCACATGGGAGCAAAACCCTGAAATAACCGAAATGATTGCCCGTGCCGACGAAGCCTTGGGCGAAAAGGCAAGAATACTCGTCCGAGAATCAGGAACAGAGCCGCTTTTGAGAGTGATGATTGAGGGCGAAAACGCTGATGACATACGCACTTGGGCGGAAAACATCGCCGAATGCGCAAAAAGAGAAATAGGTGAAGGCTTTTGAGAATATCCGAAAACTGGAAGGATTACGAGCTTATCGACACGTCTGACGGCGAAAGGCTCGAGCGTTGGGGAGAGATTGTTTTGATTCGCCCCGACCCGCAGATTATATGGAAAAATCCCGATTTGTCGGAAAAATGGGCTTATCCCCACGCACGCTATATCCGTTCGAGCAAGGGCGGCGGCGAATGGAGCGTTTTAAAGCGCTTTTCCGACAGCTGGAGTATTAATTATAAAAATTTAACCTTCAAGGTTAAGCCCACAGGCTTTAAGCATACGGGGCTTTTTCCAGAGCAGGCGGTAAACTGGGATTATTGCACGGAAAAAATAAGTGCGGCAAACCGCCCCGTAAACGTGCTTAACCTTTTTGCCTACACGGGCGGGGCGACACTTGCCTGTGCGGCGGCGGGGGCTTCGGTCTGCCATGTTGACGCCGTAAAGGGCATGGTTGATTGGGCGAGAGAAAACGCCGCCCTCTCAAGCCTTTCGGACAAGCCGATAAGATGGATTGTTGACGATGCGGTGAAGTTTCTTGGGCGTGAAATCCGCCGAGGGACGAAATACGACGGAATTATTCTGGACCCGCCGTCCTACGGCAGAGGCACAAACGGCGAAATGTGGAAGCTTGAGGACAGCATTCACCGCCTCATGGAGCTTTGTACAGAGCTTTTGTCGGACAAGCCGCTTTTTATCCTGCTGAACAGCTATACCACGGGGCTTTCGCCGTCCGTTATGGCATATCTTCTGCATATGACAGTCGGAAAACGGTTTGATATAAGCGTAAATGCCGAGGAAATCGGGCTTCCTGTTTCTCATACAGGCTTGCCGCTTCCCTGCGGAAACACCGCCGTTGTTGAATTTAAATAGAGGTGCATTTTGAGCATTATTGATGTGCAAGGACTTTGCTTTGATTATCCCGCACCCGAGGAGGGCAAGCCTCCTGTCACGGTGCTTAAAAACATAGATTTGCAGATTGAAAAAGGTGAGTTTACCGCCATTTTAGGGCATAATGGAAGCGGAAAATCCACCCTTGCAAAGCATTTTAACGCTATTCTTCTGCCGACATCGGGAAAAGTTACCGTCTGCGGCATTGACACCGCCGATGAAGAGCGGGTTTACGACATTCGCCAGCGTGTAGGAATGGTTTTCCAAAACCCCGACAACCAGCTTGTGGCGACAGTTGTTGAGGAGGACGTCGCCTTTGCGCTTGAAAATCTGGGTGTTCCTCCGGCAGAGATGAGGACAAGGGTTGATGAAGCGCTTAAATCCGTTGAAATGTACGAATACCGCAACCATTCGCCCCACCAGCTTTCGGGCGGACAAAAACAGCGCATAGCCGTTGCGGGAGTGATTGCAATGCGGCCGGAATGCCTTGTGCTTGACGAGCCGACGGCAATGCTCGACCCACGTGGCCGCAAGGAAATAATGAAAACGCTTAAAACCCTGCATGAGGACTTTGGAATTACCGTCGTGCTTATCACTCATTACATGGAGGAGGCGGCGCAGGCAGAGCGTGTAATCGTCATGGACAACGGAAAAATCATTCTTGACGGAACACCGAAGGCGGTTTTTTCAAAGGTTGATTTGCTTAAATCAGTCGGGCTTGACGTTCCGCAATCAACCGAGCTTGCCTATGAGCTTAGAAAAGCGGGCATTGACATACCGCTTGATTTGCTTTCCGAGGAAGATGCGGCAAATGCGGTTTTTGCCCTGCTTGAAAAGGGGGCAAAGCATGAAAGCAATTGAGTTTAAAAACGTAAGCTATCGTTACAGCGTCGGTACTCCGTTTGAAAAAACCGCCGTCAAGGACGTAAGCTTTTCTATTGAAAAAGGCGATTTTGTCGGCGTAATCGGACATACGGGAAGCGGAAAATCAACCCTTATCCAGATGATGAACGGACTTTTAAAGCCGTCGTCGGGAGAGGTTCTGATAAACGGGCGGAACATTCACGCAAAAGAGGTTAAGCTCCGTGATATAAGGTTTGAGGTCGGGCTTGTTTTCCAATATTCCGAGCATCAGCTTTTTGAGGAAACAGTGTTTAAGGATATTGCCTTCGGTCCGAAAAACATGGGCTTATCAGACGAGGAGGTCAAAAAGCGTGTCCTCCGTGCCGCAAAAAGCATGGGCATAAGGGACGAGCTTCTCGAGCGCTCGCCGTTTGATTTATCAGGCGGCCAGATGAGGAGGGTTGCTCTTGCGGGAGTGGTTGCGATGGAGCCGCAGATTCTCATTCTTGACGAGCCCGCCGCAGGGCTTGACCCCCACGCCCGAAACCGTGTTTTAGAGCAGATTCAAGCCTATCACAGGGAAACGCAAAGCACAATTCTGCTTGTTTCGCATTCAATGGAGGACATTGTTAAAAATGCGCAAAAGGTGCTTGTCATGAACAAGGGCGGGCTTTTTTGCCTTGAGGAAACCGACAAGGTTTTCGCCAGACAGGACGAAATCAGAAAAATCGGGCTTGACGTGCCGCAGATTACTCGTTTTGCCGCAATTCTCGCACAAAAGGGAATTAATCTCGGCGACGACATATACACGGTCGAGAGGGCGAAAGAAAGAATCTTGGAAAAGCTTGGGAGAGTGTAGAATTAAAGCATGATAATGGATATTACAATCGGACAGTATTTCCCCGGAGAATCCGTAATTCACAGGCTTGACAGCCGTGCAAAGCTTGTCTTAAACCTTGTTTATCTGGTTTTGCTTTTCGTCGCCAAAAGCTTTGCAAGCCTTGGACTTTGCGTTGCGTTTATCCTCGGGTGCTATTTGCTTTCACATATAAAACTAAAGCTTATTTGGAAAAGTATCCGCCCCATAATACCGCTTATCCTCATCACAACGGTGATAAATGTGTTTTTCCTAAGCGGTGAGGGCGACCCGCTTATAAACTGGGGCTTTTTGAAAATATACAAGGAGGGGCTTTACACCGCAGGCTTTAACCTCATTCGGGTGCTTACGCTTATCACGGGAATGTCGCTTCTTACCTACACGACCTCGCCGATTGCCCTCACCGACGCAATCGAGCGGCTTATGTCGCCGCTTAAAAAAATACGGTTTCCCGTCCACGAAATGTCGATGATGATGACGATTGCGCTCAGGTTTATCCCCACGCTTATCGAGGAAACAAACAAAATCATGATGGCGCAGAAATCCCGCGGCGCAGACATGGAAAGCGGCGGGCTTATCAAAAGGGTCAAAGCGTTTATCCCGATTTTAATTCCGCTTTTCGTTTCGGCGTTCAAGCGGGCGAACGAGCTTGCGCTTGCGATGGAATGCCGCTGTTATCGAGGCGGCGAGGGTCGGACACGGCTTAAGCAGCTTAAATTTCATTTTCGTGATTTATTGGCGGTTTTAGTTTTTGCGGCGCTTGCGGCTGGAATAATTCTGCTGAATCAATATTTAAAGGTATGATGAGAAATTTCAAGGTAATAATTTCATATAACGGTGCGGCTTATCACGGTTTTCAGCGCCAAAGCAACGGCATAACCGTACAGGAAGCAATCGAAACCGCAATCAAAGAGCTTATCGGCGAAACCGTGACGATAAACGGCTGTTCGAGGACGGACGCAGGAGTCCACGCAAGGGAATATTGCTTTAACTTTTTCACAAAAAGCACAATCCCCTGCGACGGCTTTGTCAAGGGCATAAACGCTTTTTTGCCGACTGATATTGCCGTTCATTCGTGTGCCGAGGCGGACGAGAATTTCCACGCACGGTTCGACACGAAAAGCAAGGAATACATTTACCGTATTTCAACCCTGCCAATCCGTGATGTTTTCAGCGAAAGCCTCATGCTTCACCACCCATATCCGCTTGATGCGGAAAAAATGGACAAAACCGCACAGCTTTTTGTCGGCAGGCACGATTTTGCGGCATTTTGCACCGCCGAATCCAAAACCCACCTCAAATCAACTGTCAGAGAAATCTACTCCGCAAGAGTAAGCCGTTTTGGCGACGTCGTCGAGTTTTGCGTAAGCGGCGGCGGCTTTTTGCACAATATGGTTCGGATTCTTGCGGGAACGCTTGTTTATCACAGCGACGGCAAGCTTTCCGACGACGATATTATAAGTGCGTTTTCGCACGGCGACAGGACAAAAACAGGAAAAACGCTGCCCCCGCAAGGGCTTTATTTAAACAAAGTAAACTATTGAAAAAGCGGTGATTTTATGCAGAAAAACAGCGATAATATCAATAAATTCCGTAAACAGCAACAAAAAATAAAGAAAATGAGAACATTTCTTGTTTTGCTTATTGTAATTTTTATTGTTTTTATGCTATACTTGTTTAAGGATTCGGTGTTTCAGCCGCTTAAGGGCATTGCGGGAAAAATCGGAAGCAGCGAAGAAGGAGGCTTTCCCGTACAGCTTCCGGGAAGCGCAAGCTATGGCTTTGAAAGCGCCGACGACGTGATTTCACTTTTGACGGACACATATTTATACACCTATTCCGCCGACGGCGCATATATCGAAAGCTTTCAGCATAAATATTCAAATCCAAAGCAAAAAACCTTTGACAACAGGATAATGCTTTATGACAAAGGCGGCAAAACCTTTTCTACATATTCGAAAAACAAGCAAATTTATGAAAAAACAA
>CAZYRV010000004.1:0-21193 GCA_964649485.1 uncultured Oscillospiraceae bacterium | reverse complement strand
GACGAAAACATAATATTCGGAACAATCGGCATAAATAATACTGTTGCGGTCATAACCTCATCAGCAAATTATGCGGGAATTTTGACGGTTTTCACACAGGACGGACTTCCCTTTTACACATGGAAGTCCTATAATAGTCTGATGGCGGCGACGTTTAACAGTGACGCTTCCAAAGCCTTTGCCGCCGACATCACGACGGAATCGGGCGAATTTATAAGCAAAATAAGCTGCCTGAACTTCACAAATTCCACAGGTCCGGAATGGACGGCGGAAGTCAAAGGCGCAATCCCATACGGGCTTTATATAATCAAGCAAGGGCTTCTTGCGGTTTTTGACGACCGTGCCGTGCTTTTAAACGAGCTTACGGGCGAAATTTCAGGCGAATATGATTTTTCGCAAAAGCTTGCCGACTATGCCGTTGGTAAGAATTCGGCGGTTTTCCTTTTTTCGGATACGCTTACAAACGGTAAAAATGCCGTGCTTTTGGGCGATGGACTAAGCCCTGCCGCCGTAACCGTTCCGCAAAACGGCGGAGAAAAATTCATATATTCGGGCGACGAAATATTGCTTCTTTCAGGCTCAAGCCTTGAGGTTTTTGACGAAAATCTTGTTTCACAAAAGCTTATAAGCCTTAATGATTCGTTTTCAAGCTTGATTTCCATTGACGGCGAAATTATTCTCCTCGGCTATGACTGCCTTGAAAAGCTTTCATCTGACGACAACACGAAAACCGCCTCAGCAACGGACACAAGGGGGTAAATTATGGGGACACAATTTTACTGGGTTTACGACGTTGCGGTTCTGGTAATAATCGGCGCAGCAATGTTTATAGGCGCAAAACAGGGAATAGTAAAAATGATTGCCGGCTTGCTTTCAATTGCGGTTGCGTTTGCCTCCGCACTTGTTTTAAGCGGATTTATCTCGGATAAAATATATGAAGAAATCGTCGTCAAAAAGGTGCAGGAAGAGGTTCAGACGAAAATGGACGAGGTCTTCCCCGCAACGTTTATTTCGGCGGTAAAATCCCTTGATGCCGATAAAATAACCGTCGGCGGCGTGCCTGCGGCGGATTTTACAGCAGAAGCGGATTCGGCAGGCAAAATCATGGTTGATTTGTCCGACGTGGACCTTACCCCCGCCGACACATCGGGAAAGCTTGAGGAAATCGGACTTTCGCAAGAGGAAATATCAGCGCTTAAGCTTGGAAAAATCGAGGTTTCGCAGGCAGAGCTTGAAAAGCTTGGGCTGGGAAGCATTATCATAAATCACATAATCGCCGACAGACTTCAGACAATTCCCGCATTTAAAACGGTAATTGAGTCGGCAGAGCTAATAAATTCCGTAATTCCGTCGATATTCTATTCAAAGGCGGGAGAAATTGCGGAGGGAAGCAAAAACGCAGTGGCAGAGCTTGTCGCAACCGTCGTCACATCAGAGGAAGCGCCGGGAACAGCAATTCTCGACACGCTCGTAAAGCCGTTTGTGCTTGTTCCGATTCGGGCAATTTTGTTCATGATTATTTTTTCGATTATTGCGATTTTACTTTCAATAATCGTAAGCCGCCTTTCCATAATCAACAAAATCCCGCTTATCGGAGGGCTTAATTCCTTTTTGGGAGGCATTGCGGGGCTTGCCGAGGGCGCACTTATCGTCCTTGTGGTCTGCATTTTCGTAAAGCTTGCCGCCTCAATAACAGATAATGCGGTTATATTCCTAAACGAACAAACAGTAGAACAAACAAAAATTTTCAGTGTTGTCTATAATCTCGATATAATAGACTTTTAACAAGATTGGCAGGTAAATATGATTTGTACAAGATGCAAAAAGCGCATGGCAATGGTTTTTATTACCACCATGCAGGGAAATGAAAAGCATAACGAGGGCTTGTGCCTTATTTGCGCAAAAGAGCTTGGCGTGCCGCAGGTAAGTGAATATATCAAAAATCTCGGTCTTTCCGACGAGGATTTGGAAAATTTGCCGCTTGGCATGGAAATAGAGCAGGACGAGGACGACGAAAGCGCCGACGACGGCTTCAGCATGGGCGGCGCCGACACTATGCCCGAGTTTTTCAAGGATATGATGAAGCAAGGGGCGCAAAGCGACGGCGACGAAACAGGCGACGACCTTTTCAAACAGCTTATGATAAGCGGCGAAAGCGACAGCGACGACGAATATAAAAGCGGCTTTATGGGCTTTGATTCAAAAACCCGTGATAAAAAGAAAAATAAAAAGGACGAAAAAAAGCGCAAATTCCTCGAAACCTACTGCACGAACCTCACCCGCAAGGCGGAGGAGGGCAAGCTTGACCGCATAATCGGCAGAGATAAGGAAATTTACCGTGTGACGCAGATTCTTTCCCGCCGCACGAAAAATAACCCCTGCCTCATAGGCGAGCCCGGTGTCGGCAAGACGGCGATTGCCGAGGGGATTGCCCAGCTTTTGGCAAGCGGAAACGTGCCGTTTCGCCTTCGCGGGAAAGAGCTTTATCTTCTTGATTTAACTGCTCTTGTTGCGGGAACGCAGTTCAGGGGGCAGTTTGAAAGCCGTGCAAAGTCGCTTATCGACGAAATAAAGGCGGCGGGGAACATAATCCTGTTTATTGACGAGGTGCATAATCTTGTCGGAACAGGCGATTCCGAGGGCACAATGAATGCGGCGAATATTTTCAAGCCTGCCCTGTCAAGAGGGGAAATGCAGGTTATCGGCGCAACAACATTCAACGAATACCGCAAATATATAGAAAAGGACAGCGCACTCGAGCGCCGCTTCCAGCCCGTAAAGGTGACAGAGCCGACAATCGACGACACAGTCGAGCTTCTCAAGGGCATAAAATCCTACTATGAGGACCACCACAGGGTTAAGGTAAGCGACGAGGTAATCCGTATGTGCGCCGTGCTTTCAGAGCGTTATATCACCGACCGCTTTCTTCCCGACAAGGCGATTGACCTGCTTGACGAATCGGCGGCCTGCGCAAGCATAAAAAGCAAAGAGCTTGCCGAATATGAAAAAATCGAGCAGGAGCAAAACGAGCTTAAAGCCGAGCTTAACAAGATTCAAGAGCAGACGACCGATATCGACTACGAACGGCTTGCGAATTTGAGAATATCCACCGCACAGAACGACGAAAAGCTTAACAAGCTTAAGCCTGTTGTTGACGGAATTTACGTCACCTTGGACGATGTTTCTAAGGTAATCGAGCTTTGGACGGGCATACCCGCAAACAAAATTATCGAAACCGAATATAAAAAAATGGCAAAGCTTGACGAGGTTTTAAAAGCAAAGGTTCTCGGACAGGACGAGGCCTGCGAGCTTGTCGCCGCCGCAATCAAGCGCACAAGAATTCAACTCTCGTCTCGCCGCCGCCCCGCAAGCTTTATCTTTGTAGGGCCGACCGGCGTAGGTAAAACCGAGCTTGTAAAGGTGCTTGCGTCAGAGCTTTTTGATACTGTTGATCCGCTTATAAGGCTTGATATGTCCGAATTTATGGAAAAGCACAGCGTGTCAAGAATAATCGGATCGCCTCCGGGCTATGTCGGCTATGACGAGGCGGGACAGCTTACTGAAAAGGTGCGCAGAAAGCCATATTCCGTAATACTTTTTGACGAAATTGAAAAGGCACACCCCGACGTCATGAACATTCTCCTGCAAATTCTTGACGAGGGCAAGGTAAACGATGCGCAAGGCCGCTCTGTAAGCTTTGAAAACACGGTTATCGCCATGACTTCAAATGCGGGTTCGATTGATAAATCAACAGGTGTCGGCTTCGGCAAAACTCAAAATGAGGTTTCCAAGGAAAGGGCAATGAAAGGGCTGAACGAGTTTCTCCGCCCCGAATTTTTAAGCAGGGTTGATGAAATCGTGGTATTCAAGCCGCTTACCAAGGACGCTTACGGCAAGATTGCAAAGCTTATGCTTGAGGAAATGCGCCAGCCGCTTAAGGAAAAGAATATCGACCTTGAAATATCCGAAACCGCACTTGCCTATATCGCCGACAAGTCTTTTGGCGGCAAGTTCGGCGGACGTGATATCCGCCGCATTATCCGCAAAGAGGTTGAGGACAAGGTTGCGAATATCATCATTGACAGAGTTGACACAGGCTTGTCAAAAATTGTGATAAGCGCCGAAAACGGAGTTCTTTCCGTCATGGGAATATGAAAAATGCATTTATAACAGGCGGTGCGGGGGCGATTGGCGAGGCAATCAGCCGTACCTTGGCGCCGCATTATAATGTAATAATCGGCTATAATTCCTCTGAAAGCAAGGCGAAAGCCCTTTCAGAGGAGCTTTGCTGTACGGCGGTTCGGGTTGATGTTTCCGATTCGCAAAGCGTTCGTGAGGTTTCGCAAAAGCTTTTGTACGATTTTAGCCATATTGATTTGCTCGTCAACAATGCCGGCATTTCGCAAATTAAGCTTTTCACGGACATAACCGACTTTGAATGGGAAAAAATGCTTTCAACCAACCTTTCAGGCGCATTTTATCTTTCCCGAGCGTTTTTGCCGTCAATGATAAACCGCAAAAACGGCTCTATAATCAACATTTCCTCCGTCTGGGGAGTGTACGGCGCTTCCTGCGAGGTGCATTATTCGGCGGCAAAGGCGGGGCTTATCGGGCTTACGAAGGCGCTTGCCAAAGAGGTCGGCGCAAGCGGAGTAAGAGTAAACTGCGTTGCGCCGGGGGTAATAGACACGGCAATGAACTCGGCTTTTACCGCTGAGGAAAAGGCTGTGCTTGTCGGGGAAACGCCGCTTATGCGCCTTGGAAAGCCCGCTGACGTCGCCAAGGCTGTTCTTTATCTTGCGGCGGCAGAGTTCGTCACAGGGCAGGTTTTGGGTGTTGACGGAGGATTTTGCTGAATATTTTTCCATGCGCATTGACAAATACACCTAATAGGTCTATAATATATAAAAAGATAAAGCCGAAACGGCACAAGGAGTATCAAATGGACGAATATTTTAACTCGGCGCAAGACAAGCCCGAGGATATGCACGAAAAGCCCCACGAGCTAAGCATGATAAACAAGGTTATCGGCATAGTAAGCGGAAAAGGCGGTGTCGGAAAGTCGCTTGTCACGTCAATGCTTGCCGTCACCATGCAAAGGCGGAATTTTCAGGCGGCAATCCTCGATGCTGACATAACAGGCCCGTCTATACCAAAAGCCTTTGGCATAAAGGAAAAGGCGACAGGCGGAGACTTTGGAATTATCCCCGCAAAAAGCAAATCTGGCATTGAAATCATGTCAATCAATATGCTTCTCGAAAACGACACAGACCCTGTCGTTTGGCGAGGCCCGATTATTGCCGGCACGGTCAAGCAGTTCTGGACGGAGGTAATCTGGGGCGGTGTTGACTTCATGTTTGTGGATATGCCTCCGGGGACTGGAGATGTTCCGCTTACTGTTTTCCAGTCGCTTAAGGTTGACGGAATAATCGTCGTAACGTCGCCGCAAGAGCTTGTTTCGATGATAGTCACAAAAGCTGTGAAAATGGCAAAGATGATGAACATACCGATTTTGGGCATTGTTGAGAATATGTCCTATTTTGAATGTCCCTCCTGTCACGAGCGTCACAGAATTTTCGGAGAAAGCCACGTTGACGAGCTTGCGGCGGAGTTTGAAATTCCTGCGGCGGCAAAAATTCCGATTAAGCCCGACCTTGCAAAGCTCTGCGACAACGGTCTTATAGAGCTTTTCGAGGAAGACTGGCTCGGCGGCATTGCGAATTATTTAGAAAAAATATGACATTATTCGGTGTTGCGAAAGCAATACCGAATTTTTGTTTAAACAAAATTTACCTTACAATTTTCCGCATATAAATCCCTGTTTCGGCAAAAATAGCTTTGACGGTAAAAATCATATCGGTTTTAACCTTGGATAAACGTTAAGCCGATATTCGTCACGAAAGGTGGATTTATATGAAAATTAAATACAGGCTTATTGCGATTGCGGCTTGCGCAGCACTTGTCTTTGCCGGCTGTGACAATAAGAATACTTCCTCAAGCGGCACAGGAACAAAGGCGACGACGACAGCGGGAACAACGGCGGGAACAACCGCAGGTACAAGCAAGCCGAACACAACCGCAGGAACAAGCAAGCCCGAAACAAGCGCCGACACAAAGGTGAATACAAGCCAAACAGCAGTTGATTTAAAATCAACTGCTGTTTATGCAAACGGCGCTGTTGACGTATTTACGGCGCTTGGCGGCAAAAAAATCCAGTATGGGCAGGGGGTAAATGTTGACGAGTATAACCGCCCTGTTGACGCCGTAATGATGCAGGAAAAATACGGCAAGCAAGGCGGGGTTTTTATAGGCGAAAACGAAAAAAAAATTTATCTCACGTTTGACGAGGGCTATGAAAACGGCTTTACGCCTGCGATTCTTGATACACTTAAGGAAAAGGGCGCAAAGGCGGTTTTTTTCGTTACCTACGACTATGTCAAGCGCAATGAAGAGCTTATTGTCCGCATGATAAACGAGGGCCACGAGGTCGGAAACCACACATGGACTCACCCGTCGCTTCCCGATTGCACGGCGGAAAAGGCGCATGATGAGATTTCAAAGCTTCACGATTATGTAAAAGAGCATTTTGATTATGACATGAAGCTTATGCGCCCGCCGATGGGCGAATTTTCGGAGGAAACGCTTGAAATCGCCTCAGAATTGGGCTATAAAACCATGCTTTGGTCGTTTGCGCACGTTGACTGGGACGTAAACAACCAGCCGACGGAGGAAAAAGCCTATTCCGTAATAACCGAAAAAACGCACAACGGCGCTGTTTACCTGCTTCATGCCGTTTCAAGCGCAAACACGGCGGTTTTGGGTCGTGTTATTGACTATTGGCGGGCGGAGGGCTATGAGCTTGCGCTTTACTGATGCAAAAAATCGGCGGGAGGTAAGCTTCCGCTGTTTTTGTACATATCCGCTAATAATCCGCCTGCAAATTTGTGCAAAAAATAGCCCTTGTGCTGAAAACGTTTCACTGATATAATTGATACAACGAAAGAAATCACTTTTAGAATAAAACTTGGAGGTTTGCAATGAATTACGGTTATTTTGACGAAAAAAACAGAGAATACGTGATTACAAAGCCAAATACGCCCGCACCGTGGGCAAACTATCTCGGCTCGCCCGAATACGGTGCGATTATTTCCAACAACGCTGGCGGCTATTCCTTTGTAAAATCGGGAGCAAACGGACGCATTATCCGCTATCACTTCAATGCCGACGACACGCCGGGCAGATACATTTACATCAAGGACTCAGACACAAGCGACTATTGGTCGGCATCGTGGCAGCCCGTCGGCAAGCCGCTTGACGAATACAAAAGCACCTGCCGCCACGGCACGGCTTATTCGATTTTCAATGCGGAATATTCGGGAATAAGCTCTGAGGCGACTTATTATGTTCCTTTGGGGGCAACCTATGAAATCTGGAAGCTTAAGCTGACGAACAATTCTGACAAGGCAAGAAAGCTTTCGGCGACAGGCTTTGCAGAGTTCACCAACGAAAGCAATTACGAGCAGGATCAGGTCAATCTCCAGTACACGCTGTTCATAAGCCGCACCTATTTCAAAAACAGCAACATGATTCTCCAGACAATAAACGAAAATGTCGGCAAACAGCCCGACGGCTCGAACGGGAAAGAGCGCTTTTTCGGTCTTGCGGGGCAGAAGGTCAGCGGCTATTGCGGCGACAGAGATACATTTTTAGGAAGATACAAAAGCTATGGCAATCCCGACGGTGTCGAAAACGGCATGAACGGCGCAATGAACTTTAACACCAATTCCTGCGGTGCGCTTGCGGCTGATATAGAGCTTAAGGCGGGCGAAAGCAAAGAGCTTGTGTTTATTTTGGGACGTCACACCGAAAAGGAAGCGGCGGAAATTATCGCCAAATATGAGGATACGGCGGTCGTTGAAACAGAGCTTGCAGAGCTTAAAAAATACTGGCACGGAAAGCTTGACAACCTCAATGTCAAAACACCCGACGATAATTTCAACAACATGATAAACGTCTGGAACGCTTATCAGTGCTTTATCACATTTACTTGGTCACGTGCGGCAAGCTTCCAGTATTGCGGGCTTAGAAACGGCTATGGCTATCGTGACACTGTACAGGATATTCAAGGCGTTATCCATCTTGCGCCCGAAATGGCTGTCGAGCAAATCCGCTTTATGCTTTCGGCACAGGTGACGAACGGTGCGGGGCTTCCGCTTGTTAAATACACTCACAATGCCGGCTTTGAGGACACACCCGACGACGTTTCGTACGTAAAGGAAACAGGTCACCCCTCATACCGTGCGGACGATGCGCTTTGGCTGTTCCCGACGGTTTACAAATACATTGCCGAAAGCGGAAACAAGGCTTTCCTTGACGAGGTCATTTCATATGCGAATAATCAGGAAAGCGGCACGGTTTACGACCATTTAAAGCGGGCGATTGACTTCTCCATGAACAACCTCGGCAACCATGATATGCCCGCCGGCTTGCACGCCGACTGGAACGACTGCCTTCGCTTGGGCAAAAAGGGCGAATCAACCTTTGTCGCTTTTCAGCTTGTTTATGCAATTAAGATTCTGCGTGGCTATGCAGAGGGCAAAAACGACGTTGAATACATTAAATATCTTGATGAAATCGGCGCAAAGCTTGATAAAATCATGCAGGAAAAATGCTGGAACGAGGACAGATGGATTCGCGGCTTTAAAGAGGACGGAGTCGTTATCGGCAACCGCAACGACCCCGAGGCAAGAATGTGGCTTGAGCCTCAGCCGTGGTCGGTTATTTCCGGCGGCGCAACCAGAGAGCAGGCAATCAAGGCAATGGACAGCGTTTACAAAGAGCTTAACACGCCCTACGGCACAATGCTTCTCTATCCTTATTATAAAGACCACCAGTTCAACGGTGCGCTGATGGAGCTTTTTAACCCCACCACCAAGGAAAACGGCGGTATTTTCTCCCATACGCAGGGTTGGGTCGTGCTTGCCGAGGCGCTTTTGGGCAGGGGCAACCGTGCATATGAATACTGGAAAGAGGCTTCGCCCTCAACCCAGAATGATAATGCCGACGTCCGTGTAATCGAGCCTTATGCCCACGGACAAAACGTCGAGGGCAAGGACAGTCCGTTTGCGGGACGGGCGCACGTCCACTGGCTTACAGGAACGGCTTCGACCTTTATGGTTGGCTCTGTTGAGGGAATCTTGGGGCTTCGTCCGACGACCGACGGCATCCGCCTTTCGCCGTCAATCCCCTCCGAATGGGACGGCTTCGAGATGAAGAAAAGCTTCCGTGGCAAGGTTTTGAATATTGCTGTTGACAATTCATCCCATGTTGAAAGCGGGGTTAAGTCGATTGTGCTTAACGGCAAGGCAATAGACGGCGATTACATCAGCGCCGATATGCTTGCGGAGGAAAACGACATAAAGGTTATTATGGGCTGAATATTCTGATAGAAAAGCCGCTTGTCTTTTTTGACAGGCGGCTTTTTTGAGCTATTCGGTTAGATTTATTGACTCACAGCAGGCAAGCATTAACAGCTTTCACTCTTGTCAGTTCCAGCCGCATTCGTCATACTCATGCCATTTGTCGTCAATAACCTTTCCTGTTATTCGGACGATAAAAATTCCCGCCGCAATCAAAAGCAATATTGCGCTTGACGCCAAAGCAAGCATAAGCTTGAAGTTTTTCTTATCCATTTTTCCTCCTTATCATCAATCTTTAACCAATTCTCGGTAAATATTTCCTTTTGCTATTCCCGTAACCGCCGCCGCAGACTTTGCCGCCGCAGAAGCGCCCTTGCCCTCGCCAACCATTTTTGCGGCAATTTCAACCGCTTCTTCAAGGGTATAAGCCTTTTCCTCGTGCTTGTTTCCCTCTACGACAAGAACAAATTCGCCCCTTGGCGGGTTTTGGGAATAATACTCATAAAGTCCGTCCAAGGTGTCGCACAAAACCGTTTCGTGAAGCTTTGTAAGCTCTCGGCAAGCGGCGCAATTTCTGTTCCCCAAAGCGCCCGACAAAGCTGAAAGCGTTTTTAAAAGCCTGTGCGGCTCATCATAAAAAACAAGCGTGTGCGCAAGCGGTGCGATTTCCTCAAGCCTTGCCGCAAGCGGCTTATTTTCGGTCGGAAGAAAGCCCTCAAAAACAAAGCGCTCGGTATGAAGCCCCGAAACAGCGACCGCCGCAACCGCAGCATTACACCCGGGAACAACAACCACCTCAACGCCCTGTTCACGACAGCGCCGAACAAGGATTTCACCCGGATCGGAGATGCAGGGCATTCCCGCATCTGTGATGATTGCGCCGTTTTCGCCCAATTGAAGCCGCCGAATAAGCTCGCCGCTTTTTTCGGATTCGTTGTATTTATGAAAGCTTACCATGCGTGTTTCAATTCCAAAACGGGAAAGAAGCTTCCCCGAAACACGAGTGTCCTCAGCCGCAATAAAATCAGCCGATTTTAAGGTTTCGATTGCTCTGGGGCTTATATCCCCGAGATTGCCGATAGGCGTTCCTACGACAAAAAGCTTTCCGGCAATATTTTCACTCATATATTTTTGTAAATTCTTCTGTATACTGCTCGTCGTCCTTTTGCAATATCATCGGCTTGCTTATCTGAAGTCCGGGTTTTGCTCCCTTTTTCCCGCTTACGAGAAAGAGCCAAGGCTTTTCATTCGGGTTGTTAAACACAAGGGTAAGCACCTTCGGCTCTATATTATTTGCCCGCATAGAGCAAAGCACATCAGTAAGCCTTTCGGGGCGGTTGCACATCTTGAGATAGCCGCCGTAAATCAGAATTTTTGATGCGGCACGGCAGACGTCGTCAATATTGCAAAGAATTTCGTGTCGGGCGATGGTTTTCGCATAAGAATATTTCTCAAAGCCAGAGCCGCCCGTCATATAAGGCGGGTTTGCCGTCACAATGTCAATGCTTTCGGGGGCGATTTCCTCAATATTTCTGAGGTCGGCGCAAATCGGCGCAACGACATTTTCAAGCCTGTTTTCCTCGACGGTTTTCTCCAGAAGCTCAATTGCTTCCTTTTGAATATCAACCGCATACACAAGCTTTGGCGAGTTATTTTTCGTGAGAATCATCGGAATAATCCCACAGCCCGTGCATAAATCGCACACAATTGAGGTTTTTCTCACCTGCGAAAAATAGGCAAGCAAAAAGGCGTCCGTGCCAAAACGGTGCTCGTCGGAAACATACATTCGATAGCTTCCGAGGTTAAAGGTTTCGATGCCTGTTCCCTCTTCGTTGGTTTTCAACACTTTCCACACTCCCCCTGTTGAAACCGTGTTTAAAACACGGCGGAATTTTATAAATATACCCTATGCGGCGTCAACTCCCGATTCGTCATCGTCGTCAGTCGCCTCGGTATAAGAGCCAAGCCGAATTACGGCGGAATTAAACACGGTGTTGCTTTCGCCGTCGTTTACAAACTCAATCATTGCGTCCTTTGCTGTTGTTGCGGCTGTAAAGGTGATAACTGCGGTTTTGCCGTCGTTTGAAACCACAAACGGCGAAAGGCTTGCCGCATTTTTGTCATAATTAACCACAAACCGCAGATTATCAAGGTTTTCACCCGTGACAACCATGGTATAGCTGTTTTTATAGAAGGTAAGATATTCTGAATAAAGCGAACCTTTCGGCATAATTATGTTGCCGTCAACAAGCGAATCCTTGTTTTCCTTGAGGTCGTCGGCGGTATAGGTTATGCCGTTGCTTTCCTCGACATAAGAAAGCCCCTTTGCCGCCGCCCACGCCTTTGCCCTGTCAGAATAAGCATAAAGCTGAAGCGAGCTTCTGATGCCTGAAATTCTTCCCGCCTCGGGCATTCGCAAAGCAAGCTGTTCAGAGCGGGGTGCGACGATGAAATCAACATTTTCCTTAGAGGCAGACTTAAAAAGCGTGCTGTTTTTATAGTGAATAATCTGAAGCTCCGGCATCATAAACTGAAGCTTTGTAGAGTTCGCCTTGGCAAGCCCGACGCTGTAAACGACCGGCGTTTCGTCGCCGAAAAAGTCACGAATCGGCGAAACCTCATCATAAGCGTTTGTCGCACCCGAAAGAGTGTTTGCCGCCTGCGGGTAAATATAGCCCATATAGCAGACGCTTGTCGAATAAATAAAGGCGATGCAGGCAAAAATCGGAAAAACCGTTTCCTCAAGCTTTGTAAACACCTTGACAAGCATAAGCGCAAGAAGCACAACAACCATAGTAAGTGAAATTTTAAAGAAAGAATCGGCTGTGAAAACCGCCCTGATATTATTATCCCAGCGAGGTGCGGACAAGCCGTAAATCATCGGGAGGACCATTCTTGTCGTCGCAAGCGGAATCGGCATAGCGAATATCGTGAAAATGCCAGACCAAACGCCGGCAAGCACAACACCGCCGAAATATTGCCTTACAGAAACAAGCCCCTTCATCACCAAAATAAGCAATGCCAGAAGCGCAAAAGGATAAAACTGCTCGGTATAGCGCCCGTAAATAACCGTGTCAGCTCGTGTTTCCATGAGGGTTGAGGCGAACTTGAAAAGCGAGCTTACCACAACTGCGGCGGCAATAGTAAGGGCGGAAAAAAGCCCCAGAATAGCGTCTTCGTCGCTTACAGCCGAGGGGAGCTTTTTCTTTTTTCTGTAAAAATAAACGCAAAGCGCCGTTATAATCGCAATAACCGCAAGAGCGCCAAGCCCGTAGGTAGAGCCGAAAAAATAATAAACATGACCGATTATGGTTTTGACAAACTTGCCGAAGCCCTCCGCCGTAAACAGTTTGTCAAGCCGAGTATACATTTTTCCAAGCGTATTTGTAAGGCTTTTTCCTGTTTCATCAACAAGCCAAAGCTCGTTTTGAAAAAACCTTTTCAAAAGCTTGTCAATGACGAAAGCAAGGGCAAACGAAGAGAAAAATACGGGAAGATTAAAGATTTTCCGCTTCATAAAAAGCCTTGCAACCACGACAAGAATTATTCCCGCCGCAACAAGCGCAAGCATTCGCCCGTGAGAGGCATAGGCGGCGACAAGGGAAAATGCGCCCAAAGCCGAATATATGTACTTTTTAGGCTTTGATTGGGCGTCCAGTCCCAAAAACACCAAAAGCATGAAAACCCATGGCAGAAGCCCCACCATTGTTTCGTTCCATGTAAATTTTGTAAGCAAAACATAGGAGGGGTACATTCCGCAGATAATTGCAAAAACGACACCGTTAAAATCCGAAACTTTTCCGATTCGCTTTGAAAGATAATAGGAAATAGGCACGGCAAAGCTTATAAGCACGCCGTTTACGATGAGGCAAGCCTTATATCGGGCAAGCGGGTCTTTGATAATCGCAAAAAAAGGAGTGTAAAAAAGCCCTTGAAAATAGCCGTAATAGCCGCCCTGTGAAACCGTTGACGACCAGTTTTCGCCGTTTAAAAATGCGGCGATTGCCGTGACAGAATATTCGTCGGGTGTGACATTAAAAATAGTCAAAGGAAGCGCAAGCGCCACATGAACACCAACAGCGCCGATATAGAGTATAAGCATTGTAATCCAATGCTTTTTTTCAAGGCGGAATAAACCCATTTGAGTTTCCTTTCGTTAAGCACAAATTATTACGCTTTTATTCTTAAGGCATCACAGCACAAAGACCAGAAATTTCCTTGGCGGTGAAGCCTTAAAACAAAGGTGAGCTTTCGTCGGCAGGCTTTTCTTTAAAAGAATAAAGCGCCGCCGTCATAATAAGGCAAACAAGCCCCAAAGCAAGGTTTTCATAGGAAATCTGCGGTATATCCGCTTTGATTGCGCTTGGTCCGACAAGGGAAAGCACAAGCTCCGGCAAATTTCGGGAAAAAGACAGAATTGCCGCCATAAAGCCGAAGAAAAAGGTTTCCGTGCTTATAAAGCGGCGGACATTTCCAGTGACAAGGCGGATTGCGGCAGAAAGAAAAAACACAAAGAAAACCACAAACAAAATGTCCAGAACATAATCGGAAACGCTTGCAATTGCCATATACTGCAAAAATAAGCCTGCCGATTTGAGGACGACATAAATAATCACAACAGAGCTTCCAAAGCCGATTCCTTTAGTGAACTCACGTTTTGAAAGCGTGGCATAGCCGACAAAAAGCATCGCCGCAATGCCTATAATCATGATAAAAATCAAAAAGCCGTTTCGCACAGGCTTGTTAAATTCCTTAAGCAAGTCGAAAAAAACGGCACAGGCGGCGACAAGAAACGCAAAGCCTGTTAAAACTGCGCCCCGTCCCTCGATTTTTCGAGGATTATCGAAATTTTTTGCGGCTTTTCGTCTGTCAAGCAATAAAATTGCGATAAGCGCAAGCCCCGCAAGCGCAATCATAAGGTAAAGCGCAAAGGGAAGAAAGCCCTTTCCACGGAGGAAAAAGCCCGTGCCAAGGTCAATCCCCGTCAAAAGCTGTACAAAGCGGACAAAAAGGCACAGAACAAGCGCTGAGGAAAAAATATAATAGACCGCCCTGCTTTGTTTTTTCATGTAATATCCTTTCGTTTAAGCCCGTGAATTTTTCAGCCGACAGCCTTTCATTCCGTATAAGCAAGCGCTTTTTCAGCATGAAAAGCCCGAAGCTCGGGCTTTTTAAGATTGTCTTATGTAAAGCCTGAATAATTACATTATAATGTAATTATCCTCTGCTGTCAAGTGCTTTATATTCCCTGTTTTTGGCAACAGCTTTATAAGCGGGACGAATAATGCGTTTTCCCGTCATAAGCTCTTCCATGCGGTGCGCACACCAACCGGGCATTCTTGCGCAGGCAAAAAGCGCCGTGTACATTTCAACAGGAATTTTAAGCATTTTATAAACCAAGCCCGAATACATATCGACGTTTGCGCAGATTTGCTTGATTTCGCCACGTTCGCCCGCAAAAACAGCGGGTGTAAGGCGCTCGACAATATCCAAAAGCTTAAATTCAGCCTCAAATTCCGTTCCTGTTGCAAGACGCATTGCGTTATCCTTCAAAATAAGCGTTCTCGGGTCGGAAAGCGTATAAACAGCGTGCCCCATTCCGTAAATAAGCCCGCTTTGGTCGCCCGCTTCCTTTTTAATAAGCTTTTTAAGGAAAGCGCCGACTTCGTCCTCGTCGTTCCAATCCTTGACATTATTTTTAATATGCTCGAGCATCTGCATAACCTTGATATTTGCGCCGCCGTGGCGAGGCCCCTTGAGAGAGCCGATTGCCGCCGCATAAGCCGAATATGCGTCCGTGCCCGATGAAGTAACCGTCCTGCAGGTAAAGGTAGAGTTATTTCCGCCGCCATGCTCGGCATGGAGAATAAGGCAGAGGTCAAGAAGCCTCGCCTCCTCCTTGGTATAGGCACGGTCGTCACGGAGGGTTGACAAAATGCTTTCGGCAAGGCTTTCGTCGGAGTTAATCCTGTGCATAACCATGCTGTCGTTGTGATAAAAACGGCGCATAACCTGATATGCCGAAACCATGATTGCGGGCAGACGGGCAATAATTGAAATTGCCTTCATCATTTCGCTTTCGATACTCATATCCTCGGCCTTATCGTCATAAGAATATAAGGAAAGGACAGACTGTGCCATCTTGTTCATGATATTCGGCGACGGCGAACGCATAATCACGTCCTCGACGAAATAATCGGGAAGATTTCTATATTCCGTCACAAGATTCGTCATGTCAGTAAGCTGTTTTTTATTCGGAAGCTCGCCGAAAAGAAGGAGATACGCAACCTCCTCAAAGCCATATCTTCCGTCGGAAATTGCCCCCGCCGCAAGGTCGTTTAAGTCATAGCCACGGTAGATAAGCTTTCCGTCAACAGGCGCTTTTTCGCCCTCGTTCATGATATAGCCGTGGACAAGGCAAACCTTCGTAATCCCCGCCATAACGCCGCTTCCGTCGGGATTTCTGAGTCCACGCTTTACGTCATATTTTTCATAAAGCTCTTGGTCAATGAGGTTGTTCTTTTTATACTGGTCACATAAGTCTTTAAAGGCCTGCTTATTCTGCATATTTCTCACCGGAGTTGCCCCGTACAACACAATCATAAATAATCATCAAAACCACAGAGCGGTGCATTTCTTTCAAGTGATTTTGATAATTTTATACGGCGATTCCAACGGGATTATTTTGCAAACGCCGTAAAGTATATATGCTTTATTATACATTATTTAATGCAATTAGTCAAGTGAAAAAAATAAATTTGCAATTTTTATTTTTCCAAATTGCAAAAAAGGAGAGCCTATGAAAAAATATCTGCTTTCGTTTATGGTGTTTGCGATTTTGATTTTTGCACTGCCGATGGTCGCCCTCATCGGAAGTGACAGCAAAACAGCATCAGAACAGCCCCTGCCCGATCCGTATAAAATTGAAGCTCCGCAAAGCTATCGCCTTCTTTTGGAAGAAAGCGGCGAAACTCTTGAAATTTCACCGAAGGAGTACATAATCGGCTGTCTTTTCGCAAGCATTCCCGCAGGTTATAACATGGAAATGCTCAAGGCGCAGGCGGTTGCGGCAAACACGTACGGGCTTTTGCTTTATCAGAACAACACCTCCGCCGATTTTGACCTCACCGATAATGCCGAATCCGCACAGCCGTTCTGCACACCGTCGCAGGCGGCAGAGCTTTACGGCGACGAATATGAAGCCATGCTTTCACGGCTTTCAGAGGCGGCGGAAACAGGCGTAAAATATGCCTTGGTTTATGACAAACGGCTTATTCTCCCCGCCTATCACAGCATTTCCGCTGGAAAAACCGAAAGCGCCTACGCTGTCTGGGGTGAAGATTATCCCTATCTTGTCCCCGTGGAAAGCGCCGCCGACCTGCAAAGCCCAGACTTCAGCGGAAGCGCAACATTTTCCGTTGCGGCGGCAAGGGGCGGCTTTATGACGATTTATCCCGACATAGAGCTTGACAAGGACGTAAACCTTTGGTTCAGCGAGCCGATTTATTCTGAATCAGGCACACTCTTGTCAGTCAAATGCGGCAACAAAACAATAAGCGGCGTCCAGATCATGAAGCAGTTCGGGCTTAGGTCTCCTGCCATTCTCATTGATTTAGGCGGCGGCGGCGTGACTTTTTTCACAAAAGGCTATGGCTATTGTGTCGGAATGAGCATTTACGGCGGAAACAGCCTTGCGAAAAGCGGCAAAACCTTCTCCGAAATCCTTTCCTATTATTATACAGGGGTAGAGGCGGTTTTGCTTGACGGAAAGAGCGAAAATGCTTCGACTTAAACTAGGTGGCATAATTTTCGAGTTTTGTTTCAGCTTTTTTGCGGTTCTTGCAATTATTTTTCTGTACGACCACAGCGGAATCGGAATAATCGGGCTTTGGGTCTGCCTTCTTCACGAAATGGCACATATTCTCGTCATGGGAATTTTTGACTCCGTTCCCGCAAGCGTAACTTTTTATGCGGCGGGAATCCGCATAAACGAGCGTGATATAGAAGGGCTGTCCTTACCAAAGCAGGCGGCGGTTATCATGGCAGGCTCTGCGCTTAATCTGCTTCTTTTTGCCGCAACGCTTTTTTTCGGCGGGCGCTTTGGCGTATATCTGCCTGTTTTCGGTGCGGCAAACCTTGCCGTCGGGCTTTTAAACCTTATTCCCGCCGGCTTTTTTGACGGCGCAAGACTTTTAGAGCTTTTGATACTGCGGTTTTCAAAGCCTGAAAATATTTATTCCGCACAAAAAACAGCACGGCGCATAACCCTCGGAATTGTTTCCGCAGGCTTTGCCACCGTGATTTATCTTCATTTAACAGGCAAGACGGAATTTAACATAACCGCCGCCTTTTTGCTTGCCTATCTGGCAATTTCAGCAATTTTGGAGGAATAGCTATTCTCCTGTGTTATCCTCGCTTTTTTGCTTAATATCAAGCTGTGTATAGCTTTGGCTTTGGGTGGAATCCCGCCACTCCTGCTCGAGAGTTTTGTGCTTGGTTACATAGTAAACAATACCCAGCACAATCGAAACGGGTATTGCCAAAATAACCAGCAAAATTATAAGCAAAACCAAAATCGTAAGCAATATAGAGCCGCCGATCAAAGCAATATTCATAATCTCCTCATTCCCGCCTAGGGCTTCACCGTCAAGGAAATTTCTGGTCTTTGTGCGGTGATGCCCTAGACATAATTTTATACGTTTTGCCGCTTGAATCCGCATAAAATAACGACAATTACAGTATAACACAGCTTTGCCGAAAACTCAATATCAAACCTCGGCAATAACCTCAATTTCAACCAAAACGTCCTTGGGAAGCTGTTTTGCGGCGACACAAGAGCGGGCGGGCTTATTGGTGAAATATTCGCCGTAAACAGCGTTAAATGCGGCAAAATCGCCCATTTCCTTTAGAAAGCAGGTTGTTTTGACGACCTTTTCAAGGCTTGTTCCCGCCTCGGCAAGCACGGCGGAAAGGTTCTTAATAACCTGATGAGTCTGCCCCTCAATCGTTGTTTCCTCGACGTTTCCGCTTGCGGGATTGATTGCGATTTGCCCCGACGTGAAAACAAGCCCGTTAAGCTTAATCGCCTGCGAATATGGCCCGATTGCATCGGGAGCGCTTTTTGTGTAGATTTTTTCCATAATATCCTCCTATATAATGTTATAGCCTTTGTCGGTAAGGGCTTTTCTGACTTGCTCTATATGCTCATAATTGCGGGTTTCAAGTCCGATTTTGAGGTAACAGCCGTTTATGTCGGCGCTTTCGTTGTTGCGCTCGTGGCGGACGGAAATAACGTTTGCGCCAAGGTCTGCAATCGTTGCGGAAACGTCCTTAAGCTGGCCGGGCTTGTCAACAAGCTCTATCATAAGCGTGTGCGTGCGCCCTGTTTTAAGCAAGCCGCGCTTGATTACACGGGACAAAATCGTCACGTCAATGTTGCCGCCCGAAAGCAGGCAAATTGTTTTCTTGCCCTGAATCGGGAATTTGCCGAACATTGCCGCCGCAACGGAAACAGCCCCTGCGCCCTCTGTGATAAGCTTTTGCCGTTCAATAAGGGTAAGGATTGCGGTTGAGATTTCGTCCTCGGTGACGGTTGCGATGTCGTCTAGGTATTTCGAGCAAAGCTCAAAGGTGAGCTTGCCGGGATTTTTTACGGCAATTCCGTCGGCAATGGTATGGACGCTGTCTAAACAGCACATTTTGCCGTCCTTGATAGAATCGTACATACTCGGCGCACCGCCCGCCTGCACGCCGTAAACCTTGATGTTCGGCTTAAGCGACTTGATTGCAAAGGCGACTCCCGCCGCAAGCCCGCCGCCGCCAATCGGCACGATAACCGCCTCGGCATCAGGAAGCTGCTCTAAAAGCTCAAGCCCGATTGTTCCCTGTCCTGCGATTACGTCCTCATCGTCAAACGGGTGAATAAAGGCATAGCCGTGCTCCTCTTGAAAACGCAAAGCCTCTCTGTACGCATCGTCATACACTCCGTCAACAAGACAAACCTCTGCGCCATACGATTTTGTCGCCTCAATTTTAGAAATCGGCGCCGCATCGGGCAGGCAGATAAGCGCATTTATCCCATTCTTTTTTGCCGCAAGCGCAACCCCTTGGGCATGGTTTCCCGCCGAGCAGGCGACGACTCCCTTTGCTTTTTCCTCGTTTGAAAGCTGGGAAATTTTATAATACGCTCCACGAACCTTAAACGAGCCTGTTACCTGCAGATTTTCTGTTTTAAGATAAATCTGCGAATCGGGGCAAATGAGGGGGGCGGCGATTAAATCCGTCGGCCGAATCGCCTCCTTAAGCACAAAGGCGGCATGATAAACCTTGTCTAATGTAAGCATAATTCTTCCTTTCAAAATAAAAAAGCCGTCATCTCAAAAGAGACGAAGGCAAACTCCGCGGTACCACTCTGATTGCGGGCAGAGCCCGCCGCTTTTTCGCATCAACAATGCTAGCCTGATAACGGCGGCTTCCGTATCTGCTTACTTTCCTTATAAAAGGGGTTCGGCAAATCCGCTCGGGGGTGATGTCCTTTAAGAATCCGTGCTGCCGCCTTTCACCATACGCCGGCTCTCTGAAAACACTTCCTCACGGCTTCCCCGTCTGTGCGTTTTGAATATTCAGTTATATAAGGCGTCGCCGCACAAAGACCAGAAACTTCCTTGACGGTGAAGCCATAAAAATACAATAATATTCTTATGAACACTTATACTATACAACTTCTGAAATAATTTGTCAAGCCCTTTTATATTATTTTTATAACAAATTTGCCTAATCATTGTGAATAAAATAACTATTCTTGATTTAATGTGCAGATGGTTGTATAATGACAATTAGTAAAAGAAAACGGAGTATTAAAATGAGTAAAAATGTAATTGAAGAAGCAAAGCGCTGTTTAAAATGTAAAAATCCCTCCTGCGTGCAGGGCTGTCCAGTGAAAACTCCTATCCGTGACGTAATATCCATGCTTTTGGAAAGCAAGCTTGCCGAGGCGGGGGAAATATTGTTTGAGAACAACCCGCTTTCCCTTGTATGCAGTCACGTCTGCCCGCAGGAAAACCAATGCGAGGGGCATTGTGTTCTCGGGCGAAAAGGAAGCCCCGTGCGTTTCAGCGAAATCGAGCGCTATATCTCCGACTATTATTTAAATATTTATCAGGAAAGGCCAACGGGCAAAAAGGGCGAAAAGGTCGCCATAATCGGCTCTGGACCTGCGGGAATTACGATTGCTTTCATCTTATCAAGGCGGGGGTATGCGGTTACAATTTTCGAAGGCCATGACAAAATCGGCGGGGTTTTGCGCTATGGCATACCTGAATTTCGCCTGCCGAAAACAATTCTTGACAGAATGACGGACAAGCTTGTCGAAGCGGGGGTTAAAATCCGTCCGAACACAAGCATAGGCACGAACATTACGGTTGACGATCTTTTCCGTGACGGCTTTCGGGCGATTTTTATGGGAACAGGCGTGTGGCGGCCGAACAAGCTTGGAATCAAAGGCGAAAGCCTTGGGCACGTGCATTTTGCGATTGAATATTTACGCAATCCCGCTGTTTACAGGCTTGGAAAAAGCGTTGCGGTTATCGGTGCGGGGAACGTCGCCATGGACGTCGCACGCACGGCAATCCGAAACGGCTGTACAGAGGCTTACATTCTGAACAACATGGGCGACGAGGGCATAACCGCAAGAGAGCTTGAGGTCGAATATGCGAAAATTGACGGCGCAAAGCTTATGAATTTCAAGGCGGCGCTTGAAATCACGGACGAGGGGA
>CAZYRV010000003.1:48061-54634 GCA_964649485.1 uncultured Oscillospiraceae bacterium | reverse complement strand
CCTGTTCCCCCGCAAGAAACGCTTCGGCAAAACGCAGGACAGCCTGTTCCCCCGCCGCCATATCCGCCGCCGCAAAATATATACCGCAAGCCGCAGCGTGAGTCGTCACCGGTCAACGTTTTACTTATAATCGGTGTTGTTTTCATTCTGCTTGCAACCGTAGTTTTCGCCTCGCTTCTTTGGGAAAACCTCGGCGCAATCGGCAAAGGCGGAATTATACTGTTTTTTTCAGCCGTATTTTTTGCTTTTTACGTCCTCATGGACAAGAAATTCAAGCTTAAAAAAATCGGGATAACCTTTTATCTGCTTGGCACAGCCGTTCTGCCGATTTCTGTATTAACCTATAGCTATTATTCAAACAAGCCCGACACCGGAATAACTCGCTTAATTTTCGGCGGCTTTTTCAACAGTGCGGCGGTAAACGGCATTGCTTTGCTTGTTATGGCGGCAAGCTGTTTTATCGGAACAAAGCTTTTTAAAAGCAAATTTTTTGCATATTCGGCGCTTACAACCACCACAATGGGCGCTGTGCTTCTGTCATTCGCAAACATTATTCCCAAAGAGGCTTCCGCATATTTCGTCGCAGGCATAGCGATTATTATGGTCGCCTTTACTTATATAATCAAATCTGATTCAGACTCAATTATTGCCAGAATTTACTCAAATTTTACGCTTGCCGCCATTCCTGTTCTTGCGCTTGTTGTTTCAGTGTCGGCTTCGGGTAAGCTTTCGGCAATTCCTGTGCTTATTACATCAGCTGTTTTTCTTACGGGAACATTTACTAAAGGCAAAGCCGCAGTCGGGCCTTTTGCGTTTATAATTCTTTATGCGATCGGCTTTGCAAGGCTTTTTCAATCTGACAACCCCGATTATATTTTCTATACAATCGTTTCATCGGCGGTGATTGCCGCCGTCGCCGCAGAGCTTAATATTTTCGGCGAAAAAACAATGAAAATTTTCGCAGTTATTTCACGTGTTATCGCCATTGCGGCAATTGCGGTGCAAATGATTGTTTCTCTTACGGTAAAGGATATGACTTGGGGCGATATTTCGGCTCATGGAATTGCTTTTGCATTGTTCACATGGCTGACGCTTAACAATAAATCGTGGCTTAAGCATTTACACCCATTTACACTTCTTTTTCTCGCCATCGCCATTCAGTCGAAAATTCCGGCGCCATACGGATTCTGGGCATTTTACGCAATGCTTTGCGGAGGATTTTTGCTTTATTATTTCGCCCCAAAATTCAAAACTCTTTCCGCTTATATTTCATATCCCTTGGCAATCCTCATTTTTTCAATTGTTGCCCCCCTGCAAAACCGCATTATGTACGACATTTCAAGCCTTGTGCTTTATGCTTCGATTGCGGCGGCGGTTATGGTAATAATGGTCGCTCTGATGAAAGAGCAATCCGCCATTCCGAGGGTTTTTGCTTTTTTTGCGCCGGTTTTTCTCACCATAACGGCTTTATCCCTCGACGAACTGTTTAATGCCGGCGTTGTCGGCTTGAAGTTTACGCAAATTTATTTTGTCGCCGCAGCAATCTTCTGCGCCGCAAGCTATCTGCTTAAAAACGAAACGATTAAGCGCTTCAGACTTCCGTTTTTGATTTTCACAGGTGTTTATTTCTTGTCAACAATCGGAATAGAGGCTGAAATGCCGATTTTGGCTTTTGCATATCTGCCCCTTGCCGCCGCACTTTACAGCAGTGTCAGGCAGGGTATTATTGCCGAACAAAAGATTTTTTTCTATGCCTTTGCGGCTCTGCACTGCTTGTACATAAGCTTTTTGATGAATAATTTAATAGTCAGCGGCGGCTTCGCCTACGGCTTTTTCATTGCAATGCTTATCCTTCTTATCGCAAGCTTCGCAACCGATTATTTCGCCGAAAAAGCAAGTCTTGGCGCTGATCTCAAAGCCCTCACCTCATACGCAATGCCTGTTGCTTCACTTGTGTTTTCTATTCAGGTTTACAGCTCGGCAAAAAGCGATGCGCTTCTGCTTATAATCGCTTTAATTATTGCTTGGCTGGGCTATTTTGTCGGACACAGAGGCTTTATAAATATTGCGTCGCCAATCGCTTTGATCGCTCACCCATTTATATCGCTTAAGCTGCTTGACATCTGGCTTGATTTTGCAAGCAACGATTTACGAATATTTAATTTGTTCATAAATTATCTCCTCTTTGCCGCAATCGGATTTTTCTTATATAAACGGCTTTATATGGGCAAACAACCGTTTCACAATAAAATTTCGATTAATTTTCTTTACATATTTTCGGTTATTTTTTCAGTGGCTATTTTCGCACTTGGTCAAGCGGCGTTCTGCTGGATTCTTCTTGCACTGCTCTGCGCCGCAAGCCTTGTAAAGGTTTCGGATAAAAAGCCCCTGCTTACAGCAATAAGCGTTCTCATCGTATTTACATGGTGGTCGCAAAGGCTTTTTACCCTCCCCGACTTAATAAGCCTTGAATTTACGCTTCTTCCGCTTTTTCTGCTTTGCCTTGCGCTTAAATTTATATGGAAAGAGCACCCTGCGGCAATCTACACAACGACGCTTGTCGCCGCCGCTGTTTCCCTGCTTATCCTGTATTTCGGCGCAATTTTCACAGGCGAAACGTTTGACGCACTTTTTCTGGTAATATGCGACCTTGCGTTTTTAATTGCTTCCTTTGCGTTCAGAAGAAAAGCAATGTTCATAACAGCGTCGGTTTCAATCCTGCTTATCACACTTACGCTTACCATTTCCAAAGCAAGCACAGTCTATTGGTGGATTTATCTGCTTGCGGCGGGAATAATCCTGATTATAATCGCATCAGTAAACGAACATTATAAAACCAAAGGCGAATCAATCAAGGGTAAAACAAAGCATTTCTTCAATACGTGGTCGTGGTAATCAACATAACGAAATCCTCCCTGAAGCAGGGAGGATTTTCATATTTATTCGTTATAGCTCTTACTTTTTCTTTACTTTTTTCGGTGAGGAATAGTTGCTTAAAACCTTTTCGTCGCCGTCCATGCGATATGTATTAACCTTATAATAATAAGTTTTACCCTTGGTTACATCGTCGTCGATAAAGCTAAAGCCTTTTGTTGTGGTTCTTTCCTCAACAAGGACGTATTTGCCTGTTTTGCCTTCTCTGCGCCAAACCTGAATACCATCGACCGCCTTTGAAGGTGTCTTGACAGTAACGCTTATTCCCGACGAAACGCTTGTAAGCGTCGGCTTTTTGGGAGTTCCCGGCTTTTTAGGCGAAACATGGACTTTGCAGGTTGCTTTTACGCCATTAGGGGCGGTAACAGTGATTACTGTGTCGCCTGCGCTCTTGCCGACGACCTTGCCGTATGTTGTGACAGTTGCGACGGAAGTATCCGACGATGAATATTTAAGCGACTTTGCCGTTGAGTTTGACGGTACAGCCTTTGCGCCAAGCAAAAAGCTTTTTCCTACCTTAATATTCTTTTCCGTATACTTGACCGTGATTGACGTAACAGGAAGCTCAACCGTAACCTTACACTGCGCCGAAACAGAGCCGGCAGAAACCGTAATTGTCGTCGCTCCTGCTCTGATTGCTTTTACAGTGCCGTTTGTGACCGTTGCGACAAGGGTATTGCTTGATTTCCATGTAAGACTTGTCTGCGCCGCATTTGAAGGCTCGACCGTAACCTTTAAGGTTTCTGTTGCGTCTGGAGCAAGGCTTAGTGTCGTCTTTTCAAGCTTTAAGCCTGTGATATATTTGTAAGCCGATGTCAAAACGCCGCTTGTAACATTTACAGGAGTGGGCTTTGACGCCGATTTGCTGTTGCCAAGCTGACCCTTATCATTGCTTCCCCATGTATAAAGCCGTCCGCTTATGTCGGTATAGCCCGCAAAGCTTGAGCCGAGGGAAACGTCAAGAATGTTGCTTGCGATTTTCTGACTTAGTGATTTAGAAGCGCTCGTTGAACCGTTTCCAAGCTGACCGCTATCATTTTTTCCTGCCGTGTAAAGATTGCCCGAGGAAATAAAAGCGCTGTAATTGTCGCCCGCATAAATAAACTCTGCTTTGATTCCTATTTTTACAGGCTCTTTAACAACGCTTCCGTTGTCACCAAGCTGACCATAGCTGTTATTGCCCCAGCCCCAAACGTTGCCCTCTGTGTCGATTGCTAGAGTGTGGTTGCTTCCGACGGAAATATCAGTAAATTTCGCAGTCGTAACAACAGTTTCGATTTTTGTGCCGTTTCTGATTCTTTCCTTAGATTCCGCAACGACCTTGACAGGTGTCGAAGTTGACCTAATCGAGCTGTTGTTTACGCCAAGCTGACCCTGAGAGTTAGAGCCAAGCGAATATACGTCGCCGCTTGCATCAAGAAAAGCCGAGTGAGAATCGCCTATTCCATAAGCCAAAACGGATAAGCCGAGGGAAAGATTATTCGGAATTGTCGCCGCTCTTGGAAGAAGCCCAAGCTCGCCGCTCGAATTCGTTCCCCAGCCGTAAATATCGCTTCCGATCAGGGCAAGTCCGTGATTGTTTCCGAGTCTGATTGATGAAGCACCATCTAAATATGGATTTTCAACAGGTGAAGAAGCATTCGAGCTTCTGCCGTTTCCAAGCTGATAAGAGCCGTTTTCGCCCAAGCCATAGAATTTCCCGTCGTCGCCAAGCAAAATTGTATAATTTGCTTTTGCCCATGCGTCTACAAACCCAATATCCCTGTATTTAAGCTTTGTGGGAGAGCTTACTGAATTTGCGCTCTGACCAATCTGGCGAGAGCTGTTGTCGCCCCAAACAAGGAGTGAACCGTCGTCCCTGATGGCAACTGCGTGATTTGCGCCAAAGGAAATTTTATAGACACCGCTCATTACATTTTTCGGCGAAAGCTCTTTACTTGAAGCGACGATCTGTCCAAGCTGGCCATAGCCGCCGGAGCCTGCCGCCGAAAGCGAGCCGCCGCTTTTAAGCATAAGAGAATGGTTTCCGCCCGTTGCGAAAGCAATAACCGGGCTTGTGACGGATTTTGGCGTGCTTACGAAATCGTCACTGCCGCTATGAAGCTGACCCATTGAATTTTCGCCCCAGGTATAAAGCGTCCCTGAAGAATTAATCGCCGCACTTACATTTCCGCCCGCATAAATGCTTGAAGCGGTAATCGAAAGCTTAAGCGGTGTTTCTGCATAATCATAAGCATATGTAGAGCCAATCTGTCCGCTTGAATTGTCGCCGCAGGCATAAACCGAGCCGTCCTCCTTAAGGAAAAGCGAGTGATTGCTTCCCGCCGCAACCATTATCACGTTGCTCATGACAGAAAATTTGCTCGACTGAGAATCGGTATAGCCCGTGCCAAGCTGACCATAGGTATTGTCGCCAAAGGAATAGGCTTTGCCGTCAGATGTCACTGCAAGGGAGAAATAATTCCCTGCGGCGGCACTTATGACATTATCCATAAGCTTTTGCGGCTTTTGAGAAGAACTGAGGCTTAAAAGCTGGCCATAGTTATTGTTGCCCCAGCCGTAAAGCGAGCCGTCCTTTGTTATTGCAAGAACATGAGTCCGAGATGCCGAAACCTGAACTACTCCGTCCATAATTTTCGTCGGGGTCGAAACGGTATAGCCCGACGCAGTGGGAATAAGCAGGTTTGAGTTATCGCCAAAGCCCCAGAGAGAGCCGTCTGTCTTGATTGCAAAGCTTGTGTTCGGCGCTGCGGCGGTTGCAACAACATCGTCCATAAGCTTTGTCTGCTTTTCCGTAAAATAATCGGCAGAGCCAAGCTGACCATACTGATTATCGCCAAAGCCGTAAAGCTTGTTGTCGGTTTTTACGACAAGGCTGTGGTTTTCTCCTGCGGCAATCGTATTTACCGTCGAAACAGGCGCAGCCGCAGACACCGGCGGCGCAAATACCGCCATCGCCGCCGCCTGACATACACCAAGCGTCAAAGCCAAGGCTTTCTTTAAAATTTTCATCATTACCTCCGTCCATTATACTTGCCGAAAAATTTATATCAGCATTATACATATAATATTATAACACCTGTACTCGATATTGTAAAGTTTTTCAGGAAAAATATATTTATTTTTCCAGTGCAACAAAACAGACTAACACAGACACTATATTAGATATGAATGAAATTAGGTAATTAAGCGTAATTTAAGCTTGTTTTTAGCTAAATTATCATTAAAAGTTGCAATTTTTCACTAAATAGGACTTGATTTTTTAAAAATTAATGTTATAATAAATATAAAGCAGTTAATAAGAAATTGAATAAACTAAAATAATGCTTAAATTTTACTTGAAACTTGTTTGAGAATTTCTTAATAACAGCACCGTCCGACCACAGCGACGGATTTTTATCGTACTATTTTTATATTAAGAGGTGGCAGAATGAAAGTTAAAATCATCGGCGAAAAATCCCTTCCAAACATTCCATGGCAAGACAGACCCGCAGGAAGCGGCGACATTATATGGAGATATGAAAACAATCCCGTGATTCCGCGGAATCTTATTCCCTCAAGCAACTCTATTTTCAACTCTGCGGTTGTTCCCTTCGGCGACGGCTTTGCGGGTGTGTTCCGCTGTGACGACAAGTCCAG
>CAZYRV010000003.1:45138-47930 GCA_964649485.1 uncultured Oscillospiraceae bacterium | reverse complement strand
CAGAACAAGCCGAGGAAAACTATTTCTGTTATGCTTATGACCCTCGTGTCGTCTTTATCGAGGACAGATATTACATAACATGGTGCAACGGCTATAAGCACCGCCCGACAATCGGCGTTGGCTATACCTTTGATTTTAAAACGTTCTACCAGCTTGAAAACGCTTTTCTCCCGTTTAACAGAAACGGCGTGCTTTTTCCAAGAAAAATTGACGGTAAGTACATGATGTTCTCCCGTCCGTCCGACTCCGGTCATACTCCCTTCGGCGACATTTACCTTTCCAAGTCCAAGGATATGGTTTATTGGGGCGAGCACCGTCATGTCATGGGGCCTCTTAAGTCATGGGAATCAACCAAAATCGGCGCAGGCCCTATTCCGATCGAAACAAGCGAGGGCTGGCTTGTTTTCTATCACGGCGTTTTAAACAGCTGTAACGGCTTTGTTTACAGCTTTTCTGCGGCAATCCTCGACATTGACCAACCGTGGAAGGTTAAATACCGCTGTGCGGAATATCTCCTCTCTCCCCAGACAATTTACGAGTGTGTGGGCGACGTTCCGAATGTTGCTTTCCCTTGCGCAACCCTTGTTGACGCAGACACGGGACGAATTGCAATCTATTACGGCTGTGCCGACACTGTTACGGGGCTTGCGTTCTGTAACATAGACGAGGTTATTAACTATGTAAAAAAGCACAGCTCGGTATAATCGGATAATAATAAAACGTCCATACCGAAAATGGTATGGACGTTTTTATCTTCAAACCAAGTGCCTTTAACAATATCTCACAACAGTGCAAATGACATTGAGGCACAATCTTATATATTTCGGTGATGCCCTAAGTATATTATTCCTTATCCTTAAGTAAATCGCGGATTTCAGTAAGCAGAACAAGCTGTGGGTCTGGTGCGGCGGGCGCTTCTTCAACCTTTGCCTCTTCCTCAAGCTTTTTCTTATGGGCAAGCTTTTCAGCCTTATCCCTAACCGTATTAATGATTTTGACAAGCGCAAAAACCGCAACAGCAACAAGCAGGAAGTTAATTATTTTTTCAATGAAAATGCCATAACGAAAAGCAACCTCAGGTGTAATTACTTCCTTCACCTCATTAAGCACCTCTGCCTGCATGACAATTTTCATGTCTGAAAAGTTAATTTTTCCCGTTATCATACCAAGTACGGGCATGAAAAGATCTGCGACAAGCGAATTGACAATTGCGGTGAAAGCAGTACCTATGATGATACCGACAGCCATGTCAAGGACGCTTCCTCGGGAAATAAACTCTCTGAATTCGGCTATAATACTCTTTTTGTTTTTATCCTTTGCCATTTTGGGAAATCCTCCAGTCTGATTAAACCTGTTTTATCTCAAACAAGTTTGTAGTAGTGATTATCATTATAATACCCTTTTTTTATCTTGTCAATAGAAAGGCTTAATTTTGGTGATTATAACCATAGAATAAAATAATTTTGGACAGGGTATTGTATTTATCAAAACTGTATGCTATAATTAATACACACCTGTCAGAAAGGCATTTTTATGAAAAACAATACATTTATGCGATTAACTTCCGCTTTTATCGCCCTGTTTATGGGCGGCTGTTCTATAACAGGAAGCGGCAGCTCTGATATAAACAATAGTTCTGACGAACAAATTTCGGCGGACACAACCTCCGACGGCAAAACCGTTTCAACGGGCGAGCTTCCGTTTACCAACACGCTTATCCCCTATCCCACTCAAACAGGAGGCCCTGTTTTCACACAGGCAGAGTATGCTCCCGCCGAAAAGGAAGAGCTTGGAGATATCGCCGTTTCGGGCGAATTTGAAGATGGTGTTTTTTCCGGGAAGCTTTCAATTGCCTCAGATATTTCGGGCTTTTCCGGAAGCGGCTATGTCAAGGATTTTGATACTGTTGATGATATTGCCGCCGTTGAGGTTGAAATTCCCCAAGACGGACGGTATGACCTTGTTTTTACGGTGATGTCGCCCGATAAATCATCAACAGATAACGCAAGAGTTGACAAAAGACTTGTGGGAAAAATTACCGTTCCACAATCGGAAGGCTGGGTTGAAGTAAAGGTGTCAAATATAGAGCTTCAAGCAGGCACAAGAGAAATCGGCATAAACCACTTTGACGGCGGAATATATCTTGATAAAGTTACGGTTGTTCCGGCAGAGGGCGTTTCTTCGGAAACATACGACGTTTCCGCAAAGCTTTCAAATCCGAATGCAGATGACGGGGCAAAGCGCCTTATGAAATTTCTTGCCGACAACTACGGCAAAAACGTCATTACCGGGCTTACATCGGGGAATTCAACCTCTTCATCAGAGCTTAGGACGGTTTATAAGGTTACGGGAAAATATCCCGCCATTGTCGCCTTTGACATGATTGAATATTCGCCTTCGAGAAAAGAACGCGGCTCGACAAGCATGGATATTGAAAATGCCGTCTATTGGCATAATACCGAGGGCGGAATTGTTACCTTCGCATGGCACTGGAACGCACCAACCGCCTATCTTTACGACCAAGGGCAGGAGGACGTATCGGCTCCGTGGTGGAAGGGCTTTTACAAGGAAGGAACAAACATTGATCTCGCTAAAATAATGAACGGTGAGGACGATGAGGGGCTTGATTTGCTTATAAGCGACATTGACGCAATCGCAGGCTATCTTAAGATACTTCAGAACGAGGGTGTTCCCGTGCTTTGGCGTCCGCTTCACGAGGCAAGCGGCGGCTGGTTCTGGTGGGGGGCATCAGGGCCGGAGCCGTTTATAAAGCTTTGGCAGCTCATGTATGA
>CAZYRV010000003.1:33546-45128 GCA_964649485.1 uncultured Oscillospiraceae bacterium | reverse complement strand
TAATAACCTCATCTGGGTTTACAACGGGCAGGACGGCGCTTGGTATCCCGGCGACGAATATGTTGACATAATCGGAGAAGATATTTATCCGAGAGAGCTTGACACAAGCCCGCAAACCGAGCGTTTTAATCTTGCACGCTCGTACACGGACACGAAAAAAATCATTGCCTTGACAGAGTGCGGCGTTGTACCCGACATTGACAAAATGCTTGAGGACGGGGTTATGTGGTCATGGTTTGCGCCTTGGGAAGGCGAATTTACCTTAGACGGCGCAGGTCTTGCAACCTCAAAAACTCCCGAGGAAATATGGATTAAAGCCTTTAATCACAAAAACACCATTACCCTTGACGAGCTTCCTGATCTGGACACATATCCCCTTGATTAGCCACACGGATTTTCGGCAACAATAAATTAACCTGCAAATACAACTGCGGCAAACAACACGTCCGTCAAGCATTACAGAAATCGGAGGACTTATGAAGATCGACTGGAACAAAAAATACACCACTATTTCCGTCTATGCCATTATAGTAATAATGATTTCAGTGCTTTTTGTCGTCGCAGTATTCAAAATGGAAAGCTTTCTCGAAGGGCTTAACAGCGTGGTTTCTATCGTTATGCCGCTTATTATCGGGCTTGGCATTGCCTATATAATGAACCCGCTTGTAAATATCTTTGAAAAAAGGGTATTCAAGAAATTAAGCGATAAGGCAAATACCCGCAGAAAAAAGCATTTAATCCGCGGCATAAGTGTGTTTATCGTTGTTATTCTGGTGCTTTTGCTCATTTCGGTTTTGATTGTCGTCATCGCACAGCCGATTGCGCAAAGCGTGCTTGACATCACAAAATCAATGCCGCAGTATGTGAAGGAGTTTCAGGAATGGGTTTCCAAAACCTCGGTTGACTATCCGGATATAGCAAAAATGCTTGCAACTCCAATTCAGGAGCTTGATAAAATTGTTGATGATTTTATGGAGTGGATTGCGCCGTTTCAGAAGAACATTTATGATTTTGTTTCAACGGGTGTTCTTGGTGTCGTCGTCGGCTTTAAAAACTTCATAATCGGCTTTATCATAGCTGTTTATCTGCTTTACAGCAAGGATATGTTTGTTGCCCAGTCGAAAAAAATCCTCTTTGCAATGGTCAAAACTGAAAGAAGCTTTCAGATTCTTGAAGTATTAAAGCGTTCGCATAAAATATTTCTGCGCTCGATTACGGCAATGCTTATAGATTCGCTTGTCGTCGGTATAATTACGACCGTCGCCATGCTCATCATGGGTATGCCATATCCTACGCTTATCGGCGCAATTGTCGGTGTGACAAACCTGATTCCGTTTTTCGGGCCATTTTTGGGGGCAATACCCGGCGGACTTATTATTCTTATGGCAAGCGAGCCTATCAAGGTTTTGTGGTTTGCAATTTTCATTGTCATAATGCAGCAAATTGACGGAAATATTATTATGCCGAGGATTCAAGGCGATTCCACAGGCATACCCGCAATTTGGGTGCTTGTTTCCATCACAGTCGGCGGCGGTCTTTTCGGTGTATTGGGAATGCTTCTTGCCGTGCCGACCTTTGCGGTGTTTTATATGCTTATTCGGCTCTATATTGAATGCCGGCTTGAAAATAAGCACCTCCCCTCGGCAACCGATGCATACTCAACGGAAATCGACCATCTCAAGGACGACATTATGCCCGGCAAATAGTGCGTGGCGCACACCCTTGTCCGCCGTGCTTGAATCCATCACAACAAAAAAATCGCCATGCTTGGAAAACATGGCGATTTTTAATAGTCCTACACCTTTACAACAGCTCAACCGCTTTATCAAGGCTTTTTCCGTCCTCGACATTTGCAATTTTTACGCCTTTGAGCGTTTTTTTCACTAGTCCCGAAAGGACTTTGCCGGGGCCAAGCTCTATGAAATTTTCAAAGCCGTTTTCATAAAGCGCAGAAAGTTCCGCCGTAAATTTAACAGGCGAAACAATGTGTTTTGCAAGATATTCGGGCATATTCTCACCGTCTGGTAAAATTCCGCCGTAAACATTCGAGTAAAAATCAATCCGTGGCTTTTTAAACTCAAGCGCCGAAACAAGAGGCAAAAATTCGTCTGCCGCCGTCTGCATTAATTTCGAGTGAAACGCCGCAGAAACCGCAAGCCTGATCGCTTTTCTTCCCATGCCGGCAAGAATATCACAAGCTTGTGCAACCGCTTGCGTTTCGCCTGCAATCACTGTTTGCTGTGGGCTGTTATAGTTGACGGGAACAACATAGCCGCCTGCTTCGGCGCAAGCTTTGTTGATTTCGTCGTCATTGCTTCCGAGGATTGCCGCCATTGCTCCCGGATTTTCCGCCGCTGCCCGTGCCATGCAAGCGCTTCTGCCCTTAATCGCACGAAAACCGTCCTCCATTGTCAGTACATCAGCGGCGACCATTGCCGCATATTCTCCGAGCGAATGTCCCGCAACCGCTGCGGCTTCAAATCCACGCTCTTTTGCGGCGCTTAAGGCAAGCAAAGAAACCGTAAAAATTGCCGGCTGGGATATTTCCGTTTTAGCAAGGGCTTCTTCCGTTCCCGATAAAGCCGCCCTAAGGTCAAAGCCAAGAATGTCGCCCGCACATTCAAAAATTTGATTGGAAGCGGGCGCTATTGCCGAAAGCTCGCCGCCCATTCCCGTATATTGCGAACCCTGTCCTGAAAATAAAAAAACTGTTTTACTCATAAAATCTCCAAAAAATTATTACCGCAAATTATAGCCAAACGTTTTTGAAAACCGCTGTACAGCGCAGAATCATGGCTTAATATCAAAGCATTGTGCTTTCCTCCTGCTTTGCGGGAACAAGAAAAAGCCGTTCCATATCTATGCTCGACTGGGGCTTTCCGTAAAAATAACCCTGAGCCAGATCACAGCCGATACTTGATAAAAAGTCGCCCTGCGCCTTTGTTTCGACGCCTTCGGCAAGCGTCACAAGCTTCATCGCCTTACCGAGGGCGATAATTGCGTTTGTGATATGCTTTGAGGTATTATTTTCCTCAACGTCATAAACAAGGCTTCTGTCAATTTTTAGAATATCAATCGGTATAGCCTTAAGCGAGGACAGCGACGAATAGCCGCTTCCGAAATCGTCCATGGAAATGGAAACGCCAAGCTCTTTGATACGGCGAAGTGTGTTTACCGTATGATCTATATCCTGCATTGCCATAGTTTCGGTAAGCTCGATTTCAAGCCATTTAGGGTCAAGCCCCGACTCCTTGAGAACCTGCTTTATCGTTGAAATAATATCAGTTTGGTAAAGCTGTGCCTGAGAAATATTGACTGAAATTTTCACGGCGGGATAGCCCTTATCCTGCCAGAGCTTATTTTGTTTGCAAGCCTCTGAAAGCCCCCACTCGTCAATTTTAGTAATCAGTCCTATTTCCTCTGCAACGGAAATAAATGCACCCGGCGGGAGAAGTCCTCTTTTGGGGTGGTGCCAGCGCATAAGCGCTTCCATTCCCATGAGCTTGTTGGTTTTAAAGCTGATTTTCGGCTGATAATAAAGCTCGAATTGTCCGGATTTAAGCGCGTCGGCAATTTCGTTTTCAAGAATTTCCCTTTCGAGAAGCATTTTTTCAACCGCTTGGTTATATACGGTTATTTTCGCAATGCCATTCTTTTTGCCTGAAATAAGCGCAATATAAGCCTTATTATATGCGGTCGCCGCATCGTCGCCGTCAGAAACAACGCAGACACCCATGCTGAAGCGAACCTGTTCTCTCAAGGTTTCGGAAACAATATGTTTTTCAAGTGAATTTTGAAGCTTGACCGCAAAGGAATCAATTTCACCGTCGTCGTTAAGCTCCATCAAAACGGCAAAATCGTCCGTTCCTGTTTTCGCAACCATAAGCGTCTTATTTACAAAGGAGGCAAGTGCCATGCCAAACCATTTCAAAACCCTGTCGCCTGTTTCAAAGCCGAAAAGCGTGTTCACTTTTTGGAAATTATCCATGTCAATAAACAAAAGCGCTGTTTTGTGCTTGTTTTTTCTTGCTATATTAATAAATGCGTCTGCTTCAAGCAAAAATTTTCTGCGATTCGGAAGACCGGTAAGCTCGTCCTCAAAGGCGGATTTATCATAAAGACTGTAAATTTCACGCTGGGAGGTTACATCAATAAAAGCGCCGGTAATTCTCACAAGGCTGTCATTTTCGTTTCGCACAACCTTAAATTTCATCATGAAATTATGAAAAATCTCGGGCTTAATCTGCATTTTCACGTCCATTGCAAGTGTGTCGTGAATGCCGATTAAAAGTCTGTTCATCTGGAAGGTATAGTTATTTCTGTCGCCCAAATAAACCTTGTCCGAAACCTTTTCAAGCGTGATTTTCTCATCATCTGAAAAGCCGAGAATTTTCCTTCCGTTCTGTGAAAGATGAACCGTATAAACATAATTATCAACAGTAATGGTAATAATTCCAATTTCAGCGCTTTCCATCGCAATGCTGTAATTTTCCTCAAAAATGCTGGCTGTTTCACGCTGTTTTGCAAGCTGCTCTTTAAGCTCTTTAATCTCGCTCATGTCTTGACCGATTGAAATAATTACGTCAGCTTTGCCTCGCTTGTCGATTTTTCTGCTGTTCCACAGGCAATAAATCGGCTTTCCTTGTTTGTCGAAAATGGTCGATTCCCTGCCGCCTTCTGCAAGAGCATTTTGCATAAGCTCTGCTTTGTCGAAATTATGAATACTTCTGTTGTTGCCGAAAATTTCCGGCACAAGCTCTGCAAGACAGTTCTTTTTTTCACAGCCGAACTTATCCTTAAATAAAGTATTCGACTCAAAAAGCTTTAAATCCGTGCTCCAGATAATAACAAAATCGTCCGACGCTTCAAAAAGAGAATTATATTTTGCCGCCGTATCCTTTCTGATTTTAAATTGAATCAAAGCAGCGACAGCAAAAGCCACAGCAACAAATGCGCCGATAATAACAAGCACGCTTTCAAACCAAGGCATTTTCCCACACCTCCTTATTCATCTGACAAAATTTTAATCTTGATGAATTGTTACAGTTCAATCGGTGATGCCTTAAATTCACCGATACAAACATATTTAAACTGAAATAGTCAGAAATCAGCTTACTGTGAAGCCAATCACAAAGAAAGCCGCTTTTTCATCTGTGTCAATGGGGAAAATTTCAATTGTCCTAAGCTTTTTTTCGTCATAGGAGGCAAGCGTCTGAAATTCGGCATAATTGCCCCAGCCGCCCGTAAAATCAGAGCTTATCACGCCAACCGACTCGCCGTCAATCTTAATTTCGGCAGACGAGCCGCTTTTCACGGTTTTAGCGTAAAGTAAGCCTATATTTTTACATTCAATTTCAAAACGAAGCGGGTTATACTCGCTTGCAAAAACGCCATTGTCGGCTGAAATGCGCCAATAGCCGTTAAAGCCGCCGATTTGTCCCTCCTTAAGCTCGAAATTGCCCATGCTTTCAGGCACTATATCTGCTGTGCCTAAAATTTTGCCGTTTTCGTATTTATCAGAAACAGCAGGCTCGCCAAGCTCCGGCTCGGCTTCCTGAATGAGGTCGAGATTATTTCTCACATAGCCCATAAAATCAATTATGAGGTCGGCAAGAACCCTGTGTCCTGCGACATTCGGGTGAATATCGTCGTCAGAAATATCGTCCCAAACAATGTCGCCCTTAGCTATAACATTCAGAATAGCATTTTTATAGGAAATCATGGGAATTTGATATTTTTCGACAATTTCCCTGTGATATTCCTGAAAGCTTGTGCCGTTTTCCATCGTCATGGCAATAGTCACCACAGCCGGAGAAGCCTTGCTTTCCCAAATCGTCCTAAGCAGGCTGTCATAGCTTTCCTTGTTTATTTGCGTGCGCTCTGTCGTGTCATTGACCGAAAAATCGACAAAAACAAGGTCAGGCTCTTTCAAGCAAGTCCTTGTTCGCCCTGTGAACACCGATATAAGAGCCTGTCGCACCTATTCCCGCATTTATATAAGTAATTTTTGAGGCGGGAAAGGTTTCTTCAATCCAATTTGTTACGAGTCTTGCATAACAATCCTTTTCGCCCGCCGTGCTTCCCTGAGTGATAGAGCCGCCAATAAAGCCGACCGTGATGTCGTCGCCGTTTTGCAGGCTTTTTATTACACGTGCAAGCCTTGCAAGGTTCCCCTGAACAAGTCTTGAATCCTGCGCCATTTCAAGCGTAAGCTTTCCGCCGAGAACAAACTTCTCTCCGGCATAGCCTGTGTTTTGAATAAACTGACTTTCCGGCGAAATTTCGGCGGTTGTTTCCTCCAAAACAGCTGTTGTTGCAAGCGTAGAATCCCCAACCGAAGAATTTTCCCCGCCGGAGCAAGCAGTTAATGTTAACATAAGTGCGGCAAAAATCCCTGCCGCAGATTTTTTCTTCATAAATTGAATCCTTTCAAACATAATCATGCTGCATTACATATCCAGAATAAATATAACATAAAATAAACAAAAAATCAATATAAAATCTGTATAAATAATTGCATGATTTTTTGTAGGTATGGATTGACACAAAGTGAAATGCGTGTTAAAATACATTATAGGGGCAAAATTCTTTCTTTCTATGCCTGTATTAATTTGCAAGGAGAAATCATGGATATTTACGTAGAACAGCTTATTCAAAAGAAAAGTCAGCCAATCGACCATATAAAACGTGCGGCAATAGTTTTGGCAGGGCTTGTCCTCTCAATTGCCGTTGTTGTGTTTTCTATTATTATCAGGTTTTTAATGCTTGCCATTTTTGCGGCGGGAATTATTTATTTCACCGTAAAGCTTCTTGCCGAATCAAGCGTCGAATATGAATATATCGTTACAAACGACTGCTTGGATATTGACAAAATAATGGGCAGGTCACGGAGAAAAAGGCTTATTTCGCTCGATTTGCGTGAAACAACAGATTTTTCACTTTATAAACAAAATGCCGAAACAAAAGCCGATACAACCGTCGTCGCAACCGCCGGAACTGACCAAAACAACTGTATCCTTATCGTAAACCACAGCAAGCACGGGAAAACTGCGGTTGTTTTCACACCCGACAAGCGTGTGAAGGACGCAATCAAGTCTGTTCTTCCCTACTCCATAAGAAATAACTCAAATTTACCGGATTAAGGTATCAGGAGGCAGTTCATGCTCATTCGCACAGGCATAGATATAATAGAGATAGATAGAATCCAGAAAATTGCAAAAAAACCGCGTTTCATTTCAAAATATTTTTCGCCCGACGAAATACGGTTTTTTATTACCCGACGCTTTTCGCCGTATACAATTGCGGCGAATTTCTGCACTAAAGAAGCGTTTGCGAAGGCTTTAGGCACTGGTGTCAGAGGCTTTTCGCTTTCAGAGGTTTCCGTTTTGCGTGACAGCATAGGCTCGCCATACCTGTCACTTTCAGGCAAGGCACGTGCAATCGCAGAGCGTGAAAAGCTCACCTTTTCAATAAGCATAAGCCATAGCAAGCAATATGCGACGGCAATAGTCATTGCCTATCAGAAATAATTTCACCCGTTTGTCACATATTGCATAAATAAAGGGCTTGATTATCAGGCGAAAATCAGCTATAATTAAAAGAGCCTATTAATTTTTAGTGATAATCTGCCGAAATATTGCGGTGACATTATCTCAAACTGACATAAAAGGGCGAATTTGCCGCCCAATAATTACAAAAAAGGATTAAACATGGATAAAACAATAAAAGCGGAAACTTTGCCCGCACTTCCTATGCGCGGGCTTGTGGTTTTTCCCGGAATGATTGTCCACTTTGAAGTCGGGCGGGATAAATCCATAAAAGCGCTTAAAAAAGCGCTTGACAACGACAAGAGAATTTTTCTCACTGCTCAGAAATCTCCTGATATGCTTGAGCCTGATAAGGATGATATGTACAATATCGGTGTCGTCACTGAAATCAAGCAGATTCTGACGACCTCGGACAAGACCACTCGGGTTATTGCCGAGGGGCTTTATCGTGCCAAAATCGTTGAGGTTCAGCAAACAGAGCCGTTTTACGAAATGGCAGTCGAGCCATACATAAGAAAAACAAAGCCAAAGCTCCCCACCGCAGAGGAGGAAGAAGCCGTTTCACGTGTTCTCAAGGAGGAATTCAGAGAATACAGCAGCTATATTCCACGTATGCCCAAAGAGCTTTACAATGGGATTTTTGCAGAAGCAAGCCTTGAAAAGCTTGTTGATATGATTATTTTCAACATAAACCTTAAGGTAAGCGACAAGCAAGAGCTTCTCGAAACCTTTTCCTTTATCGACCGTTCGAGAAAGCTTATTCTGATGCTTTCAGCAGAGCGAAAAATTCTTGAAATCGAAGCGGGCATACACGAGCAGGTTCGTGAGCAAATCGAACAGAACCAGCGTGATTATTACCTGCGTGAACAGCTTAAAATCCTTTCAAGACAGCTTGGCGACGGTGAAGAAACACCGCAGGAGGAGGCTTATTCCTACATAGAGCAGATTGAAAGCCTCGAACTTGAGGAAGAATCAGAGGAAAAGCTTATCCGAGAGGCTGAAAAGCTTTTGAAAATGCCGCCCTCCGCACACGAAGCGGGCGTCATTAGGACTTATCTTGACGCCGTGTTAGAGCTTCCGTGGAATGTATTTACTAAGGAAAAAATTGATATTGAAAAAGCGCAAAAACAGCTTGATAAAGACCATTACGGCTTGCGCAAGGTCAAGGACAGAATCCTCGAAACAATCGCCGTACGTGCTCTTGCCCCCGACATTAAGGGGCAGATTATCTGCCTTGTCGGGCCTCCCGGTGTCGGCAAAACCTCAATCGGCAAGTCAATCGCAAAGTCACTCGGACGTAATTATGCCAGAATTTCCCTTGGTGGAGTGCGTGACGAAGCCGACATTCGCGGTCACCGCAAAACCTACATCGGCGCTATGCCGGGGCGGATTGCAACGGCGATTAAAACCGCAAAAAGCATGAATCCCGTTATTCTCCTCGACGAAATCGATAAAATGGGCAACGACTTCAGGGGCGACCCCTCGTCGGCGATGCTTGAGGTGCTTGACTCCGAGCAAAACAACTCTTTCCGTGACCACTATCTCGAAATCCCCATGGATTTAAGCAAGGTTTTGTTCATCACAACGGCAAACACCCTCGACACCATTCCCGACCCGCTTTTGGACAGAATGGAGGTTATCGAGCTTGGAAGCTATACCCGTGAGGAAAAATTTCACATAGCCAAAAGCCACCTTATCCCAAAACAGCTTAAAAAGCACGGCGAAAAAGCCGCAATGCTCAAGATAAACGATACGGCAATTTATGCCATAATCGACCTTTACACCAGAGAAGCAGGCGTTCGAAAGCTTGAAAGGCAGATTGCATCGCTTTGCAGAAAGGCGGCAAAGCTTATCGTTTCCGGCGAAAGCAAAAAGGTTTCTGTTACGGCGAAGAATATTAAGGAATTCCTCGGAATCCCTAAATATACAAAGGAAACGCTTTCGGATAAGGACGAAATCGGCGCAGTAAACGGACTTGCCTGGACATCAGTCGGCGGTGTTCTCATGCCGCTTGAGGTTCTCGTCATGGAAGGAACAGGAAAAACCGAAACAACAGGAAGCCTCGGCGACGTCATGAAGGAATCGGCGAAAATCGCAGTAAGCCTTACACGAAGCCTTTCGCAAAAATACGAAATCGACAATACCTTCTATAAAAACAAGGACATTCACATTCACGCACCCGAGGGCGCTGTGCCAAAGGACGGGCCTTCCGCAGGTGTAACGCTTACTACGGCGCTTGTTTCAGCGCTTTCCGGCATACCCGTCCGGCGTGACGTCGCCATGACAGGAGAAATTACGCTTAGAGGTAAGGTTCTCCCTATCGGCGGGCTTAAGGAAAAGTCTATGGCGGCATATAAGGCGGGAATTAACACAGTAATTATCCCAAAAGAAAACGAACCCGACCTTGAGGAAATAGACGAAGTCGTAAAATCAAGCATTAATTTTGTGCCTGCCGATTCAATCGAAACAGTGCTTGACACAGCGCTTATCACCAAAGCCAAGGAGAGTCAATGAATATCCACAGTGCGGAATTTATCGCTTCCTATGCGAAATACAGCCAGCTTCCTCCCGACGAGGGGGCGGAATTTGCCTTTTCGGGCAGGTCGAACGTCGGTAAATCAAGCCTGATTAACAAGCTTTTAAACCGCAAATCCCTTGCCAGAACAAGCTCTACCCCGGGCAAAACCGCAACGATAAACCGCTATGAAATTGACGAGTTTTTTTTCATGGATTTGCCGGGCTATGGTTATGCAAAGGTGTCAAAGGCGGAAAAGGAAAAGTGGGGCAAGCTTATCGAGGGCTATCTTATAAACAGGGAAAGTCTGCGGCTTGTTTTCCAACTTATCGACTTTCGCCACCCTCCAACAGCCGACGATATTATGATGATAAACTTTTTGATTGATGCTGAAATTCCGTTTGTCATTGTTTTCACCAAAACCGATAAGCTTAGCAAAACCCAAACCGACGAGCGCAGAAGTAAGCTTATTGAAGAAATCCCCTGCTTTGAGGATATAACGGCGGTTGAGTTTTCAGCAATCGACGGCAGAGGAGTTGACGAGCTTCAAAAAATCATCGATGAAATAATGGAAAATGAATAGCAAAATAAGCCTTGTTCGCTCTGAACAAGGCTTTTCTTTCGTATTATTTTATGACATTCTGCTTGGGTCTGTTCCCTCTTGAAGCACATAAATATCAACCTGAACCGCACCCCAGCGGCACGAATCAATATAATGGTTTTCACGGTCGCCCATGTAGACGTCAACCGCAATCTGTCCCTCCATAAGCCCAATGCCGGTATCCGCCGCAACCGCATAGCCATAGACGGTTTTGCCGTCCTGCGACACTATATAAAGCTCTGAGCCATAGGGAATAATGTTCGGATTTACAGCGACAGTGCCGATTTCAGCCTTTCTGCCGCTTGCGGTAAGCGCATTCGCCCCCGCTGTATAGGCGGTTGCTTTTCCCGAAATAATCCTTGTATATTCGGTCGGCAAGCCGTTTTCAAGGGTAAAAGGCGTTTCGGGTACGACCTTTGCATAAGGCTCGGCAAGCGCCGCCCCCTGCTCTATAACCTTGCTTACAGGCTCTTTCTCAATTTTCGTATCGATAACGCTTGTGTCAACAAGCTCGCCGTTTACATACTTTTCACGGCGGGTTATACGGCGGATTCCGTTTTCGCCCTCTGTTAAAACCGAATCATCTCCGATAACGGCATTTATATTTTGGACATACTCGGTTTCGTACGCAATATTCTCCCTTGAAATCGTGTCCTTATACTCAACCCTCGTCACGACAACATCGGCATCATTGTAAAGCGTGGTGTCAATCGCCGGTGTCACCTCGTCAAACGCACCGAGTGAAATTCCCTCACGTGCAAGAAGCTCTCCTACTGTCGTTGTTGCGGTTTCGAGGAAAAGCGTCTTTTTGTCAACCTCCAAAACAACATCATAGGCTCTCTCAATTTCAATATAAGCGGTTTTGTTTTCAAATCCCGAAAAAGAAAACTTATCATATTCGCCAAGCTCTACGCCGTTT
>CAZYRV010000003.1:31270-33536 GCA_964649485.1 uncultured Oscillospiraceae bacterium | reverse complement strand
ATACGGGTCGGTATTCATGCTTATTACCTGACGGGTTTCGCCGTTTTCGGTTATATATATTGTCTTGTCATAGAAAACTGCACCGGTCAGAATAACTATTACGCCAAAAATTAAAAGCGCATTAAGAAGCTTAAATCTGCTTTCTTTGCCTAATATTTTAAGCGCCTTATTATTAATCGCTTGCGGCTTCATTCTATCTTCCTTTCAAATAGTTTTAAACAAGCAAAAACAGCCTGTTTTTCTACAGTGTCCATATTATACAGCGGTTGAGTGTATATGTCAAATAAAATTCAAGCGTGATTTTTGTATAATATGTACAAAATTGATTTGTAACTATTCTGTAACTATTAATTTATAAGCCGTGATTTAGCATTTTATGTCATGTCAAGGATTACAATTTGTAAGATTACACAAATTTCATACCTAAAATCCCTAGTGCAAACTGCACAAAATTCAATTGATTTTTTATAACAATTATATAAGTTACAGCTATGAAAAAATCACATATTTTCTCATGCCGACAAACTTTACAATTGATTTTAAGAGCAATTTCTATTTTACAAACATGACAAAAAATCAAAAAATACGTGACAAAACCAAAAAAGTATGGTATACTATATTTAATATAACAAATTTGAAAGGGTGTATGTTTTGACACATGAAAAATCCTGCGGCGCAATTGTTTACAGAAAGTCCCACGGAAATACGGAAATTTTGCTTATAAAACATATAAAATCCGGCTATTGGTCTTTCCCTAAGGGTCACGTTGAATGCGGCGAAACCGAAGTCGAAACGGCAGAGCGTGAAATCAAGGAAGAAACGGGGATTGAAGTGTTCATCGACGATTCGTTCCGTGAAACCGTCGAGTTTTCCCCACGGAAGGACACTCTTAAAGAGGTAATATATTTTATTGCAAAGGCAAAAAATTTTGATTACGTTCCTCAAGAAGAGGAAATTTCTGAAATTCGCTGGGTTGAAATCGGACAAGCGCCGTCACTTTTAACCTATGAAAACGATAAAGTCATAGTAAACAAGGCGAAAAACTATATTTCTGCACTTAAATTCTGAGGAAAGCATGATTATATTAGCAATTGAAAGCTCCTGCGACGAAACCGCAGCGGCTGTCGTCCAAGACGGGCGGACTGTTTTATCAAGCGTAATTGCTTCCCAAATTGACGAGCATAGGCTTTACGGCGGGGTTGTTCCCGAAATCGCAAGCCGCCGCCATTGTGAAAACATTGTCGGCGTAGTTGACGAAGCGATGATGAAATCAGGTCTTTCGCTTGACAGTATTGACGCAATCGCCGTCACTTATGCGCCCGGACTTATCGGCGCTCTGCTTGTCGGCGTAAGCTTTGCAAAAGGGCTTGCCGCCTCGCTTGACAGGCCGCTTATTCCCGTCCATCACATAAAAGGGCATATCGCCGCAAACTATATCGCCCACAAAGAGCTTAAGCCGCCGTATCTCGGGCTTGTCGTTTCGGGCGGGCATACTCATATAATAAAGGTTGAGGATTATACAAGGTTTACAACAATCGGAAGGACGATTGACGATGCGGCTGGCGAAGCCTTTGACAAAGCCGCAAGAGCAATGGGCTTTCCCTACTTAAAAACCGCAAACCCTTATGACTTCAGCTTTTCGGGGCTTAAAACCCATGTGATAAACCTGATCCACAACTGCGAGCAGCGCGGCGAAGCGCTTGACAAAAACAGCCTTGCCGCCTCTTTTCAGCACACAGTTTCTGAAATTTTAAGCGACACAGCAATCAAGGCTGCGCTTGATTTCGGCTTTAAAACGGTTGCTGTATCGGGGGGAGTTGCGGCAAATTCGGGACTCAGGTCTGCGCTGTCGGCAAAATGTGAAGCTGAGGGAATAACGCTTTTCGCCCCTCCCCTTTCCCTTTGCGGCGTCAATGCCGCAATGATTGGCTGTCAGGGCTATTATGAATTTCTTGCAGGAAACACGGCAAAGTCGGATTTAAACGCAATTGCGAGCCTTCCGCTTGACTGTTGATTTTCCGAAGGGAGCAAAATGAACCAAAATAAAGCGCCTATTCACGAGGCTTTGCTGCGCTATCGCAACAACAGAATCGTTCCTTTTGACGTGCCCGGGCATAAAATGGGCAGAGGCAACCCCGAGCTTACTGAATTTCTCGGCGAAAATTGCCTTAAAACCGATGTTAATTCCTCACGTCCTCTTGACAATCTCTGCCACCCTGTTTCTGTAATTAAGGAGTCAGAAGAGCTTGCCGCAGATGCTTTTGGT
>CAZYRV010000003.1:29112-31260 GCA_964649485.1 uncultured Oscillospiraceae bacterium | reverse complement strand
CGCATTTTTCATCGTAAACGGCACGACTGCTGCTGTTCAAGCGATGATTTTGGCATCATGCAAAGCAGGCGAAAAAATAATCATGCCGAGAAACGTACACAGAAGCGCAATAAACGCTCTTATTATAAGCGGTGCAATCCCTGTTTATGTAAACCCCGGCGAAAACAAACAGCTTGGCATACCGCTTGGAATGACGGTCGAAGCTGTTGCGGCGGCAATTAAAGCCAACCCCGACGCAAAGGCAGTTTTTGTAAACAATCCAACCTATTACGGCGTTTGCTCGAACATTACGGAAATAACAAAGCTTGCCCACGAGCATGGAATGCTTGTTCTTGCCGACGAAGCTCACGGAACGCACTTTTATTTCGGCGAAGGAATGCCCGTTGCGGCAATGCACTGCGGTGCGGATTTCGCCGCTGTTTCTATGCATAAATCGGGCGGCTCGCTTACGCAAAGCAGCTTTTTGCTCATCGGAAACGGTATAAGCAAGGGCTATGTCCGCCAGATAATCAATATTACGCAGACGACCAGCGGAAGCTATTTGCTTATGTCAAGCCTTGATATAAGCAGGCGCAAGCTTGCCTTGGAGGGCAAGGAAATTTTCAAAAAAGTCCAGCGGTTCGCAAACTATGCCCGCCGAGAAATCAACGAAATCGGCGGCTATTATGCTTTCGCAAAAGAGCTTTGCGACGGCGGCGCTTTTTATGATTTTGACGTTACAAAGCTTTCCGTTCACACGCTTGACATTGGGCTTGCGGGAATTGAGGTTTATGACCTGCTCCGTGACGAATACGGCATACAGATTGAATTCGGCGATGTCGGAAACTTTCTTGCCTATATTTCAATCGGCGACAGAGAGCTTAATCTCGCGCGCCTTGTCGGTGCGCTTTCGGAGATAAAACGGCTTTATTCCAAGGATAAGGGCGGACTTTTTGACCATGAATATATAGAGCCTGTCGTAAAGCTTACCCCGCAGGAAGCCTTTTATTCTGAAAAAAAATCGCTTGCTTTGGAGGAGAGCCTCGGCAAAATAAGCGCCGAATTTGTAATGTGCTATCCCCCGGGGATTCCTGTGCTTGCGCCGGGAGAGCTTATAACACGTGATGTGCTTGATTATATCGCATACACAAAGGGAAAAGGCAGCTTTATCACAGGAACAGAGGATATGGCGATTGAACGGATTAATGTTGTTGAATAGAAGGATAAATTATACAAATTTACAGGGTTGAACTTTCTTAAGTCCAACCCCGTTTTATTCTAAGTTTTTCGTCTTTGCAAAAACCGCCGCAAAAACCTCGCCCGCACCGTTTTCAAGCAAAAGCTCCGCCAGATAATCAACCGTGCTTCCCGTGGTGCAAATATCGTCAATAAGCAATATTTTTTCGCCGCTAAGCTTTGCTTTTTGTGAAAAATGAAAAATTTTTCTTACATTAAGGCTTCTTTCGGCGGCGGAAAGCTGTTTTTGCTCGCTTTCGGATTCGTTTGCCAAAAGCAAATCTTTTCTGACCTCAAGCCTTGTAAGTCTGGAAATTTCTTCCGCTAAAAGCTCCGCAGGATTATATCCCCTTTGAAAAAGCTTTTCCCTGCTTGTCGGCACAAACGTGATAAAATCAACCTTTTCAGCTATGCCTTCATCTTCAAGAATGCGGGATATATAATACGCAAAGCATTCGGCGGCATAGCCGTTATTATTATTTTTCATGGAATAAACTGCGTGCTTGACAAAATCATCATAAGCGCAAGCGGCGAAAAATTGGCTTATATGAGAAAAGGAAGCTGTCGGCGGCGGCAAAAGCTTTTCAGTGCACTCGTCACAAGCATAATAGGCATGGTGGATAATTTTGTCACAAAACGGACACTGATTCGGATACAAAAAGCTTAATAAAAACCTCCTTACGTCATTCCGCTTCATTATAAGCCTCCGCAAGCATACTTTTCAAGCAGGAATAGCGCAGATTCCGCCGATGATTCGCAACCATTTCATGAACCCTTGCTTTTACTCCAACCAAAATAAGGATTTTTTTCGCACGAGTAACCGCCGTATAAAGCAAATTTCGGTACATAAGCTTGTCAATATAATTCGGAAGTGGAATAATAACTGCGTCATACTCGCTGCCCTGACTTTTGTGGATTGTGACCGCATAAGCG
>CAZYRV010000003.1:20306-29102 GCA_964649485.1 uncultured Oscillospiraceae bacterium | reverse complement strand
TTTGACAGCATTTCAGGCGTATAAATAGAAATTCTTCCCTCAAAATCAATTTTAATACTTTCCGTCTGACGGCTTACTTCAAGGATAACGCCCATGTCGCCGTTAAAAATACCCGTTCCCTTTTCCGCCCCTCGGATCCATTCGACGTCATAATCGTTTTTTATCTGCATTATTTTATCGCCCGTCCGAAAAAGCACGTCGTAAAACTTAAATTCACTTTTGTTCCTTGACGGCGGGTTCATTGCAAGCTGAAGCGCTTTGTTAAGCTCTTTTGTGCCAACCGCACCGATTCTTGTCGGCGATAAAATCTGAATATCCTCAAGCGGTGAAAAACCATAGGTTGACGGAAGCCGAGTTTTATACAAGTCGATAACCGTTTTTACAACCTTGTTTTCATCAAAAACAGGCATGAAGAAAAAGTCGTTGGTTCTGTCGTCAAGCTCTGGGATTTTTCCGCTTACGATTGCGTGGGCATTGGTAACAATAAGACTTTCCGCCGCTTGACGAAAAATTTCCTTAAGCTCGACACTGGGAATAAATCCAACCTCAAGCAAATCCTTGAGAACATTTCCCGCACCCACAGACGGAAGCTGGTTGCTGTCGCCGACCATAATAAGCTTTGTTTCGGGGCGGATTGCCCGCATCAAAGACTCCATCAGAAGTGTGTCAACCATTGACATTTCGTCGATTATCACAACATCAGCGTCAAGCGGATTTTGCTCGTTATGTTTAAACGCAAGCTCATTCCGTGTAAAATCAACCTCCAAAAGGCGGTGAATTGTCTGCGCCTTGCTCCCTGTGAGGTCGGTCATTCTCTTTGCGGCACGCCCTGTCGGTGCGGCAAGGCTGATTTTCATTTTGCGCTGTTTGCACAGGAGAATAACGGCATTTAGCGTCGTGGTTTTACCGGTTCCCGGCCCGCCCGTAAGGATAAACACACGGTTTTTCATACATTCTTCAATTGCTTTTTTCTGCTTTTCCTCGTATTTAATATTCTCAGACCACTCTATTCCTTCTATTTCCATTCTGAAATCAACGTCGGGAAAGCTTCCGTATTCAAGCATCACAGCAATTTTTGCCGAAATATAACGCTCTGCCCGATAATATTCGCCGAGATAAACATATTCACGCTTTGGCGACTCATAAAGCGCCAGCTCTCCAAATTCCAAACCGGTGTCAAGCGCATTTTCAAATGCGCCCTTTTCAACTCCCAACAGCCTGCAAACGCATTCACAAAGCTTTATTTTTGGCAAACAGGTATGACCGGCATTTGCGTTTTCACGAAGAGTGTAAACGATTCCCGCACGTACACGATTATCATTTTCCCTGTCAAAGCCCATTTCCGAAGCGATAAAATCAGCACGTGAAAACTCGATGTCAATACCGTTTTCACATAATATGTAAGGGTTCTGCCTTATGAAATCAACCGTTTCATCACCATAGCGCCGCCAAACGGCGACCGCCGCAAGCGGTGAAATCTGAAATTTTGATAAATATGTAATTGCTTCTCTGACCGAATTAATTCTGCGATATTCCTCGCCGATAAGCCTTGCACGCTCTGGGGTTATGCCGTTTATGACGGAAAGGCGCTCGGGCTCTGTTTCGATTATATCAAGAGAATCCACGCCAAACGCCTTTACAATGCGCTTTGCAAGAGCCGGCCCCAAGCCTCGGATAATTCCGGAGCCAAGGTATTTCTGAATTGAATCCGGGTTTGTCGGAAGACTGCGCTCGCAAAATTCAGCCTTGAACTGCCTGCCATATTTAGGATTATTGACGTAAACACCCGAAAGCGAGAGCGTTTCGCCCTCGCTTATTTCACCTAAATTGCCCGTAACACTGATAAATTCGCCGTTGCTGTCGATTGTAAGGACTATGTAGCCATTTTCAATATTCTTGAATATGACTTCCTCGACAGTGCCGTAAATTTTTGTAAGCTCGTTCAGCCTCCATCAACTCCGTAAATTTTTTTCACCAATTCCGCCACCTCAAGCGGCGGCAAAAGCTTGATTCTCCCGCATTGCCCCGTGTAAAGCGACCTGATTTTTTCTAATTTCTTTTCATCTTCGCATGAAAGCACCACATAATCAAAGCGGCGGCTTTCGCAAAGCTTGTCAGCAATCGCAAGTACATTGTCCAAATCTGCTTTAACCGGTATGACAATCAGCTTTTTCCCTCGCTCTGTAAGCCAAAACCACACATAATAGCACAAGCTTGCCGCACCAAAAATGCTTAAAAACAATAAAACATACAAATATAAAGCTTCCATAAAAGCACCCCTTTATCATTATATGACAAAAGAGTAAGTCTGTTACTTTATTGTAATAAAAGCTTGATTGCGCACCAGCCGCCGTCCTCACGAACGTGTTGAACAGTGAATCCGCAAGCCGTAAGCGCATTTACAACCTCGTCAAGCCGCTCGAAAATAATTCCAGAAACAAGCAAAACTCCTTCTTTTTTCATAAACGTTGGAATTATCCCGCTCATCGCAATAATTACATCGGCGACAATGTTTGCGCAAACAAGTTCAAAGCCTGTCCCAATCGAATTTACAAGGCTTTCATCGGTGGTTATGTCCCCGCAAAAGCCACGAATATTTTCAGAAGAAATATTGTTTTTGAGTAAATTTTCATTTGCTGTTTTAATAGCATTCTCGAAAATGTCAACAAATGTAACGGATTTTGCGCCTAAAAGCATAGCGCCAATAGAGAGAATGCCGCTTCCGCAGCCCAAATCAAGCACCTTCATATCAGGCGAAACAGCCTTTTCGATCTCCTCAAGGCAAAGCTTAGTCGTATAATGCTGACCTGTGCCAAAAGTCGAAGCAGGATCTATTTCCAGAATAACCCTGTTATCTATATTATCCACATTTTCCCACGAAGGCTTAATCAAAAGCTTGTCACCAACGTTAAATGGCATATAATATTTTTTCCAGTTATTCGCCCAGTCCTCCTCCTTAACGTTTTCAAGCGTTAAGGCAAGGCTTCCATAATAATCAGGATTTTCACGGTGCAAAGCTTCAAGCGAAGTACGAATCAAAGCAAGCATTTCAGCGCCTTGGGCATCGTCAGGCAGATAAAAAACAATATGCGGCTTTTCATCTCGCTTAATCATTAAATCGTCGTCAATATAGTCCCAGCTATATTCCTTACTGTTTAAAAATTCCTCGAAATCGGCGCTGTCATACAGTTCAAAGCCTGTTACACCAAGCTCTGTTAGAAGTCCTGTTATACCGTCCATTGCCGCCGAGTTAACTTCCAGTGATAATTTAACAAAATTCATTATAATTTCCAAATTTCCTTTGCATATTGCTCGATTGTTCGGTCAGAGCTGAACTTGCCAGCCTTGCACATATTAATCCAACACTTTTTTGTGTACTCGATATTATTGTTTGCATAGTCGCTGTTTAGGCGAAGCCGAGTCTTAGTATAGCTTGGTAAATCTCCCAAAACATAGTAATTATCAGGTTTATGCCAGCTTGCCCCGTCCAAAAGCGAAAAGTATAATTCACGGAAAATTCCAGTTCCGCCGTCGCTTACTGTGCCGTCGATAAGCGTTCTAAGCACACGGGCAACCCTCGGGTTTTCCGCAATAAAAGTCCTCGGCGAATAGCTCGGCATAATTTTTTCCAGTTCGGAAACGGTTGCGCCGAAAATATAGTTGTTTTCCTCGCCTGCCTCCGCAACAATTTCGACGTTTGCGCCATCAAGCGTGCCCAAAGTAACAGTCCCGTTCAGCATAAATTTCATATTTCCGGTGCCGCTCGCCTCGGTTCCCGCAGTTGAAATCTGCTCGGAAACGTCCGCCGCCGAAAACAGTTTTTCGCCGTAGGAAACATTATAATTTTGCACAAAAACGACCTGCATAAGCTCGTTCACGTCGCTATCCGCCGAAATAAGCTTTGAAATCTCGTTTATAAACTTGATGATTCCCTTTGCCCGTGCATAGCCGGGAGCGGATTTTGCACCAAAAATAAATGTAGTAGGATAAAAATTCTTAACAGTACCGTCTTTGATTCCAAAATAAATGTCAAGAATTCCAAAAGCATTCAAAAGTTGGCGCTTATATTCATGAAGGCGCTTAATCTGAACGTCAAAAATACTGTCGGGATTGATTCTGATGCCCTCACGGCTTTCTATAAAGCTTGCAAGCTGAACCTTTTTCTCTTTCTTTATTGCCGCAAAACTGTTTAAAACCTTTATATCATTAGAATATTTTTCAAGTTCTGATAATTTTGATAAATTACGTTTCCAGTCGTCGCCGTCGAGCTTTTCGGTTATAAACGACGAAAGCTCTCGATTACACAAAGCAAGCCATCTTCTCGGCGTTATACCGTTTGTTTTATTCTGAAATTTATCAGGATAAAGCTTATACCATGCTTTGAATACGTCGTTTTTCAAAATATCTGTATGAATTTCAGCAACACCATTCAAATAAGCACTGCAATAAATAGCCATATTTGCCATATGTACTTGGTTTTCCCTGACAATTTGCAGCGGCTTTACTTCTTCTTGCGGCAATCCTTTGCCGTATAAATCCTCCATAAGCGCTTCGCTTATTTGCAATATAATGGAATAAATATCAGGCAAAATTTCTTCTACAAGCTTGATATCCCATTTTTCAAGCGCTTCCGCCATTATCGTATGATTGGTATAGCCAAAGGCTTTCTTAGCAATTTCAAGCGCTTTGCCAAAGCTTATCCCCTCCGACATAAGCGTGCGGATAAGCTCCGGAATGGAAATAACAGGGTGAGTATCGTTAAGCTGAACAAACACCTTTTCATCAAGCGTTTCAAGGTCAAAACCAGCTTGCTTATGCTTTTTTAAAATGTCGGCAATTGACGCCGCACAGAAAAAATACTGCTGCCTGAGGCGAAGCTTTTTCCCCTCATAGCCGTTATCATTTGGGTACAGACAGCGGGAAATATCCTCGGCAATAACCTTTTGACGGCTTGCCTCAAGATAGTTTTGCTCGTTAAAAAGCTTGAAGTCGAAATCCTGAACAGGCTCTGCCTGCCAAAGCCGCAAAGTGCCTATATTATCAGTTTTGAAGCCGATTATCGGCATATCATAGGGCACAGCTTTAACTGTAATATCAGAAAATTTAACAATAACGCTGTCACGGTCGCTTCTGACGCTCCACGGGTCGCCGAAGCGTGTCCAATCGTCGGCTTCCTCATGCTGAAAACCATCAACAAAGCTCTGCTTGAAAAGTCCGAATTTATAGCGTATCCCATAGCCGTCAAGCGGAATGTTCATCGTTGCGGCGCTTTCCATAAAGCAGGCGGCAAGCCGTCCAAGCCCGCCGTTTCCCAAAGCCGCATCTTCAATTTCCTCAAGCTCTGAAAGACTTCTGCCGTGGGTTGAAAAAAGCTTTTCAGCCTCCTCCGTCAAGCCAAGTGAGTTCAGATTGTCAAAAACAGCTCGTCCGACAAGAAATTCCGCCGAAAAATAGCAAGCCTTTCTTGACGTTTCACGAGATTTTTGTGCTTTTTTCCAACGCTGTGAAATCGACTTCATGACAGTTGCGGCGAGAGCATTATGAAGCTGGTAAACATTTGCTTTCTCGGCAGTTATGCCATACTCCTCATCGAGATATTCCAAAAATAACCTGTCGTTCATACAAACCTCAACTTAAAAGCTGCCCTCGAAAAATCACCAACGGCTCTTTTCAAGGGCATTTTTCATATTTTTATTAAGAGTGAGCTTGCCGTTGCGGCAAAATCTCCGTCAATTGACACCTCAAGCTTTTCGCCGTCCTTCATGTTTTTAAGGACAGCTTTTCCGCTTTCAAGCTCGGTTTCGCCCAAAACCATGCTAAAGCTTGCGCCTATTTTATCAGCATATTTCATCTGCGCCCTAAGCCCTCGCCCCGAAATATCGCATTCTGCCCAGAAGCCGACCAAGCGAAGCTGTTGTACAAGGGAAAAAGCCTTGAGAGCTGACTTTTCGTCGGTTGACGCAATATAAATATCGCATTCCTTTGCGGGTGCAAATTCAAGCTTTTGCGCCTCCATAATCATGATTAATCGCTCCAGCCCAGCCGCAAAGCCAAGTCCGCAGGTTGGATTTCCGCCGACCTGCTCGACAAGACCGTCATAGCGCCCGCCGGCGCAGATTGCTCCGCTGAAGCCGGGAATTGTCGAGATAAACTCGAAAACGGTGTTGGTATAATAATCAAGACCCCGGACGATTCTGCCGTTGATTTCATATGATAATTTCATATCGTCCAAAGCGGTTTTTACCCCGTCAAAATGCTCTCTGCACTCGTCGCAGAGATAATCCAAAATAACGGGAGCATCAGGCAAAAACTTCCTGCAAGACTCAACCTTACAGTCTAAAAGCCGCATCGGGTTTCGCTCCAGCCTTTCCTTGCAGGTGCCGCAAAGCTCGTCCTGATGGGATTTATAATAATCCTTAAGCGCTTGCTGATATTTAGGGCGGCATTTAGGACAGCCGATGCTGTTTATTTCCAGCTTGAACTGTGAAATTCCAAGACCTGTAATTGCATTATGGGCAAGCATAATGACCTCGGCATCGGAAAGCGGCGACCTTGCGCCGAAATATTCAACACCGAACTGATTGAACTCACGGAATCTGCCCTTTTGGTTCTTTTCATAGCGATAACAGCGTACAAAATAATAGAGCTTCAGCGGCATCGGCCCATTCAGAAGCCCGTTTTCAATTGACGCACGAACAGCCCCCGCCGTGCCCTCCGGACGGAGCGTAACGCTTCTCCCGCCGTTATCGGTGAAAGTATACATTTCCTTTTGCACAACGTCCGTCGTGTCGCCGACACTTCTGTGAAAAAGCTCTGTATGCTCGAAAACAGGCGTTCGGATTTCCTTACAGCCATAAGCTTCTGCGGTTTCGCCGCAAACTCTTTCGACCGTATGCCATTTATTCATATCCGCAGGGAGCTTGTCGCTTGTCCCCTTTGGTGCTTGTGTCAATAAATCCATTAAATAATAACCTACCCTCTGACAATTTCACGCCAATCCAAATCTCCACGTTCGAGAGCATGGATAAGCGCCTCCGCTGTTGCGATATTCGTCGCAACAGGAATATTATGAACGTCGCTTAGGCGTAAAAGCGTCATTTCATTCGGCTCGTGTGATTTAGCGTTCAGCGGGTCACGGAAAAAAATAAGAACGTCGATTTCATTGCAGGAAATCCTTGCGGCAATCTGCTGGTCGCCGCCCTGCGAGCCGCTTAAATAGCGCTGGATAGAAAGTCCCGTCGCCTCTGCGACAAGCTTTCCTGTTGTGCCCGTGGCACAAAGATTGTGGCGGCTTAAAACGCCGCAATAAGCTATGCAAAACTGAACCATAAGCTCTTTCTTGGAATCGTGCGCAATAAGTGCTATGTTCATTATTACCTCCTGAAATGGCTTTTTTTGTGAATATACTCCGATTAATTGATATTTATGGTAAGCGGAACCTCTCCGCCCAGAAGCCGTACAGCAATCGCATTATAAGCTTTATAGCCGGGACTGCTCTGCGGGAGGGCGACGCCCTTTGCACCGCAAATTTTAATCATATTGTCCTCGGGAACAACGCCGATAAGCGGTATTCCAACCGTGTCCATAACCTCGTCAAGGTCATAAAGCACATTGTCGTCTTTGAATGTAGGGCTGACCTTGTTTATGACAAGCTTTTGGTTTACACAGTTTTTAACGTATAAGAAGTCGGAAAGAATCGCACCGTCACGGACACAGACAGGGTCTGGCGTTGTTACCATGAGAATAAGCTCTGCCGCCTTGATTACGCTGAAAACCGAGCTTCCTACACCCGCTGTGTCGATGATTATATAATCAAAATGCTCTCGCATTTCCTCGCAAACACCGATTATTTTCTCCGGATTTATATCCATAAACGGGTTGCGGGTTGCGCAGACAAGATATAGATTATCAATCATCTCAACCTTTGTCGTCGCAGTCAAAATGTCGATTGAGCCGTCAAGATATTCGCCTATATCGTGCTTAACCTTATCTCGTATGCCAAGCATAATGTCAAGACAGCGCAAGCCGAAGTCAAGCTCGACCACGAGGGTTTTCTTCCCCATGGAAGCAAGCGCATATCCGAGATTAGCCGAAGTTGTTGATTTGCCCGTGCCGCCCTTTCCGGCAGTAACCGCAATAATCTGTGACATAATTTTCCCCTATCTGCTGTACTCAGCACCATAAAAACCGTTTCTCTTTTATCTGTTTTTACTTTACACATCCTACTATTCTAATATTAACATAAATCAGTTGATTTTTAAAGCATAATTTTATGATTTTCAAAAAATTTGTGAAAATCAGAAGTTACACAAGCCTAAATTCAGCAATATTACACAAAGAAAAAATGAAATTTTACACAATTAATTAATACGGATACTTAATTTTACCTTCTTCGTCGAGATATGGCTTATATTCCCCTGATAAATATGTGTTTATGATATTAACCGCAAGATGTCGGGAAAACTCACCCTTTTCGATAATAATTCCGAATGCTATTTGCGGGTCGTCCGCAGGATAAAACCCTACAAGCGCCGAATTATAGACGGTTTCGCTCTGCTGGGGCGTTCCTGTTTTGGTTGCGACCTTGCCGGGAATATCAGCGTAAATATTCGCCCAGACTCCGTCATGATTATAATAAGCCGCCGAGTCGGAAACAAGAACCATTCCCTCAATTATAGTTTCGAAATTTTCTTCCATATTTTCGATATTATAGTCAACAATAGGCTCGACGTCATAGAGCTTTGTTTTGCCGTCATAATCATAAACCGATTTCACCAGATGCGGGCGATAGCGCAC
>CAZYRV010000003.1:16634-20296 GCA_964649485.1 uncultured Oscillospiraceae bacterium | reverse complement strand
GGTGTGACAAGGGTTTCGGACTGACCGATGCTTGCCTGAAGCACGTCGCCGTTGTTCCATGTAAGCCCAAGTTCTTCCGCAAGCTCGGGGGTCGTCATGTGTCCGGCAGAGCCGCCGATTTCAAGCTTTAAATCCGTACCAAAGCCGAATTTTGCCGCCCAATCCGCAAGGTTGCTTATGCCCATTCGCCTGCCGACATCATAATAAAAAATATTGCACGAAACCTTAAGCGCATTTCTGACGTCAATGTTGCCGTGAGGCCCTGTATAGCAATGCGGCTGATAGTCGGTAAAATAAGTGTAGATTCCGCCGCAGTACACGGTTGAGGTTTTGTCGATTATCCCTATGCCCAAGCCCGCCGCACTTGTAATCGTCTTAAATGTCGAGCCCGGACGATACAGCCCGTAAATCGCACGGTTATAAAGCGGGTCGCCCTCGGCGTTTAAAACTGCGCTGTAATCGTCAACCAAGGTGTTTAAATCATAAGAGGGATAGCTTGCCATTGCGAGAACACCGCCGTTTTTGACGTCAAGCACGACAACCGCCCCCGCCTCGGCATCTTTTCCTCGTTCGTCGCCGTTTGGAATCTGCCTGAGCCATTTTATATGGTTTTCAAGCATCTCCTGAATCTGTGTCTGAAACTTGCTGTCAATCGTAAGCATAACAGTGTTGCCGGGAACAGGCTCTTTTGTGACCTCGTCCGCAATGGCTTCGCCGTTTGTGTTGCGGACAATTGTGCGCTCTCCCCGCTCTCCCCTAAGCTCGCTTTCCATTGCAAGCTCTATCCCGCTTAAGCCGATTATATCATTTAGTTTATAGCCGTCCTCTTTAAGCGCTTCATACTTTTCAGCGGAAATCGCACCGACTGTTCCTAATACATGAGGTGCAACCGTTCCTTTAAGATAAACGCGCGACGCTTCTTCAATTATATCAACTCCGCCAAGCATAAAGCTGCGTTCTTTAAGCTTTATAACAGTTTCCTGTTTTATATCCTCCGCAAATGTAAAACGATTATACTGCGAAAAATCACGCAAAAGCATTTCATAACGCACACCAGCAATTTTTCTGCGCATTTCTTCCGAATATTCGTCGCTTATCTCGAACTTGCCGTAAAGCGTTTCGATGCAGTCCTCGGCTGTTGCGTAAACGGCGACACCGATTTTTTCCTTTAAAACCTCAATTTCCGCATCGCTGTCAGCATTAAAGGTGTAAGGAGCAGTTTTTGAAACAGGGATTGTTTCGTTCCATTCCTCGCCGCTTTGCTCCATGATTTCAATTACGTTTTTGATAAGCGAATTTTCCGTTCCGTCGGGAATAAATGCCATCTGAAAAATAACCTTATACACAATTTCGTTGCTGTTTAAAACAACGCCGTTCGTATCGACGATTTTTCCTCTTGCCGCCTCAATTTCCTGTGTGGCGGTATAGTTTGCCTGTGCCTGTGAAAGGTATTTTTCCCCGTCAACAATTTGAATCTGCAAAAGACGAAGCCCGCTTAAAAAGACACAAAGCACCACAGTTATGACAAGAACCATGATGCGGATAGTATATGAAAGGTTTTTCAAATCATGCCCTCCTAACTGCGGACTTTATCGGCCGAATCCTCTGCGTCGCCGACTGCGGACGAAATCGACCGTTTTGGCTCGGTAGAAAGCTTTTTGTTTAACAACTTTATAAACCAATATATAATCGGCGAAAGCACAAGCGCCGAAAGCATTGCGGGAATTACGAGATGGGTGACGGTGTAGGCGCCTGCGTCGCTTTGCCAAAGATAAATGCTGAAAACATAGTCGATAAATCCGACAATCGCCGAAAGCGCCGCCGTTGAAAGGAGATAATTAAACAGGTTTCGCCGGATAAGATAGGTTGAAAGCAAGGATAAAAGCATACAGCAAATCATAAGCCACAGGCTTGTAAAGCCGAAAAGCCTGTCCGCCGCCATATCCATGAAAAAGCCGCAGAATACACCGAAAACCGCCGATTCAAATTCCGCTTCGAAGAATGAAACGGCCGCCGCAAGCGGCAAAATCAAAAGCGGACGAAAGCCCAGAATCCCATTCATTGACATCGCATAAAACAGCATTAAAAGCGTTGCATAGCAAAACCAGCGTGCCGCAACCTTAAGCATGGCACGCCGTGTCAGAGAAACCGCCGAAGCGCTTATAGTAATCCTGTTTCTAGTCTTCAAAGCTTATCCCCTTGCCCTTGAAATCGGTTATAACAAAAACATTTGTAAGCCTGCCCGGGTTTTCGATAGGCTCGATAACTGCGTGGCGGGAAAGTCCGTTTGCATCGTCAAAAATTTCCTTTACCGTGCCGACAAGCTGCTTTTCAGGGAAAACACCGCCCTGACCGGAGGTTATTACCACGTCGCCGACACGAATATCTCCGTCCTTTGGAATACTGCTCATCAGGCAAAGTCCGTCCTGCGCATATTTTATGTCGTTTTCCATGATTCCGGTTATTCTCGAGCGTTCGGTGAAAACGCCTACGTTCACCTGAGGAGAAAAGAGAGTTTCCACCCGTGCATAGCTCGGCGCAAGCTCGACCACTCTGCCTACAAGCCCAAGCGTTGAAATAACAGGGTCATAAAGCGAAATCCCGTCGTCGCTTCCCTTATCAATTGTAAACCCGCCGTAAACGTCGTTTGCGTTCCGTCCGATAATCGAGCAGGGCGCTGAAAAAGTCAGGCTGTCATTATCCTCCTGAAGCTTTAAAAGCTCTTGAAAGCGAAGGTTTTCCTCTTTTAAATCATTATAATCAGCGGTTTGCAGATAAAGCTCGGTTATTTTTCGGCGAAGCTCTTCATTTTCGCTTTTATACTTGTCAGAGTTTGACCACCTGTCAAGAAAGTCGTTTACGCCGTCAGAAACAGCGTTTGAAAGCATTACAAAAGGCTTTGAAACAGTCGCAAGTATTCTCTCGGGAATAGTCGCAGCGCCCGCTGTGACCGCTGCGTAAATCATCACACCAAGAAGCAGGCAGAAAATGAATATTAAAATTTTGAATTTAACGCTATGGAAAAATTCCTTCACCTTATCACCGCCGCACTTCCCTGTTTAATAATTGTTGATGACAACCGAAAACGGTTGAATATTCAAACTTATTCGTATCTGCTGTCGTCCGAATTAAGCACGTCCTCAAGCTTTTCAATGTTTTCCAAAACAACACCGGTTCCGTCAGCAACACAGTCAAGCGGTCTTTCCGCAACCTTAACCGGCATTCTGGTTTCGCTTTGAATAAGCATATCAAGCCCGCGCAAAAGCGCTCCGCCGCCCGCAAGCATAATTCCCGTGTCAATAATATCGGCGGCAAGCTCCGGAGGGGTACGCTCGAGCGTAACCTTAATCGCCTCGATTACATGGCTGAGCGGCTCTGAAAGCGCTTCTCTGATTTCGGCGGTGGTGATTGTTATATTTTCTGGAAGTCCGTTTAAAAGGTTTCTTCCTTTTATATCCATAACAGGCTCGTTTTCCTCAACCTGATATGCGCTTCCTATGCCGATTTTAATATTTTCAGCGGTGCGTTCGCCAATCAGAAGATTATACTTTTTCTTGATATAGCTCATGATTGCGGAATCAAATTCATCTCCCGCAACACGCACAGACCTTGACGTAACAGTGCCGCCAAGAGAAAGAACGGCAACTTCGCTTGTTCCGCCG
>CAZYRV010000003.1:13111-16624 GCA_964649485.1 uncultured Oscillospiraceae bacterium | reverse complement strand
CAACGGGAAGCCCCGCTCCGATTGCCGCCGCCATAGGCTCTTCAATAATAGAAACACGCTTTGCACCCGCATTCTGCGCCGCTTCCTTAACAGCCCTGCGCTCGACCGCCGTAACCCCCGACGGAATACAAATTATGACTCGTGGACGGGTAAAAAGCTTGCCCTTAAGCGCCTTTTTGATAAACTCCTGAAGCATGCTTGTCGTCATGTCAAAATCGGCAATAACGCCGTCCTTAAGCGGTCTGACGGCAACGATAGAGCCGGGCGTACGGCCGATAACGTCCTTCGCCTCCTGCCCGACATAGCGCACTCTGTCCTGCTTTACATCGAGGGCGACGACTGACGGCTCACGGATAATAATACCCTTTCCGCGCATATAGACCAGAGTGTTTGCCGTGCCGAGGTCTATTCCAATGTCCTTAGAAAACATATTTTTCCTCCTGATTGTTTATATTCTTTGCCGATATTTTCAAAACTAAAACACTATTCATATTATTATAACACTTATTCCGCTAGTTAACAATATTAAAAACATAAAATAAAACAACTATTTTACAGCAATAATTGACATGGTTTTTGTGCAATATGCCTAAGTTATTTTACGCCGCGAAAGTACATTCCTCTCGTAAAAGAAGCGTCAGGCGCTTTGCCTTTGACGTAGATGTCGTAAATCGGCTTTATATCATGCTCTGTGGTGAATTTCAAGACGGCGAAATCCAAGGCATCAAGCTCGTCAAGCTTATCTGAAAGCACAATCGGCTCTGAATTCAAAACCTCCGTCATGCTTCCGCAAGCAAGCGGAAAAGCAACCCCACGACGGTCAATAAGCTCATGCTCAAGCGTTTTGCCGCAGGCGGCTGCGCCCATAAACGGACAGCGCCGCAAAAGCATAAGCGGAAGCCTTCCATAAGAAATAATCCCGACGGGAACAGGCTTTTCAAGCCTTTTTGCCGCCGCAAGCCGAAGCTCGGGAGAAAGAACCGAATCCAAAACACCAAGCTTCTGATAGAAAATCAAGGCTCTGCTGTTGGTTATGTTAAGCCTGAATCCGCCGTAAAGCTTATAACCAAGCCGTTTTCCAAGCTCAATCGCACCAAGGCTTCCGCATAAAAGCCTGCTGAAACCAAAGCTTTTAAGCTTTGCAAGCCTCATTTCCGTTTTTTCCTCAATTCCCGCAAGAAAAAGCGGCGGAATCACTCCAATTTTATCCTTTTTTAGTGTTTTTTCGCTTAAAATTTCCATCGGCGCATATATAAGCTCAAAATCAAGCTCAAACGCTTGTTCAAGCTGTTCTGCCGTTGCGACCTCACATCTAAGTTGCAATTTATGGCTGTTGTGTTGCACAACGACAACATTTTCAGCAGATTTGCACAAATATTCGGGTGTATTTTTAGCGGTTATTTCTGCTGTAAGACTTTGTATAAGCTCTCGGCGTGCGGCGTTAAGCGCTGATGCGGAAACGGATAAGCCGCTTTCAATTTCACTGGTGAATTTTCCAGTAAAAAATTGTGTTCCGCCAAGCTTTGAAAGCTGTTCGCAAACATAATCAGGCGTTATTTCACGGTTCCGAGCCGTTTCGGGAACAATTCCGTTATATTCCGCAAAAGAACCGCAGGCGCTTGCCGAAACGCTCATTTCATTATGCTTTACGACTGCGTGAAAATCAACCGCAAAGCGCTTAAATGGCTTATCATAAAGCAAATGAGCTTTTTTAAGCGCATCTGGGGCTTCCTCGGCATCTTCTCTCGTGCGGACACCACGCATTTGGGAATAATCCCCTGTAAAATAGCCGTCGGTAAAGCCGCTTCTTGAAAAAAGCGCCGCAAGTACATCAGCTTCATAGCTTTCGCCGCAAACAGCCGCACGGCAAGCCGAAACTGCCGCCGCAACATACTCGGGCCGTTTCATTCTGCCCTCTATTTTAAAGGATTCGATGCCTGATTCCTGCAATTTCTGAAGGTAAGGAATAAGAGAATTATCCTTAAGCGACAGTGCGTTTTCAATATTCCCCGCTTTGAAATTAAGGCGGCACGGCTGTGCGCAAAGCCCACGGTTTCCGCTTCTTCCGCCAAGCATGGCGCTGAAAAAGCACTGACCGCTTACGCAGACGCAAAGTGCGCCATGGACGAAAATTTCAAGCTCAAGCTTTGTGTTTTCACGTATGAATTTTATCTCGTCAAACGAAAGCTCTCGGCCAAGCACAACCCTCTCAAAACCAAGCTGTTCAGCCGTTTTCACGTCCTCAAGCGAATTAATCCCCATCTGTGTCGAAGCGTGAACAGGCATATCGGGAATCATTTCCCTGACAAGCGACAAGACGCCGAAATCCTGTACGATTATGGCATCAACGCCCGCTTTTGCCGCAATAAAAAGCGCATTTTCAACCGCCTTTAATTCGTCGTCAAAGACAAGAGTATTTAAGGCGAGATAAAATTTCATTCCGCTTTCATGACAAAGCTTACAGGCTTGAATCAGATCGTCCGAATTGAAATTTTTTGCGTTTCGTCTTGCAGAAAATTCAGCCAGACCGCCGTAAACCGCATCTGCCCCCGAATTAATCGCCGCAAAAAGCGAATCCATTCCGCCGGCAGGCGCCAAAATTTCACTCATAACGTAAGCTGACCGTCCTCAAGAAGCTCGGAAAGCTGTTCGTTAAGCCGTTTGTTCTCATCGGAAAGCGACTCAAGCTCTGCCTTCAAGCCCTCGATTTCAGCATCTTTTGCCTTTATCTGCGAATGCAATTGGTCGGTTTTCGAGCTTTTCGCCGAAAGCTCCGATGCCTTTTTCTGCTCAGAGCCAAGCTGTTTGCTTGCTTCCTCAAGTCTTGCCGACAACGATTCCGCCTCCGCCGTCTTTTTCTCCAAATCCTTTTCAAGCCGTGCAATTTCAGCGTTTTTCTGCTTAACAAGCTTAATTTGCTCGGAAAGCTCTTTCTTCACATTTGAAAAGCTCTCCGCCTCCGCCTTGTACCTTTCTCCAAGCTCGGCAAAGCGCTTAAGCTTTTCATCACGTGCCGAAACAGCTTCTCGAGAAAGCTCAATTTCTTTTTTCTGCTCTGAAAGCTCCTCCGCCATATTAAGCGCAACCAAAATAAGCGCATCTGTTGCGGCAAGGGTTTCGTTTTGGGCGCAAAGTGCGGCGATATGCCGATTTAAACCGTCGGCAAGCTGTAAAAGCTGACCCGGTGCCCCTTTAGTGCGGATTATATGAGTTTTCCCCGCAATACTCACCTTAACCTTGTTCATTTTCCAAGTCCTTTCCATTATTTGTATCAGCGTTTCTCCGTCTGAATAAATCCCTGTATTTCCCTGCTATCGCATTTTTTCGTTTTTGCGTTTCCTCTTTATTAAACACGTATAAACCGTTGCTTTCGTCAACGACGTCGCCCTCTTTTGCCCCGCAATAAAGCAAAGCGGCTTCAATGGTACGGCGCTCGCCGTTGTCGCCAATAATAACCGCAAAACCGTCCTCAACCCTGTCAATAACAAGCATTATGCCGCCTCCCCGTAAAAT
>CAZYRV010000003.1:11113-12979 GCA_964649485.1 uncultured Oscillospiraceae bacterium | reverse complement strand
GGGCGAAACGGCACGGACAAAGGCTTTCGTGCTTGATGTGCGGCTTCCGTGGTGCGGGATTTTAAGCACGTCGGCGCTTATATCAACTCCTGTTTCGAGAATATCCGCCTCTGCCTCCGCCTCAATGTCGCCTGTGAACAAAAAGCTGTTTTCGCCGTGGACAAAACGTGCAACGACTGATGAATTATTCAAATCCGTATAAATTTTTGCGGGAGCTACTATTTCAATGTAAAGCCCGTTGTCAAGCTCCAGCCTTTCCCCCGCCATAACAGAAGATGCTTTTATTCCGCCGTTTTCAATAGCCTCAAGCATATTTACAAAGCTGCTTGTAGTCGGAATAACGCTGTCGTCAAGCACAGGCATAATCACCTCTCCGACCTCAAATTCGGGGATAATTTTCGAAAAACCGCCGATATGGTCAGAATGCGGGTGGGTTGCGATTATATAATCAATTTTTTCAACCCCGAGCGCCTGTAAATACGAAATAACAGTCGGTGAGTTTTCAGCTTCGCCGCTGTCGATTAAAACGGCTGATTCAGACGTAAGGATAAGGCTTGAATCGCCTTGCCCAACGTCAATAAAATGCACGCTTACTTCTCCGTCAACTGTTTCAACAAGCGGTTTTTTCGCAAGTCCAAAGCTTTGAAAAATGGTTTTCCACGTCGGAATCGACGGGCTTTTGAAAAAATTTTCGTTTGCGGATATAACAAGTGAAAATATAAGCAAAACCAATATTCCCGCCAGACCCGACTTTTGCTTTTTGCTGAACCCTTTGCGGTTAGCTCTGCCTTTTTTTGTCATCTTTGATTAAGCTTTCTCTCATACCATTCCTGCTTTGTCATAAGCACCTGACGAGGCTTGCTTCCTTCGTATTCGCCGACGACGCCCATGCTTTCCATCGTATCAATAAGCCGCGCCGCCCTGCCATAGCCAAGCTTAAGCTTGCGCTGGAGGTAGGACGTGCTTGCCTGACCCGCTTCAATAACGGCTTCGATTGCTTCGTCAAGCTTTTCATCGTCAACGTCAATATCGCCGCTTTCGTCAGAGCTTTTCTTATCCTTAGAGCCGACAAGCTCTGCCTGTTTATCAATTTCTGCCATAACGCCCTCGTCATAAGCAAGCGAGAACGACCGCTTAATAAACTCGACAACCCTGTCTATTTCCTTTTCCGAAACCCAACAGCCCTGAACACGGACAGGCTTTGGCATTCCCACGGGGAAATACAGCATATCGCCCTTGCCCATGAGCTTTTCAGCGCCCGCCGAGTCAATTATCGTTCGTGAGTCAACCTGTGATGCAACCTTTAAAGCAATCCGGCTTGGAATATTCGCCTTGATTACGCCGGTGACGACATTTACAGAGGGGCGCTGAGTGGCGATTACAAGGTGCATTCCCGCCGCACGTGCCATTTGCGCAAGACGGCAGATGCTGTCCTCAACCTCGCCGGGCGCCGCCATCATAAGGTCGGCAAGCTCATCTATGAAAATTACAATTTGAGGAAGCTTGTCCATATCGTCACGGGTTGAGGCAAGCTCGTTATAGCCGCCCAAATCACGGACGTTATTGTCGGAAAAAAGCTTATAGCGGTTCAGCATTTCCGTAACAGCCCACGCAAGCGCACCAGAAGCCTTTTTCGGGTCGGTGACAACGGGAATAAGCAGGTGCGGAATGCCGTTGTAAATCATAAACTCAACCGCTTTGGGGTCAATCATAAGAAGCCTTACCTCGTCGGGAGTCGAGCGAAAAAGAATGCTCATTATAATTGAATTTACGCAGACGGATTTACCAGAGCCTGTTGTTCCCGCAATAAGAATATGCGGCATTTTCGCAATATCGCCCACAATGCACGCACCCGTGATGTCCTTG
>CAZYRV010000003.1:3843-11103 GCA_964649485.1 uncultured Oscillospiraceae bacterium | reverse complement strand
ATGATTATTTCGCCGGAAATATCCATTCCAAGCACGGCGGCAAGCTTGCTTTTGCTTTCAGCAAAGGCTTTGCTGTCAATCATTTCACGGAAGCTTACGGTATCGACGGTTTTATTCGGAACTTCAATTCCGACCGCCGCCTTATTCGGAATCGGCGCTTCAATACGAACACCGGCGCTTGCAAGATTAAGCGCAATATCGTCAACAAGACTTGTTATTTTTGAAATTTTAACTCCTGCCGCAGGCTGAATTTCATAGCGTGTGACGGACGGTCCTCTGCAAACACCGACAATCTTTGTTTTGACGCCGAAATTATCAAGCGTTTCGATAAGCTTTACCGAGTTTCGCTCAAGCTCTGCGTTTACGTCGTCATCAGACTTTGTATGTACGATTGGATTAAGCAAATCAAAGGCAGGAAGCCGATATTCGGCTTGAGAATGCTTTGCGAAATGCCCGCCGTTTGCCGCCTCGTCAAGCTGGTTTTCGATGTTTTCGTCCGTTACGGTCTGACGGCTGAATTCGTTTATCGCCGCATCAAGCCCGTCTGCTTCGTCGGGCTTTTCCGTTGCGTAAGAGGAAATATTTTCTATAAACTTTTCAGAAAGCGACTCTTCCTCCGCAGATGGTTCAGCCGTTTCGCCGTCACTGTTTGTGCGTTCTATTGAATCCATTGTATGCTTGATTTCCGCAAGCTTTTTATAAGCTTCGCCGTCGGGAAAATTTATCTCACCCGCAAGCTCCTCAACCTTTTTGCGGTTTTCCTCATTTTGTTTCTGAATCCGTTCGGCAGAGCGCTCTGTGTGCTTTTCCTTGGCATAGCCTGTGGCTTTCTTAAACGGCTTTGCAATTGCATTAAAAAAGTCGATGAGGGTAATGTTCGCAAGAAGCATGATAAAAACAAAGAGAATTAAAATCAGGATAATTGCGGCGCCGATTTGCGTAAACGGATATATCATCCACCCTAAAATAAGCGATAAAACACCTCCGCTTTTAAGCTCTATCCCCTGCATATAAAGGTCGGAAACGGCGCTTGCAAAGCCGCCGTCGGAAAAATGTCCAAAGAAAACAACCTGAATAGTCGCACAAATCAAAACGAGCGAAAACGTAAGCTGTAAAATCCTTGCACGAACCTTTTTCACAGGTCTGCCAAGAGCAAGATAAACTGCGCTGTAAATCACGACAGGCCCTAAAAGCCACGCTGTCATACCCATAAGCCCGAAAAACATATTATGGAAAAACAACCAAAGCTTATCACCCTCGATTGCGGTGATAAGCGTGAATAAAATCCCAAGCGCAAAAAGAATAACCGACAAAGCATGACGCCCTATACGAGGCTGTTTTTCCTCGGCAGCACCCGCCTGCTTTTTGGGCTTTGCCGTTGTTTTTCTTTTTGCCGTGGTTGTTTTCGTCTGCTTTGTCTGAGCCATTTTAACTTCCCCCATGATGAATTAAATATTGAGCATTATGTAAGAGTCCGTTATATTCTCGTAAATTCCCGCCCCTATCGCAAGAAGCCCGATTATGAGAAGATATATAGCGAAAATTTTAAATCTGTCCTTTTTAAGAAGCCACGCAACCATTTTTATTGCGAAAAAGCCCACAACTGCCGACACGATAAAACCGATTCCCATATGAAGCCAGTTTATTTCGGCTTTTTTCTCAACGGCATCTTTAAGCTCAAGCAAGCCGCCGCCAAGGATTGCGGGTATTCCCATGATAAACGAGTAGGTTATCGCAAGCTTTTTTGAAAATCCGCACAAAAGCCCCGCCGTCATCGTTGTTCCCGAGCGTGAAACCCCCGGAAAAAGCGCAACGCACTGTGCGACGCCAACCGTAACCGCATCGGGAACAGTAATATCCTCGGGCTTTTTGTCGCCCTTTTTGCATTTGTCGGCGATGAAAAGCAAAAGCGCCGTAAAGAGGAAAGCGACTCCCTCGAAAATTATGTCGCCGTCGCTTTGCTTTGACGTAAAGAAATCCTTGATAAAATAAACAGGAATAAGCATTGCCATAGAAATGATTATCATTATTATCATTCTGCGATAGCCGTTCATGGTTTTCCACTTGAATTTACCCGTGAATATATCGCCGACCATTCGGAAAAACTCAATTATAAGCTCTTTAATCGTGTCCCAAAAAGCAATAAAAACCGCCAACAAAGTACCCATATGTAAGACGACCATGAGGAAAACGCCTTCCTCGCCGCCTGTCCTTGTCAAATGCTGAACCAAAGAAAGATGCCCCGAGCTTGACACAGGCAAAAACTCCGTAAGCCCCTGCACAACCGCCTGTATAATGACTTTTATGATGTCCATATTTCCTCCGTATGTATGCCCTTTCGGGCTTTTTTATATTTTATAGCGGCTGTCGGGCTGATATTCCTTTTTAAGATAAAGTGACGGGTCGGTTGAAAATAAACTTTTTACCCTATACCCATCAGCTGATTTTTCAAGCTCTAAAACTCCGCCGTTTATGCTTTTGCACTCGGTCTGCGGCAAGCTTGGAGTGTAAAAAATCTCAAAAGGGTCAACGATTGAGTGGATAATCATTGATTTTCCTCCCCGCCGAAATAATCATCAAGCTTTTTTATTAAATTAGAAGCGTCCTTGGATTTGGTGCTGATCGGTCTTACACGGGGTCTGCCCCGCTTTTTCGACGGCTCCTTCGCAGATTTTTCATCTTTTTCGGCGGTTTCCGCCGCCAGAGCCTTTCCTTTGCGATTTTGGTGCTTTTTCTTTTTTTTATCCTCGTCAATAAGCTCGTACAGTGCGTCAATCGCCTGTGAAAGCCCGCCAAGCTTATCGATAAGCCCGTCACGAACCGCCGTCGGGCCGTCCAGAACAGAGCCGACGTCCATGACAAGCTCGTCCTTTTCCATCATATAGCGGCGAAAGGTCTGCTCTGTCATACCGCTGTTTTTGGTGACGAAGTTTACGATTCTATCCTGCATTTTATTAAAATAGGAAAGTGTCTGCGGAATCCCAAGCATCATGCCGTTCATACGGACAGGGTGAATCGTCATTGTCGCACTCGGCACGATAAAGCTTATTTTGGCGCTTACCGCAAGCGGAACGCCGATTGAATGCCCGCCGCCGACGACGATTGAAACCGTCGGCTTTTCCATGCCCGCAATAAGCTCTGCAATTGCAAGCCCTGCCTCTACGTCGCCGCCGACCGTGTTTAATATTATAAGAAGCCCTTCAATGCTTTCGTCCTGTTCAATCGCAACAAGGGCAGGAATAATATGCTCGTACTTTGTGGTTTTGTTCTGGGGGGGGAGGATAAAGTGACCCTCAATTTGTCCTATTATTGTAAGGCAATGGATATTATGCTCTGAATTTTTTGCGGAAATGATGCCGTTGTCAATTGTCGGGTTTACAGGCTCTTCCTGTTCGTTTTGCAAGCCGTCGTCATTGAACCTTATTTCATTATTTTCCATAAAATCGCTCCTTTGCACATTTGTAATAGTTTTTTCAAACAAAGCGATTTTATACCAAAAAGACAAGTTTCAATTCACACATATTTATTATAGCACAAATCTATACTCAATGTAAATATGTAAACATAATAAACTTACAAAATAAAGATGAAAATATAGTGTATAACTTATACTGAATCACGATTAGAAATGCTCCAAAAAAACGAGTTAAAATTGAATTTATAGCTTTTGCGAAGATTTTTGGTATGCATTTCAATTGGAGATGAATAATAGATATTGATTTTTAACTCTGCTGTTTAAATAAAAAATGTGAAAATTTGCTCAAAACTGTTGTATTTTTAAATTAAATATGCTATAATCATCACATACATAAGCGTTACGTCAAAATATGCCCTAATAAAGGCAAACTCCGACGCAATGTAAATACTTTTATTTTCAGGTGGTTAAGAACATGAAAAAATCAAAAATGTTAACGATTACAACCGCTGTTATGGCTGCTGTATCCCTGTTTATCACAGGCTGTGCAGACAACAAAGCCTCAAGCGGCAGCTCGGACACATCAGCAACTCAAGCTCCCGTTGAAACAAGCGCAGAGCACCTGTCCGCAAACGGCATAACAACCTCGGACGACGGAAGCATCCGCACAGAGCTTTCCTCTGTTGAGCTTTCCAGAATCATGGGCAACGGCATTAACCTCGGCAACACAATGGAAGCCTATGACGGCACCCGTTCTAACGTAAACAAGGACGCAACTGATTTTGAAATTCTCTGGGGTCAGCCCATCACAACCCAAGAAGCTGTTGACGGAATGAAGGCGGCGGGCTTTGATACTATACGCATTCCGATTGCGTGGACAAATTCTATGGATTTCGAAAACGGCAGCTACACAATAAGCGAAAGCTATTTCAACCGTGTGGAGGAAATCATAAACTATGCGTTAAACGCCGATATGCACGTAATCATAAACGACCACTGGGACGGCGGCTGGTGGGGAATGTTCGGCTCGGCGACACCTTCGGTAAGAGAAAAGGCAATGGAAATGTACAAGTCAATGTGGACTCAGATTGCCGAAAGATATAAGGAATATTCTGACAGGCTCATTTTCGAGGGCGGAAACGAGGAAATCGGAAACAGGCTTAATGACAAGGACAAAGCCCCCGATTCCGGTGCGCTTTCCGTTGACGAATGCTATGAAACTGCAAATCTCATCAACCAAACCTTTGTCGATATAGTCAGAAGCACAGGCGGAAACAACGAAAACCGCTTCCTCCTTATCCCCGGCTATGACACGAATTTCGCAAAAACGCTCGACGAACGCTTTGTTATGCCGAAAGATACCGCAAAAAACAAGCTTCTCCTTTCCCTTCACTATTACGATCCGTCAGGCTATTGCATTGGTGCAAGCACCGACAACTGGGGCATAATCAAGGATTATGAGGACCAGAACGCAAGCTTTGAATCAATTTCAAAGTTTGTTGACGAGGGCTATGGAATTGTTATAGGCGAATACGGCGTGCTGGAAGCGGAGAACTACACCGCCCGCCCGAACACCGATATTTACATTACAAACCTGCTTAACAACTGCGACCTTTACGGCTATGTTCCTATGCTTTGGGATACAAGCACGCTTTATAACCGCATTCAGAACAAAATGCCCGATGAGGTTGCGGCGAACATATTCAAAGACAGAAACTACGAATCCGAAAAGGACAAAACCGAGGAAGAAATCAAAGCCGCCGCAAAAGCAAGCCTTGACGAAGCACTTGCAGGCGCTCCTGAAATGTTCCCGCTTGGCGATGATGTAATTATCGGCGACGAAAACACAGCGGTTGCTTGGATTATGTACAACAGTCAGGATTACAGCGTTACATACAGTGTCGGCGACGTTTACGACCCGTCGAAAATCACAGAAGGCGTTGTAACCAACAACGTAATTATCGAAGAAGCGGGAACCTATACCGTCGGACTTGACTTCACGGCTCTTAAATCCGCACCTAAGGGAATTGCGTTCTCCGCTCTTGGAATTTCAAACGGCGAAACCCTTTTCCCCGGCTATATCATAACCATTGATGAAATCAAAATCAACGGCGAACCCTTTACTGCCGAAAAAGATTATTACACCTGCTCGGACGACGGAAAATGCACCCGTGTAAACTTCTATAACGCATGGGTTACGTCAATTCCCGAAGAAGCAAGAATCGCAGGCGGCGACCTCTCAAACGCTTCTGCGGCAAATCTCAACCTAAGCGGCGATTACGCAATTTCAACCGTTGAGGTAACCTTTACCTATGCGCCTCCCGCTGAATAAAAGCCAAAAATAGACTCTGTTTTAACAAAAATGAGATTGCCATTATAGGCAATCTCATTTTTATGTAATTTTGCTGTAAAAGCTGTTTTGCTATTTCTTTTCCCTGTTAAAGCACATAAACCAGTCAAGACAATAGCGGTCGTCGTCCTTGCTTTCAACCCTTTCCTTTGCCGTTCCGCAAGAGCCCGCCGTCGGAACAATAGTATCGTCGCCCGGACGCCAGTTTGCGGGAGTTGCAACATTGTCGCTGTCAGCCTTTTGCAGGGCGATTACGAGGCGCTTGATTTCGTCAAAATTGCGTCCTGTGGAAAGAGGATAATACAAAATCGCCCGGATTTTCGCATCTGCGTCGATGATGAAAACCGCCCTTACCGCTTGGGTATTGGATTGACCGGGCTGAATCATGCCGAATTTATTGGCAACCTCCATGCGAATGTCCTCAATAAGCGGGAACTTAACCTCGACATTTTTCATGCCGTTCCATTCAAGCTCTTGAATTTTCCGAAGCCACGCAATGTGAGCGTAAAGAGAATCGACAGAAAGCCCGATAAGCTCTGTATTAAGCGCTTTGAACTCATAAGCCATCGTTGCGAAGGTCATAAATTCGGTCGTACATACAGGCGTAAAATCCGCCGGATGAGAAAAGAGAATGACCCATTTCCCCTTATAATCCTCGGGAAAATTAATTGTTCCCTGCGTTGTGACAGCCGAGAAAGACGGCGCCTTGTCCCCGATAAGCGGCATTCTGTAAGCTGTGTTTTCTTCCATAATGAAACCTCCTTTGAATTTGTTGTTTATTTTTCTCTATATTAACATATATTTTTTTCAAATACAGTGACTGAGTTACAATCAAAATCAATTTCAATTTGCAAAAATTTTGCTTGACATTGGCGCCGTTTCATAGTATTATATAAATATATGCAATTACAGACTTGCTGTATATAAAAGTCGAAATGGATGTGCGCAATGATTGGACAGGATATCGGAATAGATCTCGGCACGGCGAATATAATAATAACCCTTGGGAAAAAAGGCATAGTTTTAAACGAGCCGTCGGTGATCGCCTATGACAAGCGGAAAAAACGTATTGTCGCCGTCGGAAGCGAAGCATATCGCATGATTGGACGTACACCCGAATATATCGTGGCGGTTCACCCGCTTAAAGACGGTGTAATCTCCGACAGCGACATGACAGATGCGCTTATCAAATATTTCATTAAAAAAGTTGGCGGAATTTCAATCGCCAAGCCTCGGATAGTGCTTTGCATTCCCTCCACGGTCACAGATATGGAGCTTCGTGCAGTCATCGAGGCGGCATTATCCTCAGGCGCAAGAAGCGTTTATCTCATTGAAGAACCGATTGCCGCCCTTATCGGTGCGGGAATTGATATCACAAAGCCAAACGGCAACATGGTCGTCGATATCGGCGGCGGAACAGCCGACGTCGCAGTTGTTTCATTTAACGGCGTCGTTCAGTCAAAATCCGTTAAAATGGCAGGCTCGAAATTCGATC
>CAZYRV010000003.1:2248-3808 GCA_964649485.1 uncultured Oscillospiraceae bacterium | reverse complement strand
GGCAATAATTCGCTTTGTGTCAGGAAAGCATAAAATTTTAATCGGCGATAAAACCGCAGAGGACGCAAAAATCAAGCTTACAAATGTCTTTAATCCCACAGGCGAAAAGACAATGACAATCAAAGGCAGACACCTTATAACCGGACTTCCCACAACAATTCAGATAAACGATTTAGACATAAAAGAGGCGCTTATTGACTCTGTTGATATGATTGTTGAGCTTGTAAAGGCCGTTCTCGAAACAACCCCTCCCGAGCTTGTCGGAGATATTATGCAAAGCGGTGTTGTTCTCACAGGAGGCGGGGCTTTGCTTGGCGGTCTTGCAGAGCATATGTCAGAGCAAATCGGTGCGCCCTGCTATGTTGCGGAAAATGCAATCGAATGTGTCGCAAGAGGCGTAGAACGTTCGTTTACGCTTTCTAAAGAGCTTCTTGACGGCTTCCAGCACGTTTCAATAAGAAGGTATAAATAATGTTCAGATTACGAAATTTTGAAAAATCTAATTCATATCAGGCATAGCAACAGCGCTTTTGCGCTGTTATTTTTTTAACAATTTTTCATATTTTTTAGAAACATCTCATATAAATTTTGAATGTGTTTTACGCATTGAAAGCTTGATTTCAAAGCCGAAATACGTTATAATTATAATGGGATAAAAGCAAGCAAAATAAAGGAGAAGAAAATGAGAAAAACAAAAATTGTATGTACCTTGGGGCCGTCAACAGACAACGACGATATACTCCGAGAGCTTATTTCAAACGGAATGGACGTCGCCCGCCAGAATTTTTCACACGGAACTCACGAGGACCATAAAAACCGTCTGGAACAGCTTATCCGAATCAGAACAGAGCTTAAAAAGCCGATTGCCGTGCTTTTGGATACAAAAGGGCCGGAGGTCAGACTTGGGCTTTTTAAGGATAATCAAAAATTCAACCTTAAAAAGGGACAGCTTTTTACCCTGACGACACGTGAGCTTGAGGGAGATGACACAGTCGTTTCTATCACTCATAAACAGCTTTATAACGATATTTCCACCGGCAGAAAAATCTTAATCGACGACGGACTTGTCGAGTTGACAGTAACCGAAATCAACACCCACCCAAACTATGCTGACATCGTCTGCATTGTCGAAAACGACGGTGTTGTTTCGTCACGCAAGGGCGTAAATATCCCCGGAGTTAAGCTTTCGCTTCCTTATATAAGCGAACAGGACAGAAGCGACATAATTTTTGCGGTTGAAAACGAATACGACTTTATTGCGGCGTCTTTTTGCACCTGTGCCGACGACATTCTTGCAATCCGCAAAATTCTTGACGAATTTGACAACAGCACAATCCGCATTATCGCTAAAATCGAAAACGGCGAGGGCGTGAAAAATATAGACGATATTTTAAGGGTCGCCGACGGAGTGATGGTTGCTCGAGGCGACATGGGCGTCGAAATCCCGCTTGAGGATATTCCGAGCATTCAAAAAACGCTGATAAAAAAAGGCTATAATGCCGGCAAGCAGGTTATAACTGCGACACAAATGCTTGATTCCATGATGAAAAATCCTCGTCC
>CAZYRV010000003.1:0-2162 GCA_964649485.1 uncultured Oscillospiraceae bacterium | reverse complement strand
TTTATCCCGTTGCGGCGCTTAAAACCATGGCTAGAATTGCCCGCAGAACCGAAAAGGACATTGATTATCGCAAGCGCTTTTCAACCCGTGACAGCGACCATACGCTGAACGTCACGAACGCTATTTCCCACGCAACAGTTACGACGGCGCTGGATTTAGATGCGTCCGCAATTATAACCGTTACCAAAACAGGCTCGACCGCACGCATGATAAGCAAATTCCGTCCCGACTGCCCGATTATTTCCTGCACAACAAGCCCGACGGTTTGCCGCCAGATGAACCTTTCGTGGGGAGTTATACCCATAATGGCAGAGGAAATGGATAATACCGACACCTTGATTTCCCACGCAATCGAGCGTGCGAGGGAGGAAAACCTTGTTTCTGACGGAGATTTAGTCGTGCTTACAGCGGGCGTTCCGCTTGGAGTTTCGGGCACGACAAACCTCATGAAGGTGCACGTTATCGGCGATATTCTGGTGACAGGCACAGGTGTAAATAATTGCTGTGCAACAGCGCCGCTTTGCGTTTGCCATAATGAGGACGACGCAATCGCAAATTTTAAAGCGGGCGAAATCCTCGTCATTCCATCAACCTCAAACAATATCCTGAATCTGCTTAAAACCGCTTCCGGAATCGTAACGGAATCCGACGGGGCGAACTCTCACGCCTCCATTGTCGGGCTTACGCTTGACATACCCGTGATTGTCGGTGCGGCTCAGGCGACACAGATTCTCCGCACAGGAACAGTCGCTCAAATCGACGCAATGCACGGAACGGTTTCGACTGCGCAGGCATAGGCAAGCGCAGTTATTCAAAAATAATGGAAAATTCATTCATACATATTGAAAACAAAAATTCAAATACTATTTTTGCACAAATGTGCATTATTTGAAAGGAGATTTCAATATGAAGAAAACAATCACCACTGCACTCGCAGCATTCGGAGCAGTGGTTGCAATGTCTGTTTCCGCCTTTGCGGCAGCTGATACAACCCCTGCGGAAACAACTCTGCCGGCGGATACAACAGCGGCGGCAACCACAACGGCGGTTACCACAGTTGCAACAACTGCCAAGGATAACGGCACTTCCCCGGCAACAGGCGTTCCCGTTGCTTATGCGGCAGTCGGAGCGGCAGCACTCGGCGGACTTGGCTTAATTGCGTTTTCATCAAAACGCAAAATCAAGTAAAATCCTCTATAAATCAGTAAAAATCAAGCCGAAAGATGAAATCAAAAACAACACTTCCCATTAGTTCGGGAAGTGTTGTTTTGTTGTGTGTGTTTTGCCTATGCCATTTGCTCTTCGGTGATTTCCTCGGGCTTTCCCGCTTCTCTTTTCGCAAGACAATCGGGGCAGACTCCGCCAAGAGTAAGGTTTAACGAAGTGATTTTTAAGCCCTCGTCTGTCATAAGCCTCGACTGGAGGTTTTCAAGCTCTGGAATTTCAACGTCGAAAATGCCGCCGCAATCCTCACAAATCATGTGATAATGCGGGTCGATTCTGAAATCAAATCTGTCCGAGCCGTCGGAAATTTTAATTTTAAGAATTTTTCCGCACTCGGAAAGCATATTTAAATTACGATAAACCGTTCCGAGGCTTATCGTGGGATTTTCCGCCTTTAAAGCAGTATAAATATTATCGGCAGTTGGGTGGGTTTTCATATTCTGGACTGCCCTGAAAATCATTTCTCTTTGCTTAGAGTATTTCATTATTACCAACCTCACAAACAATAACAATAACGGCTATTAAAATTATAGCAGAAAATCACACAAATGTCAAGCCTGACTTTTATAAATATACATAAATCATTCGCTTAAATAAACGGTTTTAGCTATTATTAAGCGATTTTTTTCTATATAATGAGCATTTTCACGGTAAAAAACAGTTAAACCTAATAATTTTGACAAGAATAACAGGTTTTTTTCAGCTTATCCTACAAAAATTGATTCAGGCTTTACCGGACAAAGATGACGGCGCAATTGCGCAGGGATTTGACGCCAAAATCGGCGCAAAGAACAGGAAAGCGTGCCGTCAAGGAAATTTCCGGTCATTGTGCGTTGATGCCTTAACTACTTTTTTGTGACAAGCGCAAGTGTATCACGTGCGATTAAAAGCTCTTCATTGGTTTCAACCGCCCAGATTCTAACCTTACCGCCATCGGC
>CAZYRV010000002.1:63630-66155 GCA_964649485.1 uncultured Oscillospiraceae bacterium | reverse complement strand
GCCACGAAATCAAGGGCGCATTGTACACCGATACTTATGTTTGCGACCTAGATTAGAAACATACTTTCGGCGAAAACGCAAGAGGTTAAGTCATATCAAAAGTTCACCTTGGCTTCTTTGCTTCTTTCCGCAAAGAAAGAAGTAGGGGAGTTTAAAAGAGGGGACTAGTCCCCTCTTTGAGGAAACCCGCAAGACACAAGTCTTGCAATAACCAAAATAACCAGCAAAACCATTTCTGTCTTCTGTCTTCTAACCTCTGACCTCTGAAATGGTGTTTAAAAGAGGGAATATCCCTCTTTAGAAAGGACAAAAACGCTATGATAAAATTCGAAGGCTTCAACTTCATCGAAGGCGGCGTCTGCGCCAGCACAGGCTTTACCGCAGGCGGAATCCATGCGGGAATCAAAAAAACCAATACCACAAAGCGTGACTTGGCGATTATCGCCTGCGAAAAGGACTGCAAGGCGGCGGCGCTTTATACGCAAAACAAGGTTAAGGGTGCGCCTATTCTGGTTACGCACAGCCATTTGCAAAATCACAAGGCGAGGGCGATTGTCGTCAACAGCGGAAATGCCAACACCTGCAACGAAAACGGCATTGAAATCGCAAAGGAAATGTGCCGTCTTACGGCAAATGCGCTTGATATTCTGACAGAGGACGTAATCGTCGCCTCAACAGGCGTTATCGGTCAGCCGCTTGATATTACGCCGATAAAATGGCATATTCCCACGCTTGCGAAAAACCTCACAAAAGAGGGAAGCGAGCTTGCCTGCGAAGCAATCATGACGACCGATACCCGCAAAAAAGAGATTGCGGTTGAGTTTGAAATCGGCGGAAAAATCTGCCATATCGGCGGAATTTCCAAGGGTTCGGGCATGATTCACCCGAACATGGCGACAATGCTTGCGTTTATCACAACAGACGTTTGCATAAACGAAGTTTTGCTTGAAAAGGCGCTTCGCCGTGTCAACGAAATCACCTATAATATGGTAAGTGTTGACGGCGATACAAGCACAAACGACATGGTCTGCATAATGAGCTCTGAGCTTGCGGGGAACAAGGAGATTGTTTCCGAGGAAAAGGATTATGAAATATTTGTAAACGCCTTGTATGCCGTGATGATGAATCTTGCCCGTGAAACAGCAAGAGACGGCGAGGGGGCGACAAAGCTTCTCGAGTGCATCGTTATGCGTGCGCCCGACGATGAAACGGCGAAAATCATCGCTAAATCCGTCATTTCAAGCAGCCTTTTCAAGGCGGCAATGTTTGCCGCTGATGCAAACTGGGGAAGAATCTCCTGCGCAATCGGCTATGCCGAGGCGGAGTTTGACATAAACGGTGTTTCGGTCGAGCTTGCAAGCGAAAAGGGCAAGGTCGTCGTCTGTGCGGGCGGCGCTGGGGTTGCTTTTTCCGAGGCGGCGGCACATGAGGTTTTGTCCGAGGACGAAATAAAAATTCTCGTCGATATTCATTCCGACGGAACAGGCAAAGCGGTTGCTTGGGGCTGTGATTTGACCTATGATTATGTTAAAATAAACGCTGAATACAGGAGCTAGTATGGAAATCAACAACGACACAAGGGCAAAAATTCTAATCGACGCCTTGCCCTATATACAGCATTATTCCAACAAAATCGTCGTGGTAAAATACGGCGGAAACGCAATGACAAATGACACTTTAAAGCAAGCGGTTATGGCGGATATCGTCCTTTTGTCGCTCGTCGGAATCAAGGTTGTGCTTGTACACGGCGGCGGGCCTGAAATCAACGAAATGCTTAAAAAAACGGGCAAGGAGAGCAAATTCGTAAACGGTCTGCGCTTTACCGATGAGGAAACAATGGACATTGTGCAGATGGTGCTTGCGGGCAAGGTGAATAAGGATTTGGTTGCGCTTTTGCACACCCACGGCGGCAGGGCAATCGGGCTTTGCGGGCTTGACGGCAAGCTTATCGAGGCAGAACAGCTTGACCCAGAGCTTGGCTTGGTCGGCGAAATCACGAGGGTCAATCCCGAGATTATTCACGACGTGCTTGAAAAGGGCTATGTTCCTGTTATTTCAACGGTTGCGACGGGCGAAAACGGCAAGGTTTACAACATAAATGCCGATACGGCGGCGGCAAGAATTGCGGCAGAGCTTCATGCGGCAAACCTTATCCTGATGACGGACATAAAGGGCTTGCTTAAGGACAAAAGCGACGAAAGCACGCTTATTTACAGTGTCGGAGTAAGCGAAGTGCCTTACCTCAAAAAGCAGGATATAATAAGCGGCGGAATGATTCCGAAAATTGATTGCTGTGTCGAGGCGGTCCGCCGAGGAGTCAAAAAAACGAACATTATTGACGGACGGATTCCCCATTCGATTTTAATCGAGCTTCTCACAAACGAGGGCGCAGGAACAATGATTATATAGGTGAAAAATGGATAATACAATAGACAAATTCAACGCTCATGTCATGCCGAGCTATGCACGGTATGCCCTTGTTGAAAGCAAGGGAAAGGGCGCTTGCGTGACGGACGAAAACGGCA
>CAZYRV010000002.1:61256-63559 GCA_964649485.1 uncultured Oscillospiraceae bacterium | reverse complement strand
TACGAAAATGACTGGCTATTCAAAGATGTTTTTCGGCAATTCCGGCGCTGAAGCAAACGAATGCGCAATCAAGCTTGCACGCAAATACAGCTTTGACAAATACGGCAAGGGCAGGCACAATATCATCACGCTTGTAAACTCCTTCCACGGCAGAACGCTTGCAACCCTTTCCGCAACAGGGCAGGACAGCTTTCACAACTATTTTTTCCCCTTTGTCGAGGGCTTTGTGAATGTCAAGGCGAACGATATTGCCGATTTGCATGAAAAGCTTGACGACACGGTCTGCGCCGTAATGCTTGAATATATTCAGGGCGAGGGCGGCGTAAACAGGCTTGAGCAAGCCTTTGTTGATGAGATTTACAAGGCTTGCGGCGAAAAGGACGTGCTTGTTATTGCCGATGAAATTCAAACCGGAGTGGGCAGAACAGGCAAATTCCTTGCGGGCGAGCATTTCGGGCATAAGGCGAATGTCACAACCCTTGCAAAGGGAATAGCGGGCGGCATTCCGATTGGAGTCTGCCTTGCTGATGAAAAGTGCGACAGCGTTCTCACTGCGGGAACGCACGGCTCTACCTTCGGCGGCAATCCGATTGCCTGTGCGGGCGGCATCGCCGTGCTTGACAGGCTTTCACAGGAGGGCTTTCTTGACGAGGTTATGGCTAAGGCTGATTATTTCAGAGAAAAGCTTTCGGCAATGTCCGAGGTTTCGGCGCTCAGCGGAATCGGCTTGATGATTGGCATAAGCCTTAAAAGCAAAAAAGCCGCTGATGTGGCGAAAAAAGCGCTTGAAAGCGGGCTTCTCGTGCTGACGGCAAAGGATAAGGTCCGGCTTTTGCCGCCGCTTACGATTTCCTATGAGGAGATTGACAAGGGGCTTGAGATTTTGGAAAAAGTGATGACAGAGGTTTAGTATGGCTGAAATTCTTGCCGTGGGTGCGGGCGGCTTTGTCGGCTCGGTTCTGCGCTATCTTGCGGGGCTTATTCCGATTGGCGGCGATTTTCCGATAATAACGTTTTTGATAAACTTTGTCGGCTCGTTTATTATCGGCTTTATCGTGTCGTTTTCGGAAAATGTGTTTAAGCTTAATCCAAAGCTTATGCTGTTTTTAAAAACAGGAGTCTGCGGCGGATTTACCACGTTTTCAACGTTTTCGCTCGAAACATTTACCCTTTTCAAGGATAAAAAATATTTAACCGGCGGACTTTATGCGCTGTCAAGCGTAATCGCCTGCGTTTTGGGTGCGGCTTTGGGCTTTTATGCCGCAGGTCTTATCGGAGGGAAAGCGAATGATAACGGTTAAAGTCATGGACATTTCCCACTATGACAAGGCTTTGGCTTTATGGAAAAGCACAAAGGGCATGGGAATGAAAACCCTTGACGACTCACGGGAGGGGATTGAGAAATTCCTGTTGCGCAATCCCTCGACAAGCTTTGCCGCCTTTGACGGAGAAAGCCTTGTCGGAGTTATCCTCTGCGGGCATGACGGGCGGAGAGGCTATATTTATCATACCGCCGTTTTGGAAAGCCGCCGAGGCTTTGGCATAGGAAAGCTTTTGCTTGAAAATGCGGAGAAGGCGCTTATAAATGAGGGAATAAACGCAATCGGGCTTGTCGTCTACTCTGATAACGACACAGGCAACGGTTTTTGGGAGAAAAACGGTTATTTCAAACGAACCGATTTAATTTACCGTACAAAATATTTAAATAAAAACAACATTGAATGGAGGAACACATGAAACATCTGCTTAAAATGCTTGACCTTTCCAAGGAGGAAATCATAGACATTCTAAACCTTGCGGATCAGCTTAAATATGAAAACAAGCACGGCATTCCGCACAACCATCTCAAGGGAAAAACCCTCGGCATGATTTTCCAGAAGTCCTCGACAAGGACAAGGGTTTCGTTCGAGGCGGGAATGTACCAGCTTGGCGGCTATCCGCTTTTTCTTTCCGCAAGCGAGCTTCAAATCGGCAGGGGCGAGCCTGTTCAGGACACGGCAAGGGTTTTGTCGAGGTATATTGACGGCATAATGATCAGGACCTTCGGGCAGGACGAGGTCGAACAGCTTGCCGAATACGGAAATATTCCGATTATAAACGGGCTTACCGATTTTGCGCACCCGTGTCAAGTTCTGGCGGATTTAATGACAATCCGTGAGTATAAAAACAAGCTTGAGGGGCTTAATATGTGCTATGTCGGCGACGGAAACAACATGGCAAATTCCCTCACGGTCGGCTGTTTAAAGGTTGGCATGAACGTAACGCTTGCCTGCCCGAAGGGCTATTATCCCGACAAGCAGATT
>CAZYRV010000002.1:33309-61246 GCA_964649485.1 uncultured Oscillospiraceae bacterium | reverse complement strand
TATGCTAATTTCAAAATTGTGAATAATCCTAAGGAAGCGGCGGTTGACGCCGACGTGTTAATCACCGACGTCTGGGCTTCTATGGGAATGGAAAAGGAAGCAGAGCAGAGGAAGAAAGACTTTGCCGGCTATCAGATAAACGACGAGCTTTTGACGGCTGCAAAGCCCGACGCAATGGTTTTGCACTGCCTCCCCGCACACAGGGAAGAGGAAATCACCGCAAAGGTGCTTGAAGAGCACGCAAACGAAATTTTTGACGAAGCGGAGAACAGGCTTCACGCACAAAAAGCGGTTATGGTCAAGCTGATGGGGTAGCAGAATGATTGCTGATATAGCTCCCGAATGCCTTGATGAAGCGATTTCACTTGTAAACCGTGTTTTCGAGGAATTTGTCGCTGTTGATTATTCTGAGGTCGGAAGAAAAACCTTTGCCGATTATATAACGCACAAGCGTGACGATATGGCAAAGGCTTTGGCTTGCGGCGAAAAAAAGCTTTGGGGCTTTTTCGAGGGCGAAAAAATTGTCGGTGTAATCGGCATAAGAAACGGTTCGCACATTGCTTTGCTTTTCGTTGATAAGGCTTTTCAGCATCAAGGCATAGCAAAAAAGCTTTTCATGACGGCGGTTGACTATGCGAAAAATAATTCGGCGGCGGAAAAAATAACGGTTAATTCCTCGCCCTATGCAGTGCCTGTTTATGAAAGGCTCGGGTTTAGCAAAACAAGCGAAAGCTTAGAAAAAGACGGCATCATTTTCACACCGATGGAGTTTTACCTTTGATTTATGCGGAAATTGGTTGAGAATAATTTGAAAGCGTGGATAAATGAAGATTAAGGTTCTTGCCGAAAACACGGCGCTTTGTGACAGGTTCGGCTTCGAGCACGGACTAAGCCTGTATATTGAAACGAAAAAGCACAGGCTTCTTTTCGACACGGGCGCAAGCGGCTTGTTTGCCGAAAACGCAAAAAGGCTTGGTGTTGATATTGCGGCGGTTGATACCGTGGTTTTGTCCCACGGGCATTATGACCACGGCGGCGGGCTTAAAACCTTTTTAGGGCAAAACGACAAGGCGAAAATTTATGCCCACAAGCAAGCGTTCGAGCCGCATTTTTCAGACCGCCCCGACAAGGGCAAGGTTTATATCGGCTTGGACACGGCGCTTTTGCCGAACGAACGCTTTGTTTTTTGTGAGGGAAGTGTTGAAATAGACGACGAGTTAGGGCTTTTTTCGGAGGTTTTCGAGGCTGTGCCAAGCCCGTCGGGAAATTCAAGGCTCTTTCGCAAGGGCGGAGAAAGCTTTGTCACAGACGATTTTTCGCATGAACAAAATCTTATTGTCCGGCAAAACGGACAAACCGCAGTGATTGCGGGCTGTGCTCATCGGGGGATTGTCAATATAGTAAGGCAGTTTGCCGCTGACAACGGGCAGTTTCCCGACATTGTCATCGGCGGCTTTCACCTGCACAGCAGAGGCACGGACGAAAACGAAGCGCCCGAAGCCATCGAAAGGCTTGCGAACGAGCTTTTAAAGACAGGCTCTATGTATTACACCTGCCATTGCACAGGGATTCAGCCTTACGAAAGGCTCAAAACGCTTATGGGTGGGAAAATCGACTATATTTCGGCGGGGAGAGAGCTTGATATTCTCGGCGGAAATCGATGAAAATATTATGCCTTGGTTTTGCCAAGGCTTTTTTATTTTTCATCAAAACATGGCTTTTTTCAAACTTTTTTGTGAATAATATATATATTATCAAAGTTTTTAATATAAATATTTTGATAAAAAAATGATTGACAAATAATTAACAAACTGTTATAATAAAATCACAGAACAAATACCGAACCATAACCATTCAGTTTAACATAAGGAGGATTTTCATGGCTAAGAATCAAAAGGCCACCCCCGCAATCGTTGACAGCATCGAGGCTTTACAGGTAAGAATGACAGAGCTTCGTGAGGCGCAGAAAAAGTTTGCCGCCTATTCTCAAGAGCAGGTTGACAAAATCTTTTTGGCGGCTTCTCTTGCGGCAAACAGAGAGCGTATCCCGCTTGCGAAAATGGCAGTTGAAGAAACGGGCATGGGCATTGTCGAGGATAAGGTGATCAAAAACCACTATGCGGCGGAGTATATTTACAACGCATATAAGGACACGAAAACCTGCGGCGTAATCGAAGAAGATTCTGCTTTCGGAATCCGCAAAATTGCAGAGCCTCTGGGCATTGTTGCGGCGGTTCTTCCGACGACAAACCCGACCTCAACCGCAATTTTCAAGACGCTTATTTCCCTTAAAACCCGCAACGGCATCATCATAAGCCCCCACCCCCGTGCGAAAAAATCCACAATTGCGGCGGCAAAGGTTGTGCTTGATGCGGCGGTAAAGGCGGGCGCTCCCGAGGGGATTATCGCTTGGATTGACGTCCCTTCGCTTGAGCTTACGAACGAAGTCATGAAAACAGCTGATATTATCCTTGCGACAGGCGGCCCGGGCATGGTCAAGGCGGCTTATTCGTCCGGCAAGCCCGCAATCGGCGTCGGCGCTGGAAACACCTGCAGAAGCCCGGCATCTACGTGGGCCCCGGCGGCAAGCCCGCAATCGGCGTCGGCGCTGGAAACACCCCCGCAATTATCGACGAAACGGCTGATATTCTCCTTGCGGTAAGCTCTATTATCCACTCGAAAACCTTTGATAACGGCATGATTTGTGCTTCAGAGCAGTCGGTTATCGTCCTTGACAAGGTTTATGAAGCAGTCAGGAAAGAGTTTGCCTTCAGAGGTTGTTATATTCTTAACAAAGCTGAAACCGAAAAGGTTCGCAAAACCATAATCATAAACGGTGCGTTAAACGCAAAAATAGTCGGTCAGAAGGCGCACACAATCGCAAAGCTTGCGGGAGTGAATGTTCCCGAGGACACAAAAATTCTTATCGGCGAGGTAGAAAGCGTTGATTTAGAGGAAGAGTTCGCTCACGAAAAGCTTTCTCCCGTCCTTGCAATGTACCGTGCAAAGGACTTCTCCGACGCTGTTTCCAAGGCAGAACAGCTTATCGCTGACGGCGGCTATGGACATACATCTTCTCTTTATATCAACACCGACAACCAAGAAGAAAAGATTTCACAGTTTACGGCGGCAATGAAAACCTGCCGTGTGCTTATAAACACTCCTTCTTCTCACGGCGGAATCGGCGACTTATATAACTTCAAGCTTGCTCCGTCGCTTACCCTCGGCTGCGGCTCGTGGGGAGGAAACTCCGTTTCCGAAAACGTCGGCGTAAAGCACCTTATCAACATAAAAACAGTTGCTTTCAGGAGGGAAAATATGCTTTGGTTCCGTGCTCCGCAGAAGGTTTATTTCAAGCGTGGCTGTATGCCTGTTGCTCTTGACGAGCTTAGGACCGTTATGGGCAAAAAGCGTGCAATGCTCGTGACCGACAGCTTCCTTTTCCATAACGGCTATGCAAAGCCTGTGACTGACAAGCTTGACGAAATGGGAATTGTTCATTCAACATTTTTCGATGTCGAGCCGGATCCGACACTGCGCTCTGCAAAGGCTGGTGCGGCGGCAATGCTTGCTTTCAAGCCCGACGTAATTATCGCTTTGGGCGGCGGCTCTGCAATGGACGCAGCGAAAATTATGTGGGTTCTTTACGAGCACCCCGAGGCGGACTTCCACGACATGGCAATGCGCTTTATGGATATCCGCAAGAGGGTTTACACCTTCCCGAAAATGGGCGAAAAGGCTTATTTCATCGCAATCCCGACTTCATCGGGAACAGGCTCTGAGGTGACACCGTTTGCGGTTATCACCGACGAGGAAACAGGCGTAAAATATCCGCTTGCCGACTATGAGCTTGTGCCGAACATGGCGATTATCGACACCGACAACATGATGAGCCAGCCTAAGGGGCTTACCTGCGCATCTGGTATTGACGTCATGACGCACGCACTTGAGGCTTATGCTTCTATGCTCGCAACAGACTATACCGACGGTCTTGCCCTCAAGGCAATGAAGAACGTATTTGAATATCTCCCCCGTGCCTACAACGACGGAACAGACGGCGAAGCAAGACAAAAGATGGCTGATGCCTCCGCAATGGCAGGTATGGCATTCGCAAACGCTTTCCTTGGTGTCTGCCACTCTATGGCGCACAAGCTCGGCGCTTTCCACCATGTTCCTCACGGAATCGCAAACGCAATGCTTCTTATCGAGGTTATGCGGTTTAATGCGGATTATAACCCCCGCAAAATGGGTACTTTCCCGCAGTATCAATATCCTCATACAATGGAACGCTATGCTGAATGTGCTGATTTTGTCGGCGTAAAGGGCAAAAATGTTGAGGAAAAATTCGAGGGTCTTCTTGCAAAGCTTGAAGAACTCAAAAAAGCAATCAACATTCCCGCAACAATCAAGGATTTCGGCATAAAGGAAGAAGATTTCCTTTCCAACCTTGACGAAATGGTCGAGCACGCATTCGACGACCAGTGCACAGGCGCAAACCCGAGATACCCGCTGTTTGCTGAAATCAAGCAAATGTATTTAAACGCTTATTACGGCAGAAAATAATCTGCAATGGTTACAACCTCCTTATCAGAATAAAGCAAGCCGATACTTGAAAAAGTATCGGCTTGCTGTGTGTTAAGGTTTAGTTTATTTTATAGACTGTTCCGTCAAGGGTGATAGATTCGATTTGGTCGAGGTCGATTGCGGTGTCAAGCTCGATAACCGCCGTGCCTTTCATAATATCGCCGTTCTCAATATCTACTGAACTTGCTCCCGAACCGATTTCCTTAAACGAAACGCTTGTTCCGTCGGCAAAATTAATCAGGTTGTCGTCCGAAAGAAACAAGTCAAAGTTTTCGGCATATTCGTCAGACCTGAAAGTGTCGGCGCTTACTGTGTGGATAATCTCAATCGTTACGGGCGAAATCGAAACCTTAGTGATGTGTGAATAACTGATATTTTCGTCAACGTTAAACACCAAGGCTTGAGCGTTTTCCGTTTGAACCGGAATAGGAGCATCAAGCGAAATACTGCCCGAATAATCGATAACCTGAGTTTCTTCGTCAAAATTTTTATATCCGTATTCGTCAAACGTAACTGTGCAGGACTCCGCCGAATTATTATTTTCACTGTTTATAGTCGCAACGTAAATGTATTGATTTGACAGCAGCGTTTCGTCGTCCTCCGAAGTAATTATTTGACCGGTTGATATTCCATAATTCAGTTCGTTTAAAACTGTTGACATAAAATAAGTGTAAGATTTATTACCGTCATTAAAAATAGTGTCGATATTTTCATTTGTAATCAAAAACGAAAACTGATAACTATTTCCATAAGCTATCGCCCCCAAAAATTCAACCGTAATTCCGTCCTTGCTCACCGAAATATCGTCATAAGCCTGTGCCATTCCGTCAAGCATTTGAGCGTTTGCATAGGTTTCAAGCGGAGTGTCCGACTTGCCGCCGTAAAAGCTTTTAAACCAGTCAATTCCGCTTATGCCGATTGCCGCCGCCGATATACCCGTGACCGCAACCGCCGCCGCAATAATCACAGGAATACTAAAGCGTTTTGCCTTGCTTTTTGTTTTGCCAAATGCGTTTATTTTCGCCATTGCCCCGTTTAAAACCGAATCCTCCTCGCCCTGTGAAAGCGGGATAAAATCAAAATCATTATTTTTCATAGTGAAAGCCCCTCTCCTCTAGTTGTGCTTTAAGCCGTTTTTTCCCTCGAAACAAGCGGTTCTCGACCGACTTTGCGCTTATTCCCATCGCCGCCGCAATTTCCTTTACCTTTTCCGCACGGAAATAGCGCCGCATGAAAATTTCCTTTTCGGGATTTTCCAATGATTCAACCGCCTCACGGATGAGCTTTTGCTCGTGCGAATCCGAAACGCTTTCTCCATCAGAAACTTCTGCGATTTCGTCAATAGGAAGTGTGTTTTTCCGCTTTTTAAGCATATCCCTTGCGCAATTCCGTGTGACCGCCGCAAGATAAGCCTTAAGTCCGCCCTTGCTTGAATTTGCTTTTTTGCGAAACCTCCAAAGCCTGAAAAACACCTCTGAAAGGCACTCCTCAACGTCGGCGCTATTGCTTAAAATCCGCATGGCAATCGCCTTGCAATAGCCGCCGTAAAGGCTTATTGCCGCCTTAAGCCCCTCCTCACGTGCGCTTTCTAAAAGCTCTATAATTTTTTTGTCGTCCATGGCATCATCTCCAATGTTTTCAATGTAAAACCGCCGAATGAAGTATACTTCATACTGAATCCCGATTAGAAATGCTCAAAAAATTGAGTAAAGGCTTGAATCTATGGCTTTTGCGAAGATTTTTTGGTACGCATTTTAATTGGAGATTAGTATCACTTACATATACTGCTTAAATCAAGCTTTTCACTCATTATAACAGATGATTTTGTGATAAAGTCACTTTTAATAAAACTTTTTTTTGCTATACTGTTCAAAATAGCAGCAATATGGAGGTAAGCTTATGGAAAACAATTCGGCTGGTTCGAAAAAAATAAATAAAAAGCTCATTATCACTATATCAGCGGCGGTGCTTGTGGTGGTTGCGCTTGTGCTTTTGTGGGTTTTCAAGCAGAAAAAGGAAGCGGAGGATACAAACTTTTCTTACCTTGAAAGCGGCGACGTAAACCCCGATTTTGCCTATGACATAACAGGAAGCCTTGACATTGCGGCTTTGAAGGAATATGAAATGCCGATGATTCTCGAATTCAACGGCGAGGGCTGTCCGCCCTGTGCGGCAATGAAGCCGATTGTACAGGCGCTTCACGAGGAATATTACGGCAGTGTTATTTTATAAGAAGTGCGGACATCTGGGGCGATTCGTCGCTTGCGGGCGACTTGCCGATTACTGTTGTGCCGACCTTTGTTTATTATAACAAGGACGGAAGCCCCTACGTTCCGTCCGAGGATATTTCATATTTGTTCAACATTTATAACAGCAAAACAACGGGCGAGCACGCTCTCACAACAAGCGAGGGCATGATTGATGAGAAAATTCTCCGTCAGGTTCTTGAGGAAATGGGGGCGGGAAATGGAACAGCTGATTAATGACATACTCGAACCGATTTCGGCGATTTTACGTGACAATATGGTCGTTGCGCCGTTTTTGGCTTTGCTTGCGGGGCTTATAACCGCCTTTTCGCCATGCAGCTTGTCAACCGTGCCGCTTGTAATTGCTTACGTCGGCGGAACGGCGGATAAGGACAGAAAAAAAGCCTTCAAAATATCCCTTGTTTTCGCAGGAGGAATGGCAGTAACCCTCACTGTTCTGGGCGTTTTGTCGGCGGTTTTCGGACGGATTTTCCAAAGCGCAGGCTCGTGGTGGTATTTCTTCCTCGGTGCGCTTATGATTGTGATGGCTTTTCAGGTCTGGGAGCTTATAAACATTATCCCCTCAACCTATGCTATTTCCAAAAATAAAAAGCGGGGCTATGTCGGTGCGTTTATCTCGGGGATTCTCGGCGGGCTTTTTTCGTCGCCATGCTCGACGCCTGTGCTTGCGGTTCTGCTTGCCATAATCGCCGGCGGAAACAGCATAGCCTACGGCATTTTGCTTATGCTTTTATATTCGCTTGGGCATTCGGTTTTCGTCGTCATTGCGGGGACGTCGGCAGGCTTTGTAAGCAGGGTTGCGACAAGCGAAAAATACGGCAGGCTAAGCACGGCGCTTAGGATTGCTTCGGGAATATTGGTGCTTTTGCTTGGATTTTATTTTTTCTATCTCGGCTTCTAGAAAGCAATAAAAAAAGAGGGGCTTTACCCTCTTTTTTTAATAGCAAGCATTGATTGCTTAAACAAACAGAAAAACGCAGAGCGTTGTCGCAACCATAAAAACCATATTACAATCTGATTTTTCTCATGTTCATCTCCCGTAAAAAGTAAACGGTGTTATCTTATAATTTGCTTTTTTACAGGGTCGTCAGCTTCGTCCATCTCGTCCTCTCTGTCATTTCGGTATTCCTTGAAAACCTTGTTAAAGCTCGGAGCAAGAGTGTAGGCGATGATGCCGGTTCCGAAAAACAGGACAAGAAATAGAACCGCAGGGAAATAATAGGATAAAACTGCAATCACAAGCAGAATCAAGACGATAATAGCCGACCGCAGAAAGTGTTTTACAGCAAAGAAAAAGGCATTTTTTATCGTAATGAAAACCTTGTTTTCAAAGTTTGCGACAAACGGAAAAATATAAATTTCCGCCATCAAGCCGAGAAAACCAATACCGATTGACAGCGCATAGAGGACAAAGCCCAAAGTCCCCTCAATCCTTGCCCAAAACCAAATATCGGCAAGCACAATCGCAAAAAACAACAGCGAAATCAAAAATAAAACAGTTGCCTTTTTGAAATTTGCGCAAAACGATTTGAAGAAGTCCTTCCAAACATGCCCCTCATGGTTGCGTGCCATCTTCATTGTTACGTCAACAAGGGCGGTGGTGCTTGCGCCGATTGTCACAACAGGAATGGAAAAAACCAGCCACATAAAGGAAACAATCCAAATGTCGCCAAGCTTTGAGATTGATTGAGCAAATGGTCCGTCGATTGAAAGCTTCATATTTTCCTCTATAATTCGTTGTATACTCTTTGTATAAATGCCCGAGAGCGTTCTGCGTTTTCGGGAACAGTGTTTTCAAGCGTTGCGTGAATATAAGGCTTTTCCGATTTTATAAAGCTCAGAATTTGCTTATAATTCATTTCCCCGCCGCCCGCCGCAACAGAAACAAGCCCACCATCACGAACAATAAAATCCTTTAAGTGCAAGACGGCAATATCATTGCCGAGAAGCTCTATCGCCTCGGCGAAAATGCTTTCACGCTCGTTATAGTTGCTTATATCCAAAAGGTTTACGGGGTCGAAAATAATTTTCAGGTTGGGTGATTTTATCCTTTCAAGCACATATTTTGCCCTCTTTGGGGTGCTTACAATATGCTTGAAAACAGGTTCAATTGCGAAAATAACTCCAAGCTTTTCGCAATATTCAATCACAGGCGCAAGCCGCTTTATAAAAAGCTCTAGGCATTTGTTTGTATGGCAGGCAGGCACGTATTTATATTCTTGATTTGGCGCACCTGTTTCTGTTCCTAAGACACCACAACCCAGAAGCGAAGCAAAAAGCGCATGAGATTTATACTTTTCGTATATTTTCGTCATTTCCGTTGAATCGGGATTTGCCAGATTTAGATAACAGCCTAAAACCGCAATGTCAAGCTCGTTTTTTTCGAATTCTCGCCGCAAAAAGCAGGCAAAGCCCGGCGTAAGTGCCGACGGTGCGGTTGAAATATCGCTGAATGTTTTTGAAAGCGCAATGTGCGCACAGGAAAAGCCCTGCTTTCGGACAAGCGCAAGCCGCTTTTCAATCGGCAGCTTTTCCGTGTCGTGAAGCCTTATTCCAAGCTGCATTCTACACCTCCGAAAGTTCGTCAACATTGTTCGTTACAAGCATTTCACCGCCAAAGCCGCTTATTTCTACATTTTCAAGCGACAATTTATTTACATTTTCGGCGAAAATTCCAAGCCGAGAGCATGGTTCAATTCCGCAAAGCATGGCGGGATAATCCTCTTTTGGTTCGGCCGCAAACGTTGCTTTAAAGTTTCGGAGTCTGATTTCGCCGATTTTGCTTTCTGGCAAGCCAATGAAAAACGCTGCCGCAACGTGACAATTATAGCAACTAATTCCGTAAAAATCAAGCTTTTTTATTTCTGGAGTTCCGTCATCAGCGTGGACAAAGCCTTTGTTTTGGACAAAATCGGTGCGCCCGTCGGGGTCGCAAAAGTAGAAACAATTTGCCACAAGCGGAGTTTTTACATTTTCCATTACGATATTTTTAAAGCAAATTTCGTCCACAACCGCTTGTTTGCCTCGCCCGCGGCGGGTTTTTATTCGAAGCCCTCTGTCGGTGTTGCGGAAAAGGCAGTTTTCGGCGGTGATATGCCTAATTCCGCCTGCCATTTCGCTTCCGATTGTGATTGCGCCATGCCCGTTTTCCATAAGCGAACGGCTTATAATCACGTTTTCGGTTGGGGTTTTGTGCTTTCTGCCCATGTAGATTTTTCCTGATTTTAAGGCGATGCAGTCGTCGCCTAGGGTAAAGCGGCAACCGATTATTTCAACATTTTTGCAGGATTCAGGATTAAGCCCGTCAGTGTTCGGTGAATTTGCGGGGTTTTCGATTGTGATTGAATAAAAACCAAGGCTTTCACTGAAATACGGGTGAACCGTCCAGGACGGGCTGTTTTCAAGCATAATTCCCGCCATAAAAGCGTTTTTACAGCGCTCTAAAAACAAAAGTCTGGGACGAAACGCACCGACCATCTTTTTTTCGTCTTTCCACCAGTTTTTATGGCTTGCGTTGCCTGTGATTTTTCCGCTGCCGTAAATTGCAATATTTTCACAGTCAATCGCCGTGATAACGCTTGAAAAAGCCTTAAGCGGGTTGCCCTCCCATGTGCCGAGATTAAATTCGTCCGTTTCGTCAAAGCTTTCGACAAGACCGGGCAAAATCGGGATTCCATCACGGGAAACGGTTGCGGAAAGCACCGAGCCTTGGGCAAGCTCAATCGAAACATTGCTTTTCAAAAACAGGCTTGAAACCTTATAAACACCTGCCGGAATAAGCACTCTGCCTTGCTTTGGGCAGGCGGAAACTGCGCACTGGATAAACACGGTGTCGTCAGAAACACCGTCGCCCTTTGCGCCGAAATCTTTTACATTAAAAGTAACAAATTCGGTTTGAGTACGGAAAAAAATCGTTTCCGCGCTTTCGCCTTGTCTTACCTCCGCCGTATATTCCGTGTCGGGAACAAGCCCATCTATGTAAATTACGGATTTGTCCGTGCTGAACTTTTGCTTTCCTGTTATTGAAATTTCGGCGCTTGTTTTTAAAAAATAGTTGCCGCCGTCGTCGATTTCAATCACGGCGAAACGTGAAAAAAGCTTGATTAAACGTAAAGTCATGCCGCCTCCGAAACGTTTTATTAATTATAAGGTTTCACCGCACAAAGATGGCGGTGCGATTGCGCAGGGATTTTCTGACTATTTTTAGGAAAAATCCGCAGAAATACTTGCGTATTTCGAGGAATTTTACGCCAAAATCAGCGAAAAGGACAAGCAAGCGTGCCGTCAAGGAAGTTTCTGGTCTTTGTGAGGTGATGCCATAACACTTTGCCGCATTACAAGCAACTGCCTGCAATGCGGTTAGCGTTATTTTTGAAAATGATTTCTAAAAGGATTCATCAGCCCTTTACGCTTCCTGCGGTTATTCCTTCTACAAAGGTTTTCTGCGCCATAAAGAACACAATGAGCGACGGAAGAATCGAGATAAGCGAAATTGCCAGAACCTTGTTCCAGTCAAAGCCTGTGTCGGCGTCCATAGACGCACGGACGAAAAGCGTTGCGGGCATGATTTCGGGTTTGTTTGCGTAAAGCAAGGGCCCCATGAAGTCGTTTGACGACCACATAAACTGGAAAAGTGCGACGGAAACAATTGCGGGTTTGAGCATTGGCGCAATTATTTTCACGAGAATTTGGAATGCGTTACAGCCGTCAATTTTTGCCGCCTCGTCAAGCTCTGTCGGAATGCTTCGCAAGAATTGGATAAGCAAAAATACAAAGTAGGTGTCAAAGGCAAACGCTGAAGGAACATAAAGCGCTTGATACCAGCTGCTTCCGACCCAGCCGAAATCGTTGAACATTACGTACTGCGGAACGTTTAACACCGATTGCGGCAAGAAAAGCGTCGATATAAGCAGGGCGAAAAATATGCCTCGCCCTTTGAATTTAAACCTTGCAAAGCCATAGGCGGTTATTGTTGAGGAAATAATGGTAAGTATTACCTTTGGAATAATGTAAGAATAGCTGTTGACCATTGATTTAAGTAGATTTATGTTGCCGCCGTAGTTTTCAGTTACGCCGATATAGCCGTTAAGCGTGGGCTTTTTAGGAATAAGGTGAAGTCCTGTGAAAATTTCGCTGTTTTCCTTAAATGATGCCGAAACAAGCCATAAAAGCGGGTAAACCATGAAACAACCGACAGCTATTAGAATTGTGTATCTGATTATTGCCGATATGATTTTTTTGCGGCGGATATTTCGATTATAATTTCTTGCGTTTGATTTCATCATGATTTCACCCCTTTTCATCAGAATAATAAACCCATTTTTTCTGGCTTATGAAAGCGACTGCACTAAGCGTTGCGAGGATAATGAACATAATCCATGCAATGGCGCTTGCCTCACCGATTTTATATTCGGTAAACGCTTTTTTGTACATCAAAAGCGACATAAGAGTCGTCGAGCCGAGAGGCCCGCCCCTTGTGATAATGTATGGGCCGTTAAATTCCTGAAACGCTTGGATAAGCTGGGTTACTAGGTTGTAGAAAATTACGGGGGTAATCATGGGAACGGTTATTTTGAAAAATTGCCGCCATTTACCCGCACCGTCAATTGTCGCCGCCTCATATAAATCCTGAGGAACTCCTCTGAGTGCCGCAAGGAAGATTACCATTGCCGAGCCGAACTGCCACACCCTGAGCAGACTTATAACAAACAGAGCATAATTCGGGTCGCTTATCCATTTTGGCCCTTCAATTCCTAAGAAAGAAAGCATCATGTTTACGACACCCTCATCTCTGAATATGGCAAGCCACAAAACAGAAATTGCCACAGAGCCGCCAAGAATTGACGGAATATAATAAGCCGTTCTGAAGAAGTTTACGCCCTTGATTTTAAAGTTTAGTATATAAGCGATAAAAAGCGCCGCAATGAGCTTAAGCGGAACTGTTATAAACGTGTAGGTAAAGGTTATGCCGATGGATTTCATGATTTTGCCGTCAGTGAAAATCTTCACATAGTTGTCAAAGCCATGTGTGGTTATCGGTTTCATAAGCCGATAGTCCGTAAAGCTCCAGTAAAGTGATGAGCCAAGCGGAAAAACCTTGAAAATGATAAAGCCGATAAGCCAGATCACAATGAATAGAAAACCGATATTATCACGCAAAAATCTTTTGAAAGACGTCGGCTTTGTCGTCTTTATTTCCTTTTTTGGCTTTGAAAAGCCTTTTGTTTTTGCCAAAGGGGTTGTAACCATGTTGACCTCCTACCGGTTTTCGGCTCTTAAATATTGTGCGTATGCCATCATAAACGGCCCGACACCTTTAGAGTCGTCAGAACCTGTTTTTTCGGAAAGATAATACTGAATGCTTCCGTCACGCTTGTCGCCCGGCCCAAGCCCCGCCACAAGGCAGATGTCAGTCAGATGAGGCTTGCCGTCAATGTTCTTGAGCTTTTGACAAACAAGAGAGTCGAAAATTTCTTTCCCTATGCCGAGATATTTTTCACAGGGCAAAAAGCCTTTGTTACAGCCTTTTAAAATAGAGTATGCAACCATTGCAGAGCCTGATGACTCTGTATAATTCCCATCTATTTCGCCTTTGTCAATGACCTGATAAAAAAAGCCCGCTTTTCTTGTCGCGATAAGGCAAAATTCCGCGCACAGCCTCTCTGTATAAATCGTAAACAGCTTTAAAATGCTCGAAAATTTCGTCGGAAAGCACGTCAAGCGTGTCGGCATATGCCATCAAAAGCCAGCCCACAGAACGAAGCCAAGCGTTTTTCGACCTGCCTGTTTTTTTGTCGCACCATGGTTGTTCTCTGCTGTCGTCATAGCCGTGAAGGTAAAGACCTTTTTCCTCATCAAATAAAAATTGCCGGACATTTTGAAACTGTTTTGCAATATCAGAATAATGTTCTTTGCCGCCAAAGCGTGTTTCGTATTCGGCATAAAACGGCAAAGCCATGTACAAACCGTCAAGCCAAACCTGATTCGGGTAAATTCCCTTGTGCCAGAAGTTGCCTGCGGGGATTCTCGGGTGATTCCTGAGCCTGTTCATTAAAAACTCGATTGCTTTGCGATATTTTTCCTCACCTGTTATATCGTAGGCAAAAAACAAAACCTTACCCGAATTTATGCTGTCTATGTTAATTTTATCGGTTTCATAGTTGATAATTGTTCCGTCCTCGGCAATAACCTCCGATAAATACGACAAAACAAAGCTTAGATATTCTTCATCAGCCGTCGCCTCAAAAAGCTGTTTTGCACCTTGAAGAACACAGCCGTCCTCATAATTCCAATAAGTATGATAATTTTTATAGCCCCGTATGTAGTCTTTTACAAAATTTTCAACAATCATCTTTCCCTCACGATAAGGCTTTTTTTAATAACAATCTCCGGCGGTTCGGGGCATACGCCCCGAACACCGGAAATTATGCCGTTTTATTATTCGCTTAATGCTGTGTTTATGCCGTCCATGAGCGTTGAAACAGCATCGTCAATCGAAATTGTTCCATAGCTGTATCCGGCGAAAACTTCATAATAAACACCGGTTTCTGTTGTTTTAAGCGATGGTGCCTCAAATTTCGGGTCTAAATCAAACTTAACCCAGTCAAGAACCTTTGCGTTTGCAACAGCAACCTTATCATCGGAAAGCTGGTCGGAAATTGCTGCAAGACCTGCCTTGCTCAGCGGGATACCTCTGCTTGTGCCGAGGATTTTTGCGCCTTCAGCTTCGTTTAAAAGGAAGTTAATAAGCATAGCCGCTTCCTTGGGGTGCTTTGTGTTTTGAGAAATTGCGAAAGCAAGTGAAATCTTGGAGAAGCCGCCCTGATATTCGCCCATGTCAGCAAAATAGTCACCAACTATAAATTCGTTGCCCTCTGCAAGAGCGCTTTCAAATTTGGTTGCGGAAGAATCCCACTCGAAGATACCTGCATATTTGCCCTCAATCCACTTGGGGTTTTTGTCGAGGGAGGTTGCTCCGTCACCCGCAACAGTTTGAATTGTTGGGATTACGTGGAGGTCTTCAAGCTCTTTAATCATCTCAAAACCAGTTTTGATTTCATCTGCTGTGTAGTTAAGCGCGCCGTTTTCAACCCAGTTTTTGCCGTAAACTGATTCAAGGTAATGAACCATGAAAATAATGCGGTCAAATTCGCCCATGACAAGCGGATAATAATCTTCGCCAAGCTTTGTCTTGAAAATTTCGCCCGCCGCCTTTAAGTCAGCAAAGGTTTTCGGTGTTTCAAGCCCTGCTTTTTCAAAAGTAGACTTGTTCCAGTAGAAGATACGTCCAGTAAGTGAAACAGGAACAGCCTGAAGCTTACCGCCGACATTGCACATATTAAGAGAGGATTCGCTGAATTGTGTAAGGTCAAGCGTGTCGCTTACTGAGTTTAAATCAAGAAATACAGAGCCGTCAGAGCTGAAGGAGGTAAGCCAGTTCCAGTTTACCTGCTCGACATCGGCGGTGTTTCCAACGCTGAATGCCTGTGCTCTTGCGGTTTCCCAGTCTGTCCATGCGCCGAACTGAACGTTGACCTTTATGTTCGGGTGAAGCTCTGTAAATTTGTCCACAGCCGCCTGTGTTGCTTCGTGACGTGAATCGCCGCCCCACCACGCAAAGGTAAGCTCGACTTGCTCGTCAGATGTGCCGCTGTCCGTTGAGGTGTTGTCCTCTGAATTATTTGCCGCCGTCGTTGTGGCAGCGTTGCTGTCGTCGTTGGGTTTAGAGCTTTCATTGTTGCCGTTACATGCAGTAGCGCTCAGTGCGGTTACAAGTGCGAGTGCAGCCGCCATCAGCCTTTTAGTCAGTTTCATACCAAACTCCTTTTCATTTTCCGCAAATTACGGATTGATTTTTACCATGTGGTAAGTAAAGTGCGTTGCTTTAAAAAGCATATATATTACAGCGGCGCTGTAATAAACTATTTTGGCTGTTTGCCGATATATGCAAGAATTCCGCCGTCAACATAGAGAATATGCCCGTTTACGAAATCCGAAGCAGAGGAAGCAAGAAAAACCGAAGGACCTACCAAATCCTCAGGGTTTCCCCACCGTGCGGCGGGGGTTTTGGAAATTATAAAGCTGTTAAACGGGTGTCCCTCTGTGCGAAGCGGTGCGGTTTGCGGCGTTGCAATATAGCCGGGGCCGATTCCGTTGCACTGAATGTTGTATTCGCCGTATTCGCTTGCGATATTTTTGGTGAGCATTTTAAGCCCGCCCTTTGCCGCCGCATAAGCCGAAACAGTTTCTCTGCCAAGCTCGCTCATCATAGAGCAGATATTTATGATTTTTCCGCCGCCGTTTTTAATCATTGAGGGAATAACTGTCTTTGAAACAATAAACGGAGCGTTTAAATCAACGTCAATAACCTGTCTGAAATCCTCGGCGCTCATTTCCGTCATGGGAATACGCTTGATTATCCCCGCATTGTTTACCAGAATGTTTATCGCACCGATTTTTTTCTCAATATCGGCAACCATTTCGGCGACCTGCTTTTCGTCCGTTACGTCGCAGACATAGCCTGTCGCATGAATGTTTTCAGCCTTGTAAGCTTCAAGCCCCTTGTCAACAAGCTCTTGCTTTATATCGTTAAAAACAATTGTCGCCCCCGCCTGTGAAAGCCCCTTGGCAATCGCAAAGCCAATTCCGTAAGAAGCGCCGGTGACCAGCGCAACCTTGTTTTTAAGAGAAAATGCGTTTATCATTTTAATCCTTTCAGTTATCACAGCTTACTGTTTTTTAAGCCAGCCATCAGCGTAATACTCGTTGCTGAAACGTCTTTGCATAAGTTATAAATCAAAGCTTTTGCTTGACTTTCAGATGTTTGCTCATCGCAATTCAGTATAAGTCCTTCATCGCAACATGGTCCATGTCGTCAAAATCCTGATTTTCGCCGACCATTCCCCATATAAACGTATAAGCCCTTGTTCCCGAAGCGGCATGAATCGACCAGCTTGGCGAAATAACCGCCTCCTCGTTTCTCATCACGATATGGCGGGTTTCCGTTGGTTCTCCCATATAGTGGAAAACAACTCCGTCCTCGGGCAACTCGAAATAGAGATAAACCTCCATGCGCCTGTCGTGGGTGTGACAAGGCATTGTGTTCCAGACACTTCCGGGCTTGAGGCTTGTCATGCCCATAACGAGCTGACAGCTTTCGACCTGACCGGGGAGAATATATTTTGTAATAACACGGTGGTTTGACTCCTCAAGGCTTCCAAGCTCGACACAAACGCAATCCCTTGGGTGAATAAGCACCGTCGGATAAGTTTTGTGGGCGGGTGCGGAGTTAAAATAAAATCGTGCCGGCTTTGCCGAATCAACGCTTTCAAAGCTTATGTTACGGCTTCCCATTCCGATATAAATTCCATCCTTATAATCAAGCTCGTATGCCTTGCCGTCAACAATAACACGACCCTTGCCGCCGATATTGATTATACCAAGCTCTCTCCGTTTCAGAAAATATTCCGCACGGATTTCCTCACCTGCCTTAAGCTCAAGCGGCTTTTTCGGCACAGCCGCACCGACAATAATTCTGTCAATATGGCTGTAAACGGTGTTGATTTTGTCGTCCTCAAACAAGCTTTGAATGAGGAATTCCTCCCGAAGCCTGTCTGTCGTATAGTGCTTGACATCTTTTGGTGATGATGCTGTTCGTAATTCCATTTCTTCTCCTTTCCAATTGCCCTAGCGCTGAACTCTGCCAGAACCGTCGCCGCCTGCAAGCTTTTCAACCTCGTCAACGCTTACCTGATTGAAATCGCCCTCAATCGTATGCTTAAGGCAGCTTGCCGCAACCGCAAATTCGATTGCTTTCTGCGGCTCATAATTGTTTAACAGCGCATAAATAAGCCCGCCGCCAAACGAATCTCCGCCGCCCACTCTGTCAACTATGTGAATAAGATAGCTCTTGCTGAAATAATATTCGCCGCCGGTGTAAAGCATTGCCGCCCACTTGTTGTCGTTTGCGGAAATAGAGCTTCTAAGCGTAATTCCGACGTTTTTAAAGCCAAAGCGCTCTTGAAGCTGACGTGCAACGTCTTTATAGCCCTCGTGGTTTACCTTGCCGCCCGTAATGTCGGTGTCGGCGGCTTTAATCCCGAAAACATCGCCGGCGTCCTCCTCGTTTGCGATGCAGACGTCAACGTATTTGCAAAGCTCGCCCATGACCTTACCCGCTTTTTCCCTTGTCCATAGCTTTTTGCGGTAATTTAAGTCACAGCTTACGGTTATGCCTTTTTCCTTTGCTTTTTTGCAGGCTTCAAGGCAGATTGCCGCAACGTTGTCGCCCAAAGCGGGAGTTATTCCCGTGAAATGAAACCAATCCGCCCCGTCAAATATTTTATCCCAGTCAAAATCAGCTGTCGCCGCTGTCGCAATGGCGGAATTTGCTCTGTCGTAAATAACCTTTGACGGGCGCTGGCTTGCCCCTTTTTCAAGAAAGTAAATTCCAACTCTGTCGCCGCCTCTTGAAATAAGCGATGTGTCAACTCCAAAACGGCGAAGCGAATTTACGGCGCTTTGTCCGATTTCATGCTTTGGAAGCTTTGTCACAAAAGCCGCATCAAGCCCATAGTTTGCAAGCGAAACCGCAACATTCGCCTCGCCGCCGCCATAGGTCGCACCAAAGCTTTCCGCCTGCGCAAAACGATAATAGCCCTCAGGCGCAAGCCTGAGCATGATTTCACCAAAAGTAACAACTTTCATAATATACCTCACTTTTTCTGAACCAAATGGAGAGCAAAGCCTTCAAATTCGCCTTTTATGTATATTGCGGAAAGGCTGCCGTTTTTATCGGTTTTTGCGGTGCTTTCGTCAAATTGAATTCCACGCTTTTCAAGATGATAAACCGCACGCTTTATCGAATTTGTGCCGATTGCAATGTGTCCGTTTTTGCCGAGATAAGGCGACTTCATTGCCTCGATTGCCGTGCCGGCAAAAACACTGCTGTTGCCGGCTTTTTTCTCAAAGCCGAAAATGTCGGAAAAGCTTTGCGCAAGCGCATTGGCGTGCGCTTCGTCAGAGGTGTTGACCCCGACATGAGCAAGCGAAAAGCCAAGCATTGTTTCAACCGCCTGTTTTGTAAGCTCTTTGATTTTGTCAAACTCTCCCGCCGCAATAAGCTTTTTGTTTACCATCCAGCTTCCGCCGCAGGCAATAATTTTTTCAAAGGCAAGGTAAGAATTAAGGTTCTCGGCATTAATGCCGCCTGTGGGCATGAATTTTCTGCCTGCATAGATTTAATCATGTTAAGCCCGCCGCAAGCCTCAGCAGGGAAAAATTTCACTGTGTCAAGTCCTAAAGCAATCGCCTGTTCGACGTCGCTCGGGTTCGAACAGCCCGGCACAATCGGTATGCTCTTATCAACGCAATGCCGCACCACGATAGGATTAAGACCGGGGCTTACTATAAATTTTGCGCCGGCATTGACCGCCCTGTCAGCCATTTCTGTTGTGAGGACAGTCCCTGCGCCGACAAGCATTTCAGGATATTTTTCGGCGATAAGACGGATTGATTCCTCTGCGGCGGCAGTTCTGAAAGTAACCTCTGCGGCGGGGATCCCCCCCTCTAAAAGCGCTTTGGCAAGGGGAATTGCGTCCTTTGTATCGTTAAGTGCGATGACGGGAATTATCCCGATTTTTGAAATCTCATCAAGAATTTGCTTCATATAAACACTTCCTTCTATAATGTGACACCGTTTTTAAAAATCGCCATGTCATGAAAGCCTGCAACTTCGCTTTTAACGGGCTTTCCCGACGCTGTTTCGACTACAAAATCAAACAGCTTCCCGCTTAAAGAATCAAGGGTTTCGCCATCAAGAATAACCCCTGCATCAAAGTCTATCCAGTTGGATTTTTTTTCGGCAATTGTCGAGTTGCTTGAAATTTTAACCGTCGGAACAGGGGAGGCAAATGGCGTTCCTCTGCCTGTTGTGAACAAAATTATTTGTGCGCCAGAGGCGGCAAGCGCTGTCGCCGCAACAAGGTCGTTTCCGGGGGAATTTAATAGGTTAAGACCCTTCTGAGAAGCCTTTTCGCCATAGTCAAGAACACCTCGGACAAGTGATGCTCCCGCCTTTTGGGTGCAGCCAAGGCTTTTATCCTCAAGGGTGGAAATCCCGCCCGCCTTGTTTCCCGGCGAAGGATTTTCATAAATTGTCTGGTTGTGGTCGGTGAAATATTGCTTAAAACCATTTATCAGGGCGACTATTTTATTAAAAACGTCAGCATTCGCCGCCCTGTCCATAAGAAGCTGTTCTGCACCGAACATTTCCGGCACTTCCGTCAGAATTGTCGTGCCGCCTTTAGAAACAAGAATGTCTGAAAACCGCCCTACAAGCGGGTTTGCGGTTATTCCCGAAAAGCCGTCAGAGCCGCCGCATTTAAGCCCGACAACAAGCTCTGAAACGCTGATTTTTTCACGTTTAAACGTTTTTGCGTAGTTTGTAAGCTCTTTCAAAAGCTCAATTCCGTCGCTGATTTCATCGTCGCTGTCCTGACATTTGAGAAATTTAACGCGGTTTTCGTCGTATTCGCCTATGTAATCCTTAAGCACCTCAATGCCGCTGTTTTCACAGCCAAGCCCCAGAACAAGCACTCCGCCGGCATTCGGGTGAGTAATCAGGTCCGCAAGTATTTTCCGTGTGTTTTCCTGATCGTCCGACATTTGCGAACAGCCATAGGGGTGAGGAAATGCGACAACAGCGTCGATTTCGCTTCCCGCAAAGCCTTCTGCGGCTCTGGCAAGATGAGAAGCTATATTATTCACACAGCCAACTGTGGGAATAACCCAAATTTCGTTTCTTACACCAACCTTGCCGTCCTTGCGCCGAAAGCCGTTAAAATAAGCTTTTTCCGTAGGTAAAACATCGGTTTTAACCGGGCGATAGCTGTATTCGAGGACGTCGCCGAGCGCTGTTTTGATATTGTGGGTATGGATATGAAACCCCTTACATATTTCCGCAGAAGCTGTTCCGATCGGGTTTCCATATTTGACCACATAATCGCCTTTTTTTATTAAATCAAAAGCGACTTTATGCCCGGCAGGTATTTTTTCGTTTATATGGAGAGTGAAATCTGTGCCTCTTGCGAGTGTGCCTTCATCAAGAGGACGAAGCGCAACCGCAACATTGTCGGCGGGATTAATTCTGATTAAATCAACCATTTTCGTCACCAAAGACTGCTTCCATTGCCTTTCTCATGCCGAATTCACGAATTGACTCGAGGTATTTTGAAGCAAGCTTTTTTACATTTTCGGGCAGCGCCCTGCCCATGAAGTTTCTTTTATCGAAGTCGTCAACAAGAGCTTTTGCGGGTTTTTGTGAGTGTTCTGCGAAAAACTCCAGAACCTCTTTATCGTCGTGAATTTCGTATTTTTCTCCGTTTCTTATGCCATAAAAACTTCCGTTTTGGTCAAATTTACCGTTGTAAAATTCGAGGAGTGCCGCGAAAGTAAATGTAAGCGCTTTCGGCGGTGTGCCGTTAAGTTCTACGAATTTAAGCACGCTTGGAAGGCATCTCGCCTTCCATTTTGAAACGGAATTGAGCGATATAGACAAAAGAAGATGCTTTATATAAGGGTTTTTAAACCTGTCAACAACGCTCTCAGCAAATTCCATAAGTTCATTTTTAGGCAAATCAAGGGTTGGAATTATTTCATTGTAAATACTTTCAATCATAAAGCTTCTGACGTCATCATCATTCATGGATTCAAGGACAGTGTTGTTTCCCATAAGGAATGACGCAAGTGAAAATGAAGTGTGAGCACCGTTTAAAATGCGCACTTTACGTTGTTTGTATGGGCTGTGGTTGTCGGTAAATATTACAGGCAAGCCCGCCTTATCAAGCGGAAATTCATTGTTGATAGGCTTCGCACTCTCTATTACCCAAAGCGCAAACGGTTCTGCGGTAACTATAAGCTTATCGGTATAGCCGAATTTTTTCCAAAGCTTTTCAGCTTCATCTTTGGGAAAGCCTGTTACTATGCGGTCTACAAGCGTGCTGCAGAAAATGCAGGAGCCATCAAGCCACTTAAGGAAGCTATCGCCGAGATTCCACTTGATTGAAAGTGCTTTCACACATTCGTAAAGCTTTTTGCCATTGTCGTCGATAAGCTCAACAGGAAGCATAATCAGCCCCTTATCGGTGTTCCCGCCAAAAAATTCATATCTTTTATGAAGAAATTGAGTAAGCTTTCCGGGAAACGTTTTCGGAGGAGCGAGATTATAATCGTCTGTTTCGTCGAGAACAATTCCTGCCTCGGTTGTGTTTGAAACAACAAATCTAAGCGAATCAAGTCTTGCAAGCTTTTCAAAATCGTCATATTTTTCATAAGGCGAAATAACTTCGGAAATAGACGTTATGACACGTCTTTTAATGATTTCATCATCGCCCTTTACACCACGCAGATAAACCGTATAAATGCAATCCTGCTTATAAAATGCGTCCAAAGAGCCTGATGCAATCGGCTTTACAATTGCCACAGAGCCGTCAAAAAAACCTTTTTCATTGGCAATATCGACCATATAGTCAACAAAACCACGAAGAAAATTGCCTTCGCCGAATTGAACAATTTTAATTTTTCTGTCTGTTTTTGGATAAGAACTGCTGTTAAGCATTTATAAGCCTCTCTTTGCTCCGCACGAGTTTTAATGCTCGGAAAACGGTTTTTCTCTACACAATAGTTAAGCACGTTATTTTTTTGACATTGTAAGTGCTTACAGTTGAGATTATATATTATTTTCCCATATTAGTCAAGCGTAAAGTGAAGATTTCGTCAAATTTAAATAAAATATTATTTTTTATTTAGGCATATCGCACAAATATATTATTTGTATCTTGATTTTCAGTTACAACGGTTGTATAATTGAATAAATAATAATCGTAAGCATTTACATTAACGGGAGTTTGTATGAATATTTATGATATAAGTGAAAAAGCGGGGGTTTCAATTGCGACGGTTTCCCGTGTCATAAACGGAAACACAAACGTAAGCGAAAAAACCCGCCGCAAGGTGCTTTCGATTATCGAAGAAAGCGGCTTTACACCAAATGCTTTTGCTCGTGGACTTGGGCTTGACACAATGAAAACCGTCGGCATAATGTGTGCTGATTCCTCTGATTTTTACCTTGCCCAGGCGCTTTATTTCATCGAAAAGGGACTTAGGAAAAATGGCTATGACTCAATTTTGTGCTGTACGGGCTATGACTTAGAGGTTAAAAAAAGCTCGATGGAGCTTTTGCTTTCAAAGCGTGTTGACAGTGTTATTCTCATCGGCTCGAATTATGTGGATTCTAATGATGAAAATAACGATTACATAAGAAGTGCGGCCGCGAAAATTCCTATCATGATTGTCAACGGAAGCCTTGCCGGAAAAAACATTTACAGTACACTCTGCGACGATTTCGAGGGGGTGTCGGCTGTTGCGAGACGGCTTATTTCAGTCGGAAAAAGTAAAATTCTGTATTTGTATAATTCGCATTCATACAGTGCTATGAAAAAAATAAATGGGCTTTATGATGCTTATCGCCAGGAAAATATCCCCATAAATGAGGAGTATCAGCTTTTTTGCACATCAAAAAGCGGAAGCATAAATGGCGTTAAAGCTCAAATTGAAGAGCTTTATGAGACCGGATTGGGAATAGAAGCGATAATTGCATCGGACGACCGGCTTGCGATTGCGGCAATCAAGTTTGCCAGAGAGAAAGGCATTTCCGTCCCTGAAAAGCTTTGGATTGTGGGTTATAACAACTCAGATATTACCGAATATTGTCAGCCCGAGCTTACATCGGTTGATAACAAGCTTGAGGCAATTTGCCAGAATTGCATTTCTACTCTTATGAACGTTTTTTCGGGAAAGGATATGCCGCAGAAAACGGTTTTCCTGCCCGAGCTTATAGAACGCGGCACAACTGATTTTTCCAGTGCGAGCCCAAAACAATAAATGTAAACATTTACAAGGAGAGAATATGAAAACGTTTTTAGATGAAGATTTTTTGCTTGAAACGGCACCGGCAAGACAGCTTTTTCATCAATACGCAAAGCAAATGCCAATAATTGACTATCACTGTCATATCAACCCTAAAGAAATTTTCGAGGACAGAAGGTTCGAAAATATTACGGAGGTTTGGCTTGGCGGCGACCATTATAAATGGCGGCTCATGCGGGCAAACGGTATAGACGAGCGCTTTATCACAGGCGATGCCTCCCCTAAGGAAAAGTTTGAAAAGTGGGCGGAAACGCTTTCAGTTGCTATCGGGAATCCTCTTTATCACTGGAGTCACTTGGAACTCAGACGATATTTTGGGTATAATGGGTTGTTGAATGCTGAAACAGCAGACGAGGTTTGGAAAATTTGCAATAAAAAGCTTGCGGAAGAGCTTACAGTTCGTGAAATCATTCGCCGCTCGAATGTTGAGGTCATTTGTACGACTGACGACCCCGTCGACAGCCTCGAATGGCATGATAAAATCGCCGCTGATTCAACCTTTAAAACAAGAGTTATTCCGGCATGGCGCCCTGACAAGGCAATGAATATCGAAAAAAATGAGTATTTAGCCTATTTAAAACAGATTGAAGCCGCTTCTCAAATAAAGATCGATTCTTTTTCCGCATTAATGAAAGCGCTTACAAAAAGACTTGATTTTTTTGAAAGCAAAGGTTGTAAGCTTTCCGACCACGCTCTTGATTTTATTATGTACAAGCCTGCCTCTAAGATGGAAATCGAGCACATTTTTGCATCAAGACTTAATAATAATGATATATCGCATGAGGAAGCTCTCAAATTTAAAACAGCATTCATGCAGGAAATGGCACGAGAATATTCAAAGCGAGGTTGGGTTATGCAGCTTCATTTTGGCTGTAAACGTGATAATAACAGCCGTATGTTTACAAAGCTCGGGCCTGATACCGGCTATGATTCAAGCAATAATTATGCTCCGAATAGTCAGCTTGCGGATTTTTTAAATTCGCTCGATCGAGAAAACACGCTCCCTAAAACTATTTTATACAGCTTGAATGATTCTGATAATTACGCAATCACAACAGTGATGGGTTGCTTTCAAGACGGAAGTTCAGTCGGAAAAATTCAGCATGGCTCCGCTTGGTGGCATAATGACCACATTGACGGAATGACGGCTCAAATAAAAAATCTTGCAAATACCGGATTGCTTTCCGCCTTTGTTGGAATGCTTACAGATTCGAGAAGTTTTCTTTCTTACACACGTCATGAGTATTTCAGGCGGATTCTTTGCCGCATTATCGGCGGCTGGGTTGAGAATGGAGAGCTGCCTGACGATATGGAGGCTTTGGGCAAAATCGTCCAAAACATTTCATACAATAACGCTCATAACTATTTTAAGTTTTAAGCCATGAGTGAAAAAATAACCGTTTCCGCAGACGGAAACGGCGACTTTAAAACAATATCAAAAGCGCTTGAATACATAGCTTGCGGGAATTTTCAAGCGCCCGTAATCAAGCTTAAAAATGGGCTTTACAACGAACAGGTTGAAATCAAAATACCAAACCTCACAATAATCGGTGAAAGCGCTTACAAAACAATAATAAGCGGAAGCTTAAGCGCAAATTTGATGCATTGCGGCGAAAGGCTCGGAACTTTTCGGTCTTACACTGTTTTTGTTGACGCAAATGATTTTACAGCCCGAAATTTAACCATTGAGAACACTGCGGGTGCAGGCTCTGAGGTTGGGCAGGCGATTGCGCTTTATGCCGACGGCGACAGGCTTTGCTTTGATAATTGCAGAATTTTAGGCGGGCAGGATACGCTTTTTACTGCGCCGCTTCCGCCGAGTGAAAAAATCAAAAACGGCTTCGTTGGGCCAAAACAGTTTTCACCTCGAATAAACGGCAGACAATATTACAAAAATTGCTATATAAGCGGCGATGTTGACTTCATTTTCGGGGGAGCAACGGCTTTTTTTGAGGGCTGTGATATTTTTTCGATATACAACGGGAATCCCGCTGCCAACGGGTTTATAGCTGCCGCATCAACAGCGGAGGGGCAGGCTTACGGTTATGTTTTCAAAGGTTGTCGCTTTTTGTCAGATTGCCCGCCGCAGACGGTTTACCTTGGACGGCCTTGGCGAGATTTCGCCAAAACCGTTATCATTAATTCGTACATTGGCGCACATATTTCACCGCTTGGCTGGGACGATTGGGGCAGTGTTTTTGCCCATTTCAACGCCTTTTATGCCGAGGGCGGAAACTTCGGAGAAGGCGCAATAACAGCTTTGCGGCCGCCTTGGACAAGGGCGCTTTCGGAGAGTGAGATTAAGCGATATTCTAAGCATATCGTGCTTGGCGGTAATGACGACTGGTTTTAAATGTAAGTTTTTCATCAATAAAAAACGCTTCCCAAACTGCTTTTCAGAATGGGAAGCGTTTTTAAATTCAACTCACGGACCGGTGCCGATTCCGCTTATATAGAGAATGCCATTTTCCTCAACAATGGTTATAAACCTTGATTTATAGCCGTCAATCGCCGCCCACGTCCCCTCTCTTGCCTTTGTTTCAAAGGTAACGTGATAGCTGTCTGCACGAGCATTTTCGTCCGCCTCATTTTCGTCCTCTTGCATATAAAAATCGTCGTCAAACCAATATTTTTTCATTGATTTAAGCTTAAAAGATGTGATATAGCCTGTAAAATCACTGTAATTCGGCATATTATACGACTTTGAAGCGTCAACATTGATAAACAAATTCTGGACTTTTTTCTCGGGCGAATAGCATTCGTAAAACCTTTCAGGGTTATTTTCCACAACCGCATTATGATAATATTCAACAAGCTCTCGAGCGTTTCTTTTTGTTGCGGAAACGTTTACAGGGTCGGTTTCATCATAATAATTTTTGTGCCAGTAATCGTTAAGCGTCATGCCTGTAATATCCTCAAGGCTGTTGAACGAAAGCGATTTAGTGTATTCCAAGCCATGCTTTTTGTCGATGATTGCGCCGATTATTTTTCCGTCAAAGCGATAAACAATCCCCCTTTGCATGATGTTGTAATCATCGGAAAACCCAATTTTGTATACCTCAATGTTAATGCCTTTGCCGAGGTAGGGTGTTAAATCATAGCCAATGTCAGAGCAAAGCACGTTCGCCATTATCCAGTAAAAAACCGTTGGTTCTGTACGGACGTTTGCGGTCAAACCTGCTGGCAGGGTGTCAGAAGCCTTGCCTAAAAGCCCTGCCACTGTTCTGCCGCCTTGATTAAAAAGCGTTTGTACGTCTTCGGGAACGTCGGGATATTGAATAATTTCGGTGCTTACCGATTCGTCCGCAAAGCCAGCAAATTTCGCCGAATTCCCTGCTTCTTTCATATCAACCGCTCGGAAAGTTATATCGGTAAGCTCTGCGACAACCGCTATAACTTCGCCGTTATCGGGAACAGCGCTGAAATCGATATTATAATCGTCCGGTGGACCCAGATCGAAATAAACCCTGCCATCATCTTCTGTGAGCCCGTTGTTAAAGGCATAATCCGTTATCGGTTCTGGCATATTCTGAAGATTATTTTTATTTGTCGAAAACACCAGCTCTCCGACAGAATAACCGTCGACAGGTTTTTTAAGCTCGCCATTTAAGCGATAAAATCCGCCTAAAACAAATTCCGAGCGCATGATATACACAGTTTTTTCGTCGGAATTTTCTCCTGCTTGAAACTTAATCGACGCGGTTGCTTTTGAAACCTTAAAGCCGTCAAAGCTGTCGCCGACACTGACTTTAACAGCATTTCCGTCCTCTGTCATTCCATAGCACCAGCCGTCAAATTCCGCAATAAAATCAGCATTATCGCTATTGATAAGTGTTTCGAGGCTTGCTTCTTCCCAAGCGGTGCTGTCAGAGTTTTTGACTTTTATTGTTGCCGCATCGGCAAGGTCGAGCGTTTCCCCTAGAGCGCCGTTTATGAGGTTGGCGGGGGGTGTTTCGGCTTCTCTTGTGGTTGCGGCGGTTGTCGTTATCAAAGAGGGAGTTGTTGTGGGGGCGAAAGTTTCTTTTTCGAAATCGCCAAAAATTTTAATTGTTTTGCTTTTTTCCCTATCAAAAGGGCAAATTATTAACTCAAGCGATTTC
>CAZYRV010000002.1:0-33267 GCA_964649485.1 uncultured Oscillospiraceae bacterium | reverse complement strand
ACGGCTTGCCCTGAGGTAAATAAACCCATCGCTTGTTTTTATAATATTTTCGCCTATTAAATAAGTAAGATCGAAATATTCATCGTAAAGGCTGTTTCCCGCTGAAATAGCATCTGTCTGAAACGTTTCGTCAACCTCACCGTTAAATTTGTCTATTTTTCCGCTTTCGACATCATATTTATGAGTAAACGGCGCTGATTTATCGCTTAAATACACAGTTTTGCCGTCCTCTGAAGCGGCGGTGATTAAAAATTCAATTCCTATTTTGTTAAGCTCATCATAGGTTATTCTGTCGGTAATTTTTTCGCCGTCAATATCGAAAACAATCAAGCCGAATGTGCCTTGCATAACAACTCTGTGCTCGTCGCCGCAAACAAGCCTTGGCATTTGTGCGCCGATATTCATGCCGTCTATATCCGTTAATTCAACGGTTTTTTCTGTATTCGAAACAGGATTCAGCATAAGCCCGACAGCTATTCCCACGACGGCAATAACCCCGACTATCACAACCCAGAATGCGGGCTTTTTATAGCTCATCACGTTTTTTATGCGGCTTTTTGTGTCGCCCTCACCAAAGGCAAGCGGCGAGCCTGCAACAATTCGCTTGCCCGTTGCAAGGCTTAAAAGCAGGGCGGAATATTCGCCCCTGACATCGCCGTCAAGCGTTTTGAGCACCTTTTCATCACAGGACATTTCCATATCCTTGACAAAAAGGAAGAAAGCAACCCATACAAGCGGATTGAACCAATGCAGGCAGAGTGCGGCAAAGCCGACGATTTTCACCACGTGGTCAAAGCGGCGGATATGGTTTTGCTCGTGCATTAAAATGTACCTGCGGTCGGCTTCGTCAAGGCTTGACGGCAGGTAAATCTGCGGGCGGAACAAGCCCAGCACAAACGGCGACTTTATCCCGTCACAAAGCCAAATGTTTCCCTCAAGGCGAACAGCCCCGACAAGCCGCTTTTTCAGCATTAAAAGCGAAATTATGCTGTAAACAAGCATGATTGCCATGCCGAAAACCCAAACCAATGTGCCGAAGGCAACAACAACCTGCATGGGATTAATGCTTGCCACGGGAACGAGGGCGGGGGCTTGCGTTGCCAAAACTGGGTTTATCGCCTTGTCAACAATGTCAATTTGCGTGTTTATAGTCGGCAGCTTGCTGTAAACAATGTCGCTTGCAATCGGCTTTGGATTCATTTTAAACAGGCTCAGCGCACTTTCGATTGAAAACGGGCAGACAAGGCGGAAAAGCACGACTGCCCAAAGGCTGTACGAAAGGATTTTCGGCGCTTTTTTAAGCAAGAACCGCAATATTATCACGGCAATAATCACATAAGCCGCACCTATGCTCATGTTCAATATTTGTAAGAAAATGTCGCTCATTCTACCCTCCTGTTATCGCTTATAAGCTTTTCAAGTGCGGCGATTTCGCTGTCCTTAAGCCTTTGCTTGCTTGTAAAGGCGGCAATAAAGCTTGGAAGTGAGCCGCCGAAATTTTCTTCAACAAACTCCTTGCTTTTAAGAGCTGAAAATTCCTCCGGTGAAAGCAAGGCGGCAACCGTTCCGCCGTTGTTTTCAAAAATTTTCTTATCGCAAAGCCGCTTGAGCATGGTGTAGGTCGTTGACTTTTTCCAGCCAAACTCCGCTTCGCAAAGAGTGACAAGCTCGCCCGATTTTACAGGCGCATTTTCCCAAATAAGCACTGCAAAGCGCTTTTCCATTGCCCCTAAATTATAATCCATGATGCCTCCTTGTGGTTTAATAGCATTAGACTATATTTAGTCTAACATAGTTAGACTAATTTGTCAATAGGTTTAATAAAAACTTTGCAACAAAAATGTATAATTATCACACTTATTAAATACAAGGTAAGTATTTCGATAAGAAATTATTGCGCAAGGAACTTTTGACATGAAAAAAATCTCGGTTTTAGGGCTTCACCGCACAAAGATGGCGGTACGATTGCGTAGGGATTTTCTGACGATTTTTAGGAAAAATCCGCAGAAATACTTGCGTATTTTGAGGAATTTTGACGCCAAAATCGGCGAGCGGTGCTGTATTGCCGAGAGATGAAGCGAAAATTCAGGAAATGTTCTTGCTTGTTGAAACAACCTGCTATGGTGAAGAAAAAAAGCTTGTCGTGTTTAAAACGGGCGATGATGATAAGCCGCATTTTGCGATGTTTTATGCGCTGAACAACGACGGCGAGGTGAATTCAGACGTGCAGGTCATGCCGCTTGGCTTTGACGATAACGGAAAGGCTTTTGAAATCAACGCAAATGGCTCTATAATCACGATTGGCGGTAACCGAATATTTTTTGATTCTTATAGGAACAAGCTCATAGAAATTGATGAAGATAGGATAGTGGCAAGGCTTGGTGAAGGCAAAACAGCCTTCGAGCTTTATGAATATGCGCCTCAGGCAGATAAAGAAACAGAATATCACGGCGACTTTTTGCTTGTAAATGACAAAAGCGCCGTATATTTATCCACTCCGATGGTGTCGAACACCGGTATTCCTATAAAGAGGAATAACACTGAAAGTCATTTTGAATTTTCGACGGCGACAGCAGAGGGGCTTGAATATCCTGTTATCGTTTTCAAGGCGGGATTTTCCGCAAGCGAATTTTACTTGTTTGCAACATTTTATACCGTTGACGAAAACGGCGAGCTTCGAAGATTTTACGATGAAACTCCAGAGCTTGTCGATGATGTAACAAATCCGACCATTCAATACAGCGTGGAAATTGACGGCGACGTGATTGATATAGGGGAAAAGCGCTTTCAGCTTGATTTTGAGGAATATAAAATTGATGAAATCTCCGAGCAGGAGTAATAGAAAGATAAAATTTCCATAAAGTTATTGCAAATGTGAAAACTGTGTGATATAATTTGAGTAATAAGCAGGCTTTGCCGCTTGGCACGGCTTGGAAACTGATTATTGCGGCGCCGTCCGCAATAACAGGAAATTTTGGAGGTACATATATGCGCTATGAAATCAAAGGCTCTCCACTGCCTGTTGTGATTTGTCAGCTCGAAAACGGTGAGGCTCTTAAAACTGAAAAGGGCGCAATGAGCTGGATGTCGCCGAACATGGAAATGACCACGAACGCAGGCGGCGGAATCGGCAAAATGTTCTCCCGTGCTTTTTCGGGCGAATCTATTTTCCAAAATATCTACACCGCTCGGGGCGGCGCTGGGCTTATTGCCTTTGCGTCAAGCTTCCCCGGAAATATTATGCCCATGCAGGTAAGCCCGGGAAAGTCGATTGTCGCCCAGAAATCAGCTTTTCTTGCATCTGAAAGCGGCGTTGATATGTCGGTGTTTTTCCAGAAAAAACTTGGCGCAGGATTTTTCGGCGGTGAGGGCTTTATCATGCAAAAGCTTTCGGGAAACGGTCTTGTTTTCCTTGAAATCGACGGCAGTGTCATAGAATATGACCTTGCGGCGGGACAATCGCTTCTTGTTGACACAGGCTATCTTGCAGCAATGGAAGAAACTGTTTCTATCGACATTGAATCCGTAAAGGGAATCGGAAATGCGCTTTTCGGCGGCGAGGGCTTATTTAACACGAGAATAACAGGCCCCGGTCATGTATGGCTTCAGACTATGCCGATTTCGGCTGTCGCAGGCTCGATCAGACCGTTTATTCCGACGGGAAATTAAAGCGTTATCAATTATATTTTCGCACACCGTATTTATTTACGGTGTGTTTTTTTGCCGCATTAACGCTTTAAGCCTGTAAAGGTTTATAAATTTAAAGGTTTTTGTCTGAAAAGCTTGACATTAATAAAATATTAGTATAAAATAAATATATTATACGACTTTATATTAAAAGTTTTACTTGAAATTATATAAAGCCAAAAATCGGAGGTTTAAAATGGAGCCAATCAAATTCTTCAGCGGCGAAACCGTGCCGCTTGAAATGCACAAGGTCCGAATCGTTCAGAATCTTACGCTTCTTCCTGTTGAGGAGAGGGCAAAGGCGATGGAGGAGGCGGGCTTTAACACTTTTCTGCTTAGAAACAGAGATGTTTTTCTCGATATGCTTACCGACAGCGGCGTAAACGCAATGAGCGACAATCAGGTCGCCGCAATGCTTCGTGCCGACGACAGCTATGCGGGGTCCGAAACGTTTTACCGCCTTAAAACGGCGCTTGACCATGTTTTCGATATGAAATATTTTCTTCCCGCTCATCAGGGCAGAGCCTGCGAAAACATTATCGCCAAAACCTTTGTAAAGCCCGGAAATGTCGCTTTCATGAACTATCACTTCACAACGACAAAGGCTCATGTCACGGAAATGGGCGGAACAGTCGAAGAAATCATCATTGACGAGGGGCTTGAGGTTGTAAACGACTGCGAATTCAAGGGCAATATCAACCTTGATAAGCTTAAGGCGGGAATCGAAAAAACAGGCAGGGACAACGTTGCTTTCGTCCGTATCGAGGCGGGAACAAACCTTATCGGCGGTCAGCCCGTTTCCATGCAGAACATGAGAGATGTCGCAAGGCTTTGCAAGGAAATGGAAGTTATTTCCGTGTTCGACGCAAGCCTTCTTTCCGATAACCTTTATTTTATAAAGCTTCGTGACCCGGAATTCAAGGACACGGATATCCGAGATATAACCCTTGAAATGGGCAGGCTTTTTGATGTGGTTTATTTCTCGGCAAGAAAGCTTGGCTGTGCAAGGGGCGGCGGAATCCTCACGAACAGAGAGGATTTGTACAAGCGCATGAGAGGCTTGGTTACGCTTTTTGAGGGCTTTCTTACATACGGCGGTATGTCCGTGCGTGAGATGGAGGCGCTTGCCGTCGGTCTTTACGAAACCCTTGATATTCACGTAATCGAGCAGACTCCGATTTTCGTCAAGGCGCTTTCGGACGAGCTTGTAAAGCTTGGCGTGCCTGTTGTTCTGCCGTCGGGCGGTCTTGGCTGTCACATTGACGCAAGACGCTTTTGCGACCATATCCCCGACGAACAATATCCCGCAGGCGCTCTTGCCGCCGCAATTTTCGTGGCAAGCGGCGTCCGTGGAATGGAGCGAGGCACAATGTCAGAACAGCGTGAAGCAGACGGAAGCGAACACATCGCCGAAATCGAGCTTGTCCGCCTTGCAATGCCAAAGCGTGTTTATACGCTTTCACAGGTTAAGTACACCGCTGACAGAATCGGCTGGCTTTACAAAAACAGACACCTTATCGGCGGCATGAGATTCGTTGAAGAGCCAGAGGTTCTGCGCTTTTTCTTCGGACGGCTTGAGGCAATTGATAATTGGCACCTCGAGCTTGCAAAGGCATTCCGCAAGGATTTCGGCGAAAGTCTTTAATGACAGCAAGTTTAAAAGCAAAAACGGCGCTTCGGCGCCGTTTTATTATTTTTGGGGGATATTAAGCTTTGTTATTACAATTGAGCGCCGACGGCTTGAAGCTTGCGTTCCGCCGGATACAGCCGGCTTTAAGGCGGATAACAGCACCATAAAAACCCGACGATATGGCAAAAGCTTAAATATATGGGCTTTGCTTGCTTTCAACTTTTTCAATCAGCATTAGTATAAGGAACTCTTGCCGAAGGAACATCATATTTCGCCGCTGACTCGGTATGGACTGTCTGGTCGTCGAAAAAAATGTTTGCCTTAAAAGCCTTGAGAACCTCGCCTTTTTCGACACCGCCAAGAAAAAATGCCTCGTCAATTCTCACTCCCCATGCCCTGAGCGTGCGCACGACACGTTCGTGTGAGGGTGCGTTCCGTGCCGTGACAAGAGCCGTCCTTATAGGTGCGGATTGGGGCGAAAAATCCTTCTGCTGGATTGACGAAATAGTCTTTAAAAGCTTTGCAAAAGGGCCTTCGGGCAAAGGATTTGAAGCATTTTTATGCTCGTGCTCGGCGAATGCTTCGAGTCCGTCCTTCTGAAAAATTCTTTCTGATTCGTCCGAAAAAATCACCGCATCACCATCAAAAGCAATTCTTATCTGTTTGATTTCATCTTCGGGATTAATTTCAGAGTGAGAGCAGATGATTCCCGCCGCAATGTTTGCGTTTATTGCCTCCTGCACGTCAGATTCGTTTGCCGACAAGAAAAGGTCGGTTTTGAAAGCGCCTAAATACGGCGAAATCGACGCCCCGCCCACAAGCGCCGCCCTGCTTATATTAAGCCCATAGTGATTTATGGAATTGAAAATTCGGAGGCTTGTGTCGGCGCTGTTTTTTGACATATCAATAATTTCGGTAAGGCTTTCGCCGTTTAAATTAAGCTTGTGAAGCGCTTTCACAAGCGGAAAAGCCGTTCCCGGCTTTAAAATATCGCTTTCGTGCTCAATCTGATATTGAGAATAAGCCTCAAGCCCGTCATGCTCGAAAATTTTATTTTCTGTTTCCAGATCGAATAAGGCACGTGACGAAACCCCGACAACAAGCTTTCCATCAAGTTTATAAGACATAAAAGCTCCTTAGCCCAAAAGCTGTAAAACCGACTGCGGCTGAACGTTGGCTTGGGCAAGCATCGCCTGAGCCGCCTGCTGGAGAATATTAGACTTAGTATAATTCATCATCTCAACCGCCATGTCCGTGTCACGGATACGGCTTTCGGCGGCGGTAAGATTTTCGCTTGAAGCAGAAAGATTGTTTATCGTGTGCTCGAGGCGGTTTTGAAGTGCGCCTAAATCCGCACGGGTTGAGGAAACATAATTTATCGCATCGTCAATTTTATCAATCGCCTCATTCGAAACGCTTCGTGTTGCGGCGCTTATATCGCTTATGCCAAGCCCTGCCGCTGTGTGCGGCTTGATTTCAAGAGAAACACGCTGGTCTTGCGTGCCGTTTGCGCCGATTTGGAAAATAAGCATTCCCTTGTCGTTTACAGGCGCATTCGGGTCTATTGCGGGAACAGGCTTTGTTGCGTGCCAATAGCTTTGGAATGAAAGGGTCGCCGTGCCGGTTGAATTTGCTTTAAAGCCCGAATCCAGCGTAGCAATTTTTATATCCTCGCCATCGACTTTTTTGGTAACAACTCCGCTTGAATCAATGGAAAAGCCGTCAAAGCCGCTTCCGCTGAAAGCAATCTGCGGAGTAGCACCGCCGTTTCCCATAACTGTAAGCTTCCCGCCGCCGCTGAACGCATCGACCAATTCGTTTTGAAGCTCGTACATTTGCTCGTCGTTCACCGCTTCGAATTTAAATTTTGCAACCCCGTCGGGAACAACCGAGCTTAGGGTTGTTTTTGCGTTTCCGAGGTGGGCAGGTTCGCCGGGGGTTTCGGCATATGGGTTTGACGGGTAAACAGTAACTGTTGTGGTATAGCCGACACGTGCGGACGAGCCATAGGTATAGCTTATATCCGTTGTGCCGTCGCCTGCGATTATGGAAGAAATTGTTGCGATTGTTTGCCCGTCCTTGACTATGCTTCCGTTTGAAACAGTATAGCCGTCAATGGTATAGCTTGCTGCGCCGCCGCTTACGGTCGCTTTTATTCCTTTACTTACAAGGACGTCACGCAAGGCATTTTGTGCGGCGACTTGGTCTTCAAGGCTTGGGCTTGCGCCTGTCGATTCGTCTAAATCACTGAAAATAACGCTTACGTCTCCGTCGTCGATTACCGCCGAATTTGTTGTGTAAGAATATGACATATACGCTTTTTGGGTGGGGTAAGTAACTTCTTTTTCGTATGGCTGAGGCGGAATAACATTTCCGTCGTTGTCAACCTCAACAGGAATTCTCCCGCGTCCGGGGATTTCTTCCCCTTGAATGCTTCCGTCCAAAAGCTTTTTGCCGTTGTAGTTGGTATAGTTTGCGATCCTGTCGATTTCGCTTTTAAGCGATTGCAATTCTTTATCAATCGCTTCTCTGTCAACCTCATTTTGATATGTACCGTTTGCGGATTTGACGGTAAGCTCTCTCATTCTTTGCAAGATAGAGTGGGGTTCCTGCAAAGCGCCCTCTGCTGTTTTTACAAGGGAAATTGCATCATCAGAATTTCTCGCCGCCTGATCCAATCCACGAATCTGACCCCGCATTTTTTCGGAAATAGCAAGCCCCGCCGCATTGTCTGCGGCACGGTTTATCGTATAGCCCGACGAAAGCTTTTCGCTTGCCTTTTTGTTTTGTTCGACATTTATTCTGATCCTGTTATGGGCGTTTATGGCAGGCAAATTATTCTGCACAACTAAAGACATGATTTCCTCCGAAAAATTATTTACGGCTTATCAATACACAGCTGACAAAATAATCATCAGGCTTTTCAGCTGTTTAATAACCGAAATTATACATTACTATATAATATATCGTCAGCTTCAGACAAAACTTTACTAAAAAATGCGTACCAAAAAACTCCCCAAAATGCAAAAAGCCCCGCAGTGAGGGCTTTTTTATATATTCCAAAATGAAAACCGCCTTGTTTCTAAAGGCAAGCTTTAATTATTCCTCATATTTTTAATCAGGTCCTCAATCGTGCTTTTATAGCTGCTGTCCTTTTTGATAATCGCCTTAACTTTATTGATTGCGTAAACAATTGTCGAATGGTCACGGCCGCCGAATTCCTCTCCGATTGAAGAATATGACATATCAGTTATTTCGTGGACAACGTAAATAGCAACCTGTCTTGCCGTGGAAATATTTGCCGAGCGCTTTTGCGAGCGTATTTCCTCCGCCGTCACATTATAAATATGCGCAACCTCGTTGATAATCTTCTCAACCGTAACAGGAATCGGCTGGTGGTCGGTGAGAATGTCACGGATAACATTCTGCGCCATGAGGATTGTCGGCTGAATATCAGTCACAAGCATGAGGGCGTTCATTTTTATGATGCTTCCCTCAAGCTGACGGATATTATTTTTAAGCTTGTTCGCAATAAACTCAATAACCTCGCCCGACACGTTTATATGAAGAAGCTCTGCCTTGCGCTTGAGAATTGCGACTCTTGTTTCGAAATCAGGCGCTTGAATATCGGCGATAAGTCCCCATTCAAAGCGGGTTTTAAGCCTGTCCGCAATGGATTTGATCTCCTTTGGCGGGCGGTCGGACGTAAGCACAATCTGCTTGCCCAAGCGGTGAAGCTCGTTAAAGGTATAGAAAAACTCCTCCTCCGTTGAGGCTTTTCCCGCAATAAACTGAATATCGTCCACAAGCAAAACGTCCGCCGAACGATATTTATCGTGGAATTTATCCATTGTAGAGTCGCCGATTGCCTGTATAAACTCGTTGGTAAATGTTTCCGCCGAAACGTAAATGACGTTGCTTTCGGGGAAATTTTTCTTTGTTTCCTGTGCAATCGCCGACAAAAGGTGAGTTTTGCCCAAGCCCGACTCGCCGTAAACAAAAAGCGGATTGTACGTATTCGTCTGCTTTTGCGCCACAGCCTTGCACGCAGCATAGGCAAGCTTGTTTGACGGCCCGACGATAAAGGTTTCGAAGGTATGCTTGTATTCGCCGCTTGCAATCGAAAGCTCAAGCCGCTGTTGCATATCAAGGTCGTCCTCAAGCTCCGGAATCGGCTCAAACGGGTTTTTCTTCTGCTCGGCGCTTTCCTCTGTAAGAATCTCAATATCGACATCAAAGCCGAGAATTTCCTTGAAAATCGGCTTGAATCTGACGACATAATTTTCTTCGATTATTTTTTTCGCATAAGGCTCCGCCACATAAAGCACAACCTTGTTGTTGTCAAGCTTTACGGGCTTAATCGGCTTTATCCAAAGATTATAGGCAATGTCCGTCAGGTCGAGCTTTTTCGTCATAAGCTCGAATATGTCCGCAAAAGAATTCATTTATTTCCCCCGTTTTCTAGGTCGGCTTGTTTACAAATGCCGCTGTTCTGATAATAATCGCAAGCCCGTACCGCTTGCGGTTGTCCAGCGAAAAATAAGCGTGATTAATTGTATAAATCCTGTAAAGCCGCCGCCGAATATATTTTCACCATTGTAAAGATTTTAACATATAACCGCCGCATAATCAAGCGATTTTTGAAAATTTGCATTGTTTTGCACATTATTTTTTGCTTTATCGACTATTTATAATAAAATTTCAAACATTGGTCATAAATTTGCCCTCTTTTTGCCTCGGATTTAAGCAAAGCTGTTTCGGTTAATCACGACAAAGCCTTTTTAACAAAGGTTTTGCTTGCAATTCTTCAAATAATATGCTATAATAATAAGTAGAGTGTTTTGCCCGAAATCACAGGGGCAATATATAATTTGGCAGTAGTTTGCCGAAAGGAAGGTTTGTTAATGGCAGAAATTGAGAATAAATCAATCATTCCGACCGACGACAATCAGGACGAAGCTTTTTTGACGGAGGGGGCGCAGGGGCATACCATTCAAAGCAACACAAGCACCTCAGACGTAAAAAGCGAACCGAATAACCAAAATTACGGCGCTGATGATATTCAGGTCTTGAAGGGGCTTGAGGCGGTCAGAAAGCGTCCGGGAATGTATATCGGCTCGACGGGTGAGGGAGGGCTTCATCACCTTGTGTACGAAATTGTCGATAACGCAATCGACGAAGCGCTTGCGGGCTATTGCGACACGATTGAAGTAAAAATTCTCCCCGATAATATTATCGAAGTAAGCGACAACGGCCGTGGTATCCCCACGGCAATCAACCACGCCGAGGGAATTTCCGCCGCAACCCTTGTTTTCACCGTGCTTCATGCCGGAGGAAAGTTCGGCGGGGGCGGCTATAAGGTTTCGGGCGGGCTTCACGGTGTCGGCGCTTCTGTTGTAAATGCGCTTTCAGAGTGGCTTGAGGTTGAGATTCACGACGGCGAAAGCATTCACTATCAGAAATTCAACCGCGGCGATTATGACGAGCCTGTAAAAATCATCGGTACAACCAAAAAGCGAGGCACAAAGGTTCGGTTTAAGCCTGACGGCGAAATTTTCCACACGATACAGTTTAAATTCGGCATTTTGCAGGAACGTCTGCGTGAGCAAGCGTTTTTAAATGCAGGCCTCAAGATAAGCTTAGGCGATTTCCGTAATGAGGACGAGCTTTTATACGAGGAGTATAAATTTGACGGCGGAATTAAAAGCTATATCGAGTGGTTAAACAAGAAAAAGGGCGCAGAGCCGCTTCATGACGACATAATTTACCTGTCGGGGACAGTTGACGACGTTGCGGTCGAGGTTGCGTTCCAATACACCACCGACTTTAACAGCGAGGTTTTCCGTTCGTTTGCGAACAATATCCACACCGTTGACGGCGGAACTCATGAGGTTGCACTCAAAAAAGCGCTTAACAAGGTTATAAACGACTATATCAAAAACTCAAAGGATTCCGCACCGGCGAAAAAAGGCAAGAAAATCAAAGAGGACGAGCCTTACGTCGCCCTAAGCGGCGAGGCAATCCGAGAGGCGATAAACGCAATTATTTCCGTAAAGCTTCCCGAATGCGAATTTGAGGGGCAGACCAAGGGCAAGCTTGGCAACCCCGAGGTAAGCCCGATTGTATACCGCCTTGTGACCGAACAGCTCACCTATTATTTCGAGGAAAACCCCGAAACCGCCAAAATTATCATGAACAAATCCATCACCGCCCAGCAGGCTCGTGACGCCGCAAAAAAGGCGATGGAGGCAAAGCGGAAAAGCGTTCTTGACGGCGGCGGGCTTCCCGGAAAGCTTGCCGACTGCTCTGAAACCGACCCCGACAAAACCGAGGTTTATATTGTCGAGGGAGATTCTGCGGGCGGCTCGGCGAAAAACGGACGTGACAGACGTTTTCAAGCAATTTTACCGCTTTGGGGAAAAATGCTTAACGTTGAAAAAGCACGGATTGACAAGGTTTACGGCAACGAAAAGCTTATCCCCGTCGTCAAGGCGCTTGGCACAGGCTTGGGTGAGGATTTCGACATAAGCCGCCTGCGCTATGGCAGAGTTATAATTATGGCAGATGCCGATGTTGACGGCTCGCATATCAGGACGCTTTTGCTCACCTTCTTTTTCCGCTTTATGCGCCCTCTCGTCGAAAACGGCAATGTCTATATCGCACAGCCGCCGCTTTACAAAATCTGGCGTGGCAAGCAGATTCGCTATGCCTTTTCCGATGAAGAGCGCGACATATATATAAAAGAACTTTCCGGCGAAAACAACTCAAAAATTGACATTCAACGCTATAAGGGTCTTGGTGAGATGGATCCGCACCAGCTTTGGGAAACCACGATGGATCCCGAAACACGCACTATGATTCGTGTAAGCCTTGAGGACGCTGCTAAGGCGGACGAAATATTCTCAATCCTTATGGGCGACAAGGTTGAGCCGAGGAGAGAATTTATCCAAGCAAACGCAAGATATGTTGAAAATCTTGATATTTGATTACTCTAAGGATAATCTTGATTTAATATAACTATATGTCGAACGGCAGGTGATGACTAAATGGATAATACAGCTTCGGATATACCAATAGTAGAATTTGAATATGACAACACTCTTGAGGAAACCGAACAGACCTTTGCTTATTTCCAGAGAAAGTTTGCCGTTTCTACGGTTATTTTCGCCGTGCTTTGTCTGGGCTTGCTTGTTTATTCAATCGTCGTCGTCGTCCAAAAGCCGTCAAAGCCGCTTCTTTATCTCGCCCCTTTGCTTATCGTTTTTTTGCTTGTGAGAACGCTTTACACGCCGTATAAAATCAGAAAAAAGCTTATGAAAGCAATTTCAGAGCTTGACCAGCCAAGCTTTCACGCACGGCTTTTCGCCGACAGGCTTGAAATCCAGACCTTTCCCCGTGAAAGAGAAGAAAATGAAGTCAAGCTTAAGCTTTTTGACGATAAGGACAGGGAAATCGCCCGACCGCCTGTTTCCGTACATGGGATTAAAGGGGAAAAAATCAGCTTTAATAACGGCGAAAGGCTTATTATGCTTGCGATAAACGGAGATGAATTATTTTGTTTCCCTAAGCGCTGTCTTACCGATTATCAGCAAAAATTAATCATTAACAACTTTACAGAATGAATAACTGCTCATCAATTATTCTTATAGTATAATAATTTTTAGTAAAGAATGGAAAGGACTTTTGTATAAATGGATTTTTCCGGAGAAAAACTAAAGCTTGTTGACATCAAGGACGAAATGCACAAATCGTTTATGGAATATTCCATGTCGGTTATTGTGTCACGTGCCTTGCCCGACGTCCGTGACGGACTTAAGCCCGTCCACCGCCGTATTTTATATACTCTGCACGAAAAAGGGCTGACCGCCGAAAAGCCCTACCATAAATCCGCCGATACTGTTGGTGCTGTGCTTGCATCTTATCACCCGCACGGCGACGCAAGCGTTTATGATGCACTTGTACGTCTGGCACAGGACTTTTCCTTGCGCTATCCCTTGGTTGACGGACACGGAAACTTCGGCTCGGTTGACGGCGACCCGCCTGCGGCTTACCGTTATACAGAGGCGAGAATGGCGAAAATTTCCGCCGAAATGCTTTCCGATATAAACAAAAATACTGTCGATTATAAAAGCAACTATGACGACCGCCTGCAAGAGCCTGTCGTTCTGCCGTCACGCTTTCCAAACCTCTTGGCAAACGGAAGCACGGGAATCGCCGTCGGCATGGCGACAAATATACCCCCGCACAACCTCGGCGAGCTTATCGATGCAATCCAAATTCTGATCGAAAACCCCGATGCCGGCATAGAAACAATCATGTCCGCAATCAAAGGCCCTGATTTCCCCACAGGCGGCATTATCATGGGTTACAGCGGGATTCGTGCCGCTTATTATACAGGAAAAGGAAAAATTACCCTCAGAGGCAGGGCAAATATCGTTGAGGAGAAAACTCACACCCGAATAATAATCGACGAAATCCCCTATATGGTCAACAAAGCACGGCTTCTTGTTTCCATTTCCGAGCACGTCAAAAACAAGCGGATTGAAGGAATTTCCGCTATTCGTGACGAATCAGACCGTGACGGAATGAGAATCGTTATCGAGCTTAAAAAAGACGCTATGCCGCAGATTGTGCTCAATAAGCTGTACAGCTATACCCAGCTTCAGGAAACTGTCGGCGTGATTATGCTTGCCCTCGTAAACGGCGAGCCGAAAATTCTGAACCTTAAGCAAATGCTTGACCATTACCTCAACTTTCAGGTTGACGTAATCACCAAAAGAACGCAATACGACTTGAACAAAGCCGCCGAACGTGCGCATATTCTCGAGGGCTTGATGATTGCTCTTGACTATATCGACGAGGTGCTTAAAATTTTGCGTGCAAGCAAAAACGTCCCCGAGGGAAAGCTTGCTTTAATCGAAAGATTCGGACTTTCAGACGCACAGGCTGACGCTATTGTTAAAATGACGTTCGGTCAGCTTACCGGCTTGGAAAGAAGCAAAATCGAAAACGAGCTGGAAGAAAAGCATCGCCTGATTGCCGAATATACCGATATTTTAAGCGACGGAAGCAAGCTTCTTGCCATTATCAGCAATGACCTTGAAAATATCCGCAAAAAATACGGCGACGAGCGCCGCACCGCAATCGAACCGGTAAGCGGTGAAGTCGATATAGAAGACCTCATTCCCGTTGAAGAATGCGTGCTTACCTATACGGATATCGGCTATATCAAGCGCCAGCCTGTTGAGGCGTATAACATTCAAAAGCGTGGCGGAAAAGGCGTTTCGGGCATGAAACAGCGTGACGAGGATTTTGTCGCCGATATGTTCATCGCTTCGACACATGACAATATTCTTTTTGTTACCAATATGGGAAATATGTTCAAGCTTAAATGCTATGAAATTCCTGAAGGAAGCAGGCAGTCAAGAGGAACAAATATTGTAAATCTGCTTAATCTGCAAGAAAATGAAAAGGTTACGACTATGCTTAAAACCTCCGACTTTTCAGAGAATAAATTTTTTATCTGCGTAACCAAAAACGGCACTGTCAAACGTACTAATCTTTCCGAATATAAAAATGTCCGTAAAAACGGGCTTCGGGCAATCACTCTTGCCGACGGCGACGAAATTGCCGCCGCTCACCTCTCTGAAGGGGATAGCTCTGTCGTCGTCGCAACACGCTTTGGCTCTGCAATCCGCTTTATGGAAACAGATGCCAGAATCATGGGCAGAACCGCCCGAGGCGTGCGTGCTATCAAGCTTCGTGAGGAAGATTATGTCGTCGGCGCCGCAAAGGTTTACAACGATGAAATGTCAATTCTTACCGTTTCCGATATGGGAATGGGCCGGCGCACAAGTGTCGAACACTATCGTCTGCAAAGGCGAGGCGGTTTGGGCTTGCTTAACTATAAAACCAGCGACGAAAAAGGCTATGTTTGCGGCATAAAGTCGCTTCAATCCGACGACGACATTATTCTGATAAGCACAGATGGCGTTATTATACGTTTCAGGGCGAATGATCTGCGTGAGATGGGCAGGTATGCAACAGGCGTAAGAGTTATGAGGCTGTCCGACGATAACAAGGTTGTTACCTTCACTAGGACAGAGCACGAAGAAGATGCCGAGCTTTCCGAGGTCGAGCAGGCTGATGAAAACGAGCTTAAGCTTGCCGAGGAGGAAGAAAAAGGTGAAGAAGTTGTCGCAGACGAGCCTGTTGACGATGACGAATCAGATGAAGAATCACCGGAAAACAATTAAACCTTTGAATTTATACTTTTGTCCGCCGCAATTTGTTTGTACGGCGGGCAAATTTTCGTGAAAAATGTAGAAAATGTTCCACGTGGAACATCGGGAGAACTCTATGTACGAAATGAACCCATATGACGTAATTGTCGTCGGAGCAGGACACGCAGGCTGTGAAGCGGCGCTTGCCGCAGCCCGTCTTGGAATGAAAACCGCCTTGTTTACGCTTAGCCTTGATCAAATTGCAAATTTGCCCTGCAACCCGTGTATAGGCGGCACTGCAAAGGGACAGCTTGTTGCTGAAATTGACTGCCTTGGCGGTGAAATGGGACGAGCAGCCGATGCAAATACGATTCAGTCACGTATGCTTAATGTAGGAAAAGGCCCTGCCGTCCACAGCCTGAGGGCGCAAATTGACAGAATAAGCTATCACAACTACATGAAAAATGTCCTCGAACAAACAGAAAATCTTGATATCAAGCAAGGTGAAGTTGTTGATGTTGATATAAAAGACGGCAAGGTTTGCGGAGCAATAACGGTTTTAGGGGCATATTATCCGACAAAAGCCGTAATAATAACGACCGGAACCTACTTAAACGGAGCTATTCACATTGGAGAAAACACATTTGCAAGCGGCCCTGACAATGTTCGCCCTTCGACGTATCTTACTGAAAATTTAAGGAAGCTTGGAATAACGATTCAGCGGTTTAAAACAGGTACGCCCGCACGTGTTCACAAGCGCTCTATTGATTTCGAAAAAATGGAGAGGCAGTACGGCGACGAACCGATTACGCCTTTTTGCTTTGACAGCAGGGCTGAAATTCGCAACTGGCGCGATTGCTTTATGACTTATACGAATGCGGAAACGCACAAGGTGATAATGGCAAATATTCACCGTTCGCCCATGTACAGCGGCAGGATTCACGGCACGGGGGCAAGGTATTGCCCGAGCATTGAGGATAAGATTGTAAGGTTTAAGGATAAAGAACGGCACCAGCTTTTTCTTGAGCCGATGGGCTTAAACACTGATGAATACTATGTTCAGGGAATGTCAACCTCGTTGCCGGAGGATGTTCAGGTTGCGTTTATGAAGACAATTCCGGGGCTTGAAAATGTTGAAGTTATGCGTCCGGCATATGCGATAGAATATGATTGCTGCGACCCGCTTCAGCTGTATCCGACGCTTGAATTTATCGATTTCAAAGGGCTTTACGGTGCGGGGCAATTCAACGGTACAAGCGGTTATGAGGAAGCGGGGGCTCAAGGTCTTGTCGCTGGGATAAATGCCGCACGTGCAATTATCGGGGAAGCTTCTGTTATTCTTGAGCGTTCTGGCAGCTATATTGGTACTCTTATTGATGATTTGGTAACAAAAGGCTGTAATGAACCATACCGTATGATGACATCACGCAGTGAATACCGCTTGCTTTTGCGGCAGGATAACGCTCCGGAACGTCTTTTAGCATTAGGGAATAAAATTGGCTTGGTTTCTGATGAGAGAATAGCCAAGCTAGAACGGCGAACAGGCATTATTCAAGCTGAAATTGCTCGTATAAACAAGAAAACTATTGCTCCATCAGACAGCATCAATACATTTCTTGTAAATAAAGGCACATCGCCGCTTAGTACAGGCTTTAAATTTGCTGATTTAATCAAGCGCCCTCAGCTTACCTATGAGGATATTTCTCATTTTGATGACGAATCTCCGCAAATACCGATTGAATTTGCTTCAAAAATAGATATTTTAGTAAAATATGAGGGTTATATTGCGATTCAAGAAGAGCAAATCAAAAAAACCAGAGCGCTTGAAGATAAGACTTTGCCTATTAATGTTGATTACAAAGCCATTTCCGGGCTCAGAATCGAGGCGCAGGAAAAGCTTAATCGGGTAAAACCTTTAAATATTGGGCAAGCAAGCCGAATTTCAGGGGTTAATCCAGCCGATATAAGCGTTTTGCTTATCTGGCTTGCAAGAAACGGAGGTAAAAATGTCTGAAATCGAGCTTATTTTCAGCGAAGCAGGAATAAATTTATCTTTGTATCAGCTCAATCAATTCAAAATAATGACAGATTTCATGCTTGAATACAACAAAAATGTTAATCTCACTTCTATAACCGCCCATCGTGATATTTTCATAAAGCATTATCTTGATTCTGTTATGCCATTAACCCTTACTGATTTCCCCGAAGTCTCAACAGTTGCCGACGTCGGCACTGGGGCTGGATTTCCGGCTATTCCAATGCTTATTATGCGCCCTGATTTAAAATTCACGCTGATTGACAGCCTTGCAAAACGCACTTCCTATTTAGAACAGCTCAAATCCAAGCTTAACATTAACTGCGAAATAATAACAGCAAGAAGCGAGGATTTTGCACAAGCAAATCGTGAAAAATACGATTTTGTCGTTTCGAGAGCGGTGGCGAGGTTGTCAATCCTTGCCGAGCTTACAGTCCCATTATTAAAGGTTCCCGGGCGCCTTTGCGCTTTAAAAACACCGACAGAGGATATTGCTGATCTTGGAAATTACGGCGACAAGCTCGGCGTAAGCCTTGATAAGCTCATAGATTACACAATCGCCGATAAAAATGAACGGCGACTCGTTATTTTGAAAAAAATATCGCAAACACCGCCTAAATATCCCAGAAACTTTGCTCAAATCAAAAAAAATCCCCTTTAAAACGGGGATTTTTGCTTTTTCTGCGGTAAATTTTCCGCTAAACCGCTAAAATCCTGTGCATAATTATGTTATTATTATCTCGACGATATATTTCACCCACAATTTAAGGAGGAAATGCGATTATGCTTAATTTGCCGAGGAAAAATAAAGTTGCTGATTACGTTTTGGCTATCAAAACCTCTTCCATTCGCCCAAACCCTGACCAACCACGTATAAATTTCGATGACAGCGAGCTTTCACAGCTTGCTGAGAGCATTACGCAAAACGGCATAATTCAACCGCTTTGCGTCAGAAGAATAGGTAATGATAAATTCGAGCTTATAAGCGGCGAAAGAAGGCTTCGTGCCGCCGAGCTTCTCGCCCTCGAAACAGTTCCTTGCATCATAATGAATGTTTCTTCCGAAAAAAGCGCCGTCCTTTCACTTATAGAAAATATACAAAGATCAGATCTGAACTATTTTGAAGAAGCGTTGGGCATTTACAAGCTGATAAAAAATTATGGAATAACTCAAACACAAGCCGCAAATATGCTTGGAAAAGCACAACCCACTATCGCAAATAAGCTTAGGCTTTTAAACTTTACCGTTGACGAAAAGGACGCAATCGTTTCCGCCGGACTTTCCGAAAGGCAAGCGCGCGCGCTGCTCAACATCAAAGACAAAAATAAAAGGCTTGAAGCCATAGATTTGATAAAAGCGCAGGCTTTGTCGTCAGAGCAGACCGAAGATTTACTCAAGAATACCGGCGACAAAGGTAAAATCCATACAAAAAAATCCTGGGTTATCAAAGAAGCAAGGCTGTATATTAACTCTATTAACCATGTCTTAAACGAGATGAAAAAGGCAGGAATAGCATTCGAATCCGAAAAAAACGACGCAGAAAATTATGTCGAATATAAAATAAAATTCATGAAAAAAGCAAATGTTCCACGTGGAACATAAAAATATCGCAAACCCCTTTTCTTTTTGACGAATCTATGTTATAATAGCTTTATGAGCAAAAAACTTTCATTTTGCACGTTAAATCAGTGATTATTGTACATGAAATTATGTTTTCAACAACAAAGCTCACCGATATGCTATAATATAGGAAAAGGGGGTTTGAAATTGGGAAAAGTTATTGCAATTGTAAACCAAAAAGGCGGTGTCGGAAAAACAACAACAGCCGTAAACATCGCCGCAGGAATCGCAAAGCTCGGTAAAAAGGTGTTGCTTTTAGATCTTGATCCGCAGGGGAATGCAACCTCCGGGCTTGGCATAAGCAAAAAGAACCTTCAATTTACTTCAACTGAGGTTTTGCTTGGCGAATGCCGCCCGCAGGAAGCCGTTATTAAAACCAAATATAAAGGTCTGGAGCTTATACCGTCAACAAGTAGTCTTGCCGCCGGTGAAATTGCACTTGTGTCAATGGAGCATCGCAATCATCAGCTTAAAAAGGCAATTGTCCAGATTAAAGACCAGTATGATTTGATATTTATCGACTGCCTGCCGTCGCTTGGCCCGCTTGCAATAAATGCGCTTGTTGCTTCTAATCATATAATAGTGCCGATGCAATGCGAACATTACAGCCTTGAGGGGCTTGCACAGCTTTTGACGACTGTTCGCAGAATAAAACGCTCAGGAAACAGAGAGCTTTCGCTTTTAGGAATCGTTTTTACTATGCTTGATAAACGGCTTTTAGCAAGCAATGAAATCATCAAGGATATAAAAGCTAATTTTCCTCCAAACGTTATTTTCAAGACGGAAATACCCAGAAACGTGAAAATATCAGAGGCTCCAAGCCACGGCGAACCCGTGATTTTTTACGACAAATCGTCAAAGGGTGCTGAATCTTACAGAAAGCTTTCACGTGAAATTCTTACTAAGCTTAAAACAGAGGAGGGAACTGAAAATGGCTAAAAAATCAGTATTAAACAAGGATTTTAACAGTTTATTCGACGACAATCAGCTTGATGAAAGCGATTCTCCCCAGCTTATAAGGCTTGCCGAGATAGAACCGAACAAAAATCAGCCGAGAAAATACTTCGATTTGCAAGCACTTCAGGTTCTTGCCGACTCTATAAAAGAAAACGGCGTTTTACAGCCGCTTCTTGTGCGTCCGCTTTTATCGGGAGGCTATCAAATTGTTGCCGGCGAACGCAGATGGCGGGCAAGCAAGATGGCTGGGCTTACGGAAGTCCCCGTTCTAATCAAAGAGCTTTCCGAAAGAGAAGCAATGCAGCTTGCTCTCATCGAAAATCTCCAACGTGAAAACCTGAACCCTATTGAGGAAGCAAAAGGCTATAAGGACTTAATCGACAGCTATGGAATGTCGCAAGATGAGGTTGCAAAGGTCGTCGGCAAGGCACGTTCAACAGTAACAAACAGCTTAAGGCTTCTTACCTTGCCAAAACTTGTCCGAGAGCTGCTTGAAAAAGGCGAAATTTCCGCCGGACACTGCAAGGCTTTAATGGGGATTTCATCGCCGGCAGAAATGACCGAGCTTGCATTGAGAGCCGCCGACGGCGAACTAAGCGTGCGCAGCATAGAAAAGCTTGCTCAAAGAAAAGCCAAAACCGAGCCCGCAGAGAAAGCAAGAGATAAATTTTTAATCGAAGTTGAAGCGGCGCTAAGCGAGGCGCTTAACACCACCGTAAAGGTAAGCGGTTCTAACAAGAAAAAAACCGTTTCAATAGATTTTTTCAGCGATGAAAGCCTGACCGATTTTGTAAACAAGCTGTCGGAGTAGGTTCCACGTGGAACATAGGAGAAATAAAATGATTGATATAAAATTTTTAAGAAAAAACCCTGACATAGTTAAAGAAAATATAAAAAAGAAGTTTCAGGACAACAAGCTTTCGCTTGTTGACGAAGTCGTTTCCCTTGACACTGAATATAGAGAAGCAAAGACAAAATGCGACACTCTCCGCTCGCAACGCAATTCCACAAGTAAGGAAATCGGCGCACTGATGGGAAAAGGCGAAAGGGAAGCGGCAGAGGGCAAAAAGCTTGAGGTGCAGGAAATAAACGCAGAGCTCGAGCGCTTGGAAAAATTCGAAGCAGAAGCAGAGGAAAAAATCCGTACAATAATGCTTAAAATCCCTAATATTATTGATGAAAGCGTCCCGATTGGCAAAGACGACAGCGAAAACGTCGAGGTCGAGCGCTTTGGCGAGCCTATTGTGCCTGATTTCGAGATACCATATCACGTTGAAATCATGGAAAAGCTCAGCGGAATCGACATTGACAGCGCAAGAAAAACAAGCGGTAACGGTTTTTACTATCTTCGGGGCGACATTGCCCGCCTGCACTCGTCGATTTTATCATACGCTCGTGATTTTATGATTGAAAAAGGCTTTACCTACTACATTCCGCCGTTCATGATCAGAAGCAGCGTTGTTGAAGGTGTAATGAGCTTTGCCGAGATGGAAGGCATGATGTACAAAATCGAAGGCGAAGATTTATATTTGATTGGCACAAGCGAGCATTCGATGATTGGCAAATTCATTGATACAATAACGCCGGAAACAGCCTTGCCGCAGTGTCTGACAAGCTATTCCCCTTGTTTTCGCAAGGAGGTCGGCGCTCATGGAATTGAAGAACGTGGTGTTTATCGCATTCATCAATTTGAAAAGCAAGAAATGGTGGTTGTTTGCAAGCCTGAGGAAAGCATGGATTGGTTCAACAAAATGTGGCGCTTCAGCGTTGAGTTTTTCCGTTCGTTAGACATTCCCGTAAGGCTTCTTGAGTGTTGTTCCGGCGATTTAGCAGATTTAAAGGTGAAAAGCGTTGATGTTGAAGCGTGGTCGCCTCGTCAGAAGAAATATTTTGAAGTGGGAAGCTGTTCTAACCTTGGCGACGCACAGGCAAGGCGGCTTGCGATACGGGCTAAGGCGGCTGACGGAACAAATTATTTCCCTCACACGCTTAATAACACCGTTGTCGCACCGCCGAGAATGCTTATTGCCTTCCTTGAAAACAATCTGAACGTCGACGGCACAGTCCGCATACCGGAGGCATTGCGCCGTTACATGGGGGCAGACAGAATTGGATAATTATTTCAGTCGGGATTATCGAGTGGTTTTTTACGATTGCGACCGATATTATCGGCTAAAGCCCGATATAATTATAGCATGGGCAGGAGAGCTTGCGGGCGACCAGCTTCTCGAGCGTAATATCGCACGTGAAACGCTTTGGGCAAGCGGGCAGGTGTTCATTCTGACACGATGCAGCATCAAGTTTCTCAAAACCCCGCATTATAACGATGTGGTAACTGTTTCCACCTGCGAAAGGGGAACGAAAGGCGCAAAATTCATCAGAGGCTATGACATTAAAGATGAAAAAGGCGAGCTTGTCGTCGATGCGCTTTCAGCATGGGTTTTGATAAACCACGAAACAAGACAGCTTTTGCGCCCTCGTGATTATGCCTACACAATGAACACCACGGACAGACCAACCCTCGCAAACCTCGACAGAATACGGTTTGAGCAAGCCTTGCCTGAAAACAAAACGGGGGAATACCGTTTCATGTACTGTGACTTAGATGCAAATCAGCATGTCAACAACGGTGCATATGTCAAGCTTGTACAAAATTTCGCCCCAGCGGGATTTAACGAGCGGGATTTTGACGAATTTGACATTTCATTTCACCACGAAGCGGTTGAAAATGATATAATAAGCATTCACTCCTACACAGTAAACGCTGATTCATATGCGGTTTTAGGTGTTTTCCCCGACGGAAAAACCTGCTTTGAGGCAATGATAAAGGTAAAATAGGGTTAATGCCGAACGATTTACACTTAAACCTCAACTGAACAACGCACAGCAAAACTAATACTGAATCTCTATTAGAAATGCTCCAAAAAAAGTAAAAGCATGAATTTATGGCTTTTGCAAAGATTTTGTTGTATGCATTTCAATTTGGATTAGTATAACACAGCACAGCATATTGACTTCAAACACAAACAACCCCTTGACGGGGTTGTTTCTTGCATAATAAAGCGTTATTTCCCGCACGAGCATTCGTGATTATGTTCGTGATTATGCTCATGCTCGTGGTGATTACAGTTCGCCGAATCAGAAGCGACAAGCGAACCGTCAAGCAAAGCCAAAACCGCTTCATCTGCGCCGCCCTCTGCGCCCGCATAAAGCTTTATGCCTTGCTTTTGCATGGCATTTTTCGCCCCTTCGCCAAGTCCGCCGCAAATAAGAACATCAGCGCCAAGCCCCTTGATAAAGCCGGCAAGCGCACCGTGGCTGTTCCCGCCTGTACCGACAACCTCTGAAGAAACGATTTTTCCGTCCTCAACATTATAGATTTTAAAGCTTTCGGTCTTGCCGAAATGCTCGAAAACCTTTCCGTCTTTATAAGTTACTGCTATTTTCATTGTAATTTTCCTTTCCAAAATTTCCCTTACGGCATCTCATACAGCCGCAACCCTCATTTTCGTCGTCAAAAACGACAGAATCACTGCAACAAACGCAAAGCGCCCGCCCATCAGTCAAGCAAATTGCAAGTTTTTTCCTTGCGCTTGCATAAATCGCTTGAACCGTCGTCCTTGCAACATTCATTTGCTGTGCGCAATCCTCCTGCGTCATGCCCAAAGCGTCGATAAGCCTGATGGTTTCGAACTCGTCAGCCTCCATTCTTACAAAGCCGGCAGAACCGCCGTCAAGAGGCCCGAAAAGCTTTTTATCCGGCATTTTAAGCACCCGCCTGCACTTTCTCGGTCTTGGAATAAGCCTCTTCCTTTCTGACTTATGTCATTTATGTTATCATTATAGCATAGTTTTCGGCTTATGTCAATAACTATTTAAAAATAATTTTATTGGTATGGTAAACTTTTGCGAACCAAAGTTAAAACCGTAATTTCTCATATTATTAAACAAATAGTATAATACAAACAATTATTCATAATAAAAAACAAGCGCCGAACACAGCGCTTGCAAATATTAATATATTTTCTTAATTTTTACTGCTCCGTAAGCATTCAGATATGACACAACCCTCGAAACATTGTCGTCGTCGCATTCAATTTCAAGAGAAGCCTCCGAGCCTGTTTCAGCGCCCGCCGCACCATTATATACCGAGCCTTCGAAAACATTGTTGTACGACGGAAAAAGCATAGTCTGATACGTTCCAAAGCCTTGGGTGTTGTATGGGACAGCATTGGTAAAATAGTTGCTTTCACGGGAAAAATTTTTCTGCCGTATATTTATTCGGCGAATGCCCTCAACGTTATCCCTGACTCGCCTTGCGCAAAGCTCCGCCCTGTCAACCGAATCAAGCTCTGCCGTTACCTTTATTATCACGAAATTGCCTCCTTATACCAATCCGAATATCCTTTAAAAAACCGTTCAAGCCCGCATTTATGAGCTTTTCGATTCAAAGGATTACTGTTTGAATTTAATATCAGGAGTATTATGTGATTAAACCGCAGATTTATCCGCAAAGTATATTTCCAGTTTAAAACAGTTATTCGAAAATGCCTGTCCGCTGATTTTAACGAAAACAAAATGCAGTTTACAAAGCTTTGCTATTTCCTCGCCAAAATTGCAAGCCAACTGTTGTCTTTTTCATGGATTTCAACCAATGAAAAGCCCGCTTCTTTAAGCAAAGGCTCAAGCATTACGCCGGAATAAACCTTAAGCCCGTCGATTTTTTCTTCCCAATGGGTATCGGACGGGTCACAAAGCTCGCACACGATTAAAAAAACACCGTTTGTCTTCAAAATACGCTTTACCTCTGAAAACGCTTTTACAATATTCTGCCAGAAATATATTGTTTCAACAGCGGTCACAGCGTCAAACTGCCCGTTTTGATATGGTGTTGAGTGAATATTTCCCTGTATGATTTCACAGCGCTTACCAAGAAGCGGGGCATTCTGCTTTCGGCTTAATGCCACGCTTTCTTCAGAATAATCAAGCCCGTGGACAAAGCTGTGCGGATATTTCTCCAGAAGTGCGGCAATATTAGCGCCGCCGCCGCAGCCCGCATCAAGAATTACAGAAGCTTCGGGCAAGTTCAGCAAACCCCGTCCCCAAGCGGAAAGCTCGGCATGGTGAACATTCATTTTTCTGAGAAAATGACGTCCGAAAAAGCCCTTTGGCTTTCCCATATTATTATAAATTTTTTTAAACATTTTTTCTCCTATACAATTCTTTGTAGATAATATAAGTATACATTTATTATTCCCGCTTGTCAAGCTGTACACAGCCATGGTTATGTTGATAAGCGCTTGAAATGTAAATAAATCATTGAAGAATGCGGAAAACACTTGATTTTTGATATAAAATCTTATATAATGAATTAAAATATATCTGTCTGTAATGGTAAAATTTAAACGAGAAGGGTGTATATTATGATTTGTAAAAATTGCGGAGCAAGCATTCCCGAAAACACAAGCTTTTGTAACAATTGCGGTGCGAAAAATGAAACGGTTTTTGTTTCACAAGCACAGCCGGACCAACAAAATGTCGGCTATGGCAACAGTCAAAGCTATAATTATGCCGCCCCACAGCCACAGTATAATACATATTCTAATTACAATATTGACGAGCCGCTTTCCGTCGGACAATATATCGGCATTTTTCTGCTTTCGGCAATCCCGATTGCGGGCTTTATACTTATGCTTGTCTGGGCTTTTTCGTCAAACGAAAACACAAACAAAAAGAATTATGCCCGCGCCACGCTTATTTTGTACCTTGTCGCTCTCGGATTGTGGATATTGCTGGTAATCGGCACTGTCGGCTGTGCAGGGTTGCTTTCACAGAGTTTTCGATTTTGAAAAAATACAGATAATAAAATCAGAAGCTGATAAATCAAAGCATGGCTTGGTTTTAAGATGCAATCTAATCGTATTCATACTGAATCTCGATTATAAATGAAGCAAAAATTCAAGCAAAAGCTCGAATCTATGGCTTTTGCGAAGATTTTCTGACATGCATTTCAATCGGAGATTAGTATCAGTATAAGCACAAACCCCCTGTCCATTTTTTGGCAGGGGGTTTGTGTACGGTAAGCAGCATATGAAAAACAAGGTTTCAAAAAGCATTACACACTAAGACAAATACATAATAAATTCAACAATAAGTATAGCTTTCTTGATAAGCAATCATATTAAAGCATTAAAGCAGCTTTACTTTCAGGAAAATAATCTGAAATTATACTCAAAGTATGTAAGCATAGCGGGTTTTTCTATCTCACCGCACCCGCAAACTTTTCCGTAAGCTGCCTGATTTGGGAAACATTCGTATACCTCTGTTCGCCGACAATAAGCGTCGGAACGCTTCTGATTCCGTATTCGACGGCAAGGTTTTCGTTTTCCTCGCACAAAATCACGTCATAATCAATGCCCGCTTCGTCCAAAAACCGCTTTGCCATACCGCAATTCGGACAGGTTCTCGTTGTGAAAAGCATAGGTCTTTGCTCTGTTTCATCGGCCGATTCAGCCGCACCTTGTACAGCGCCCGCAAGCCCCGCAACGTTCACCACGCTGTAAAGCTTTCTCTGCTTAAACTCCTGCGTCTTGCCCTCATTCCAGTTCTGGACAGGACGGTAATAGCCCGTAATCCTGCTGTACACCTCGGTTGTTGCGCCGCATTTTTCACAGATGTGGTGTTCGCCCGTGATATAACCGTGGTTTTTGCAAACCGAATAGGTCGGCGAAAGGGTATAATATGGAAGCTTGTAATTCTCGGCAATCTTCCTGACAAGAGCCGCCGCCGATTTCCAGCTTGGAAGCTTTTCTCCGACAAAGGCATGGAAAACCGTTCCGGACGTATAAAGCGTCTGCAATTCGTCCTGAACATCAAGCGCCTCGAAAATATCATCGGTATAGCCGACAGGCAGGTGAGACGAATTGGTATAATATGGCGTGCCGCCCTTTTCCGCTGCGGTAATAATGTCAGGCCAGCGGTTTACGTCGTGCTTTGCAAGGCGGTAAGTCGTACTTTCAGCGGGAGTCGCCTCAAGGTTGTAAAGGTCGCCGTATTCCTCCTGATAGTCGGAAAGGCGCTCTCTCATGTGGTTTAACACCTCAACCGCAAACGCTCTTGACTCGTTGTCGGAAATGTCCTTGCGAAGCCATTTTGCGTTTAAGCAAGCCTCGTTCATGCCTAAAAGTCCGATTGTTGAGAAGTGGCTGTCAAAATTGCCCAAATAGCGCCTTGTGTACGGATACAAGCCCTCTCCCAAAAGCTTGGTGACGACCGTGCGCTTGATTTTAAGGCTTCTTGCGGCAATATCCATCATCTTGTTCAGGCGGGTGTAAAACTCGTTTTTGTCGGCGGAAAGATACGCAATCCTCGGCAGATTTATCGTGACGACACCGATTGAACCCGTGCTTTCGCCGCTTCCGAAAAAGCCGCCGGATTTTTTGCGAAGCTCTCGCAAGTCAAGCCGCAAACGACAGCACATACTGCGCACGTCGCTTGGCTCCATTTCGCTGTTAATATAATTTGAGAAGTACGGAGTGCCGTATTTCGCCGTCATCTCAAACAAAAGCTTGTTATTTTCGGTTTCGCTCCAGTCGAAATCGTTCGTAATCGAATAAGTCGGAATCGGATATTGAAAGCCTCTGCCGTTTGCGTCGCCCTCAATCATAACCTCGATAAAAGCCTTGTTTACCATGTCCATTTCGTGCTGACAATCCTTATATTTGAAGTCCATTTCCTTGCCGCCGACGATTGCGTTAAGCTCGGCAAGGTCCTTCGGCACAACCCAATCAAGGGTTATGTTTGAGAAAGGCGCCTGCGTTCCCCAGCGGGAGGGTGTGTTTACACCGTAAACAAAGCTCTCAATCGCTTTCTTGACGGCATTATACGACAAATTATCAGCCTTTACAAAAGGCGCAAGATAGGTGTCGAAGGACGAAAAAGCCTGTGCGCCCGCCCATTCGTTCTGCATGATTCCGAGGAAGTTTACCATCTGGTTGCAAAGTGTAGCAAGATGGCTTGCGGGTGAGGACGTGATTTTGCCGGGGATTCCGCCCAAACCCTCCTGAATAAGCTGTTTAAGGCTCCAGCCTGCGCAATAGCCGGTAAGCATTGACAAATCGTGGATATGCAAGTCTGCGTTTCTGTGTGCATCGGCGATTTCAGGGTCATAAATCTCACTCAACCAATAATTCGCCGTGATTGCGCCCGAATTGCTTAAAATCAAGCCGCCGACTGAGTATGTCACCGTCGACTTTTCCTTCACCCGCCAGTCCGTCACGTTTAGATAGCTGTTTACCGTGTCCTTGAAATCAAGGTAGGTTGACTTCATATTGCGGAGCTTTTCGTGCTGTTTTCTATATAATATATAAATCTTTGCGACATCAGCATAGCCCGCTTTGATAAGCACGGACTCAACGCTGTCCTGAATATCCTCGACGGAAACAAGCCCGTCCTTGATTTTCGGCTCGAAATCCGCCGTAACCATAAGCGCAAGATAATCGATTGTCTGCGGGTGATAGTTTCTGTTCTGCGATTCGAAAGCCTTTGTGATTGCCACACTGATTTTTTTGAGGTCAAAATCGACGATTTTACCGTCACGTTTCATTATACGATACATAGTGCATCTCCTTAGTCGAAAATTTTTGCGTCTGAATAGAATGATAGCACAACATTTAGTGCTTGTCAACACAAAAATCAACATATTGTAGTCATGTATAAAATTTCACATATATATTGTGCAAATTAACGAATTTGTACATCAGGGATAATCTCGCTTACAGCAAGCCCAAGTGCCTTCATTTCCTCATCGGAAAAGCCGTGAAGTCCCGCTTGAATGAGGTCGCCGCTGTCTTTAAACTGCTGGAGAAAATATTTTTTTGCGCCTGAAATCCACCTTGCAAGCTTAAGCAAATCGTCAACAGTGTGAAATTCACGAACAACGGTTGTGCGAAATTCAAAATCGACAATATCCGAAAGCAAAAGCTCGACCGTTTTTTCAACAGGCTTAATATCAAAAGCCGCAACCCCCACAGTTTCGGCATATTTTTCACGGCAATTCTTCACATCAACCGCAACATAATCAACAAGCCCGTCCCGAATCAGGCTTTCCAAAACGGCGGGATTTGTCCCGTTTGTATCAAGCTTGACCTTAAAGCCAAGCGCCTTGACTCGGGCGATAAAATCCGCCGTTTCCTTATGGATAAGCGGCTCGCCGCCTGTTATGCACACGCCGTCAAGAAGCCCCTTGCGCTTGCTTAAAAAGGCAAGAGCGTCCTCTGTTGAAATATCCGCCGCACGGTTAAACACAAGCGACGCATTCTGGCAATAAGGACAGCGCATATTACAGCCGCTTGTAAAAACGGTTGCGGCGACCTGCCCGGGAAAATCAAGCAGACCAAACTTTTGAATTCCGCCGATAAACATTTTTCCTCCTGTAAAGCTCAATTTTTCAGTCATTTTCTAATCGCACTTCTATATAAGCCTTTTACTGTCATTATAAACCCTTAAAAATTATTAGTCAAGTGACGAAGTAACTTAAAATGAAAAAACACAAAATAAGCCGCATAATAATATCCGTAAACCGAACATCACAATGCGGTGAAAAGGGCTTGCGCCCTTATTATTCAAAAATGACTTCATCTATAAGCCGAGTTCTGTCGTGCGTGATTATCTATCTAGGCTTGGGGTCGCCCCCAAGCTCGAGCCACCTTTCAACGAAGCCCGCCGAGCAGGCAGGTTGTTCTCCGCACCAATCGGTGTTGCATCGGACAGGGTTTACATAGCCGCACGGTCGCCCGTACGCTGGTAAGCTCTTACCTCACCTTTCCACCCTTACCCCAAAAGGGGCGGTATATCTCTGTTGCACTAGCCCTAGAGTCGCCTCCGGCTGCCGTTAACAGCTGTCCCGCTCTGTGATGCTCGGACTTTCCTCACCGTCTTTCGACGCCGCAATCACACAATGAAGTCACATTTATACTGGATTTTAAACCAAGTATTTATTATAATACACCATGGCAGGCATTTTGTCAAGCGCCGCTTTTCCCGCCAGCTAAATTTTTGAAATCACGCAATTTTCACTTGCCGCCGCCGACAAACTGTGTTATAATAAAGAATAAATATACCTTTGGGCCGATAACTGTGCGAAAGGAGGACGATTCATGACGGTAATCAAAAAAAGCATAGCAAACCGCTGGCTCGTGAACACCTTCGGCGTAATCGTCTTTCTCCTCCTGATAATCAACGTTGTCGCCCGCTATATGATTCAGTCATATTATTACAGCTCTGCCTCGACCTATATCCAGTCACAGGCGAATATTATTTCAAGCGTTCTTGCCCGCTATTATGACGACATTGCGGCGAACTATTCGTCGGAAATCCGAAACACAGTTGAAAATTTCGACAAAAAAGAGTATATGGAGCTTATGGCGATAAATTCTCTCGGCAGGGTTTCGCTTACGTCAAGCGGCTTTTCTCCCGCCTCGAATTACAGTATGCCCGACTATGAAGCGGCGCTTAAATCCGACGAGGGAACAGGCGCCTACACAGGCGCTCTTTCAAACACAAGAGAAAACGTCATGGCTGTCACGGTGATTATCAACCGCCCAAGCAAAAGCTATTCCGCAATCCGCCTTGTTTCGTCCATGGACAAAATCGATGCGCAAATAAACTTTATCACCGTGGGAATGGCGGCGGCAAGCCTCGGCGTAATTTTGCTTGTCTTTTTTTCGGGAATGTATTTTATAAAATCAATCGTTTTTCCGCTCAGGCAAATCGGCGCAACAGCAGAAAAGCTTGCGGCGGGCGATTTTACGGTGCGGATTCCCGTCAAAACAGCGGACGAAATCGGTCAGCTTTCAACCGTTTTCAACAACATGGCGGACGAGCTTGAAAACACCGAAACAATCAAAAACGACTTTATTTCCTCCGTTTCACACGAGCTTAGGACGCCGCTTACGGCAATCAAGGGCTGGGGCGAAACGCTTACTGACATTGACGACCCCGCAACCGTGAGAAAAGGAATGAAGGTTATCACAAGCGAAACGCAGAGGCTTTCGGACATGGTTGAAGAGCTTCTCGACTTTTCTCGCATTCAAAACGGGCGCTTTACGCTTCAGAAAACAAACATGGACGTCTTGGCAGAGCTTGCCGACGCCCTGATGATATACACGGAAAAGGCAAAGCAGGACGGAATCAGAATTATTTATGACGAGCCTGAAAGCTTTGCGGTTATTTTCGGCGATAAAAACCGAATAAGACAGGTCTTTATAAATATTATCGACAACGCAATCAAATACACCGATAACGGCGGCGAAATAACCGTTGACGTAAAGCTTTCCGAGGAAAAAATTGTGATTTCAATTTCGGACACGGGGGCGGGAATTGCGGCGGAGGATTTGCCGAAAATCAAGACGAAATTCTATAAGGCAAACAGCCTTAAGAGAGGCTCAGGAATCGGGCTTGCGGTTGCGGACGAAATTGTGCATATGCACGGCGGCGGGCTTGAAATAACAAGCGAACAGGGCGTAGGCACAACCGTCCTTATCTCGCTTCCGCTTGTTAAAAGGCTGGAGCCAAATTCATAAGCTTTATACAAGGAAGGATAATAAATGAGCAATAAAAAAGGCGGTCACAAAACAAAAATCGGCGGTCAGGCGCTTATTGAGGGCGTCATGATGAAGGGGCTTCACGAAACGGCAATGGCTGTGCGTATGCCCGACGGCTCGATTGATGTTGAAAAATGGGCGAATAAGCCGACAAAATGGTACAACAAAGCGCCGTTTATAAGAGGAATGGTAAATTTTATAATATCCATGAAGGAGGGCAACTCCTGCCTTACAAAATCGGCGGACAAAAGCTCGGAAGAATGCACCGAGGAAGAGCTTTCTAAGTTTGAGCGCTGGCTTTACAAGGTTTTCGGCGAAAAAGCGTATAATGTCGCCATGGCGGGGGCAATGGTTTTCGCCGTGCTTATTGCGGTTGCGGGCTTTATGTGGCTTCCCGCCGTGCTTTTCTCACTGTTTAAGGGCTTGTTCGGCGATACGGATATAAGCGGCTTTCGCTCGCTTTTCGAGGGCGTAATCAAAACGGTTCTGCTTGTGCTTTACCTCTTTGCCTTTTCAAAGCTTAAGGACATGAAGCGCCTTTTCGAATATCACGGCGCAGAGCACAAAACAATCGCCTGCTTTGAAAAAGGCATGGAGCTTACCCCCGAAAACGTCCTGACCTGCACCCGTTTTCACCCACGCTGCGGCACAAGCTTTATCTTCCTTGTCTTTATCATAAGCGTGCTTGTTTTCTCGATTTTGCCGATAAACAGTGAAATGTTCGTCCAGTGGTGGGGAATAAGCGAGGGGCTTGCAAACATTGTCAGAGTATTCGCAAAGCTTTTGTTCATGCCGCTTGTGGTGGGGATTTCATACGAGCTTATCCGTCTGGCGGGCCGTTATGACAATATATTCACAAAAATTATTTCCGCACCGGGGCTTGCCCTCCAGCGGATAACCACGAAAGAGCCGGACAGAACGCAGGTTGAGATTGCGATTGCGGCAATGACTCCTGTGCTTCCGCAGGCGGGAGAGGACGACAGCTGGTGATTTCATCGGAAATAAAGCTTCTTTCAAAGCAATTTTCGGCGGCGGGAATCGAAAATGCCGATTTCGAGGCGGCAGAGCTTGCCGCCCACGTTCTGGACGTTGACAAAGCAACACTTCTTGCCATGTACACGGACGAGCTTGCAGAGGAAAAGCAAGTCGGGCTTAAAGCCCTTGCAGAGCGCAGAATAAGCGGCGAACCGCTTCAATATATAATCGGGAAATGGGATTTTTACGGGCTTTCAATGCGCTGTGGCGAGGGGGTTCTGATTCCTCGGCCCGAAAGCGAAAGGCTTGTCGATTTGGCGGCGGGCTTTGTTAAAAAGGGGCAGAAAATCGCCGATTTATGCGCAGGAAGCGGCTGCATCGGCATTGCAACCGCCCTCAAAACGGCGGCGCATTGCACCTCGATTGAGCTTTCGGAAAAAGCATTTTCCTACTTAAACCAAAACATAAGCGCCAACAACGCAGGCGGGCTTGTGACGGCTGTGCTTGGCGATGTGCTTGACGAAGCCGCCGATTACG
>CAZYRV010000001.1:57822-74924 GCA_964649485.1 uncultured Oscillospiraceae bacterium | reverse complement strand
CCGATTACGGCAGTTTTGACGGCATTTTCGCAAACCCTCCCTACCTTTCCGCCCGTGACATGGCAGAGCTTCAAAAGGAAGTAAGCTTTGAGCCTGAGATGGCTTTGTTCGGCGGTGAAACTGGCTTTGAATTTTATGAAAGGCTTATCCCGCTTTGGGAAAAACGGCTTAAAAAGGGCGGAATTTTTGCTGTTGAAATCGGCATAAATATGCACGAAAAAATAAGCGGAATTTTCGCAGACAGCGGGCTTTCGCCGCAAATTTTCAAGGATTATAACGGCATAGAGCGAATTGTTTATGCGGTTAAATAAGCCGTTAGTTTTATACTTATGGTAGTAAATTAAGTTTGTTTTACAGCAAGTCGCAAAAGACAGCGCTTAAAGGGTTGTTTTTCAATAATGATTGTGCTATAATTTGAACGGTTAATGAAGCTTTGTTCAGTATAAAACCATAAAAATTATACGATAAGTTATATTCGAAAAATATTTATGTTTAAAGTATTCTCAACAAAAAGTGCAAAAGCGGGAATCCGCTTTAAATACATCAGCGTAATTTTACGCCGCAAATAGGAGGAAATATGGCTTCTGATAAGAATAAAAAACCGGTCAAGCCCGCCGTCGTGCAAATAACCGACCCTGACGAGCGCAAAAAGGCTTTGGCAACGGCAATGGCGCAGATTGAAAAGGTTTACGGCGCCGGCTCGGTTATGTTTTTGGGTGAGAACAAGCACCTTGATGTCGAGGCAATTTCAAGCGGCTCGCTTACGCTTGATTTGGCTTTAGGCATAGGCGGCTTTCCGCGGGGACGCATAATCGAGGTTTACGGCGCTGAGTCGTCGGGAAAAACAACCGTCGCCCTGCACACCGTCGCAGAGGCGCAGAAAAACGGCGGCGAGGCGGCTTTTATCGACGTCGAACACGCACTTGACCCTGTTTATGCACGAAATCTCGGTGTCGATATCGACAAGCTTATTGTTTCACAGCCCGACACGGGCGAGCAAGCCTTGGAAATAATCGAGGCGCTTGTGCGCTCGGGTGCGGTTGACGTAATCGTGCTTGACAGTGTCGCCGCAATGGTTACGAGAGGCGAAATTGAGGGCGGAATGGGCGACGCACACGTCGGCGTTCAGGCAAGGCTTATGTCGTCGGCGCTTAGAAAGCTTACTTCAATAATCGGAAAATCCAACTGTATCGTCATATTTATAAACCAGCTCCGTGAAAAAATCGGTGTTTCATACGGAAATCCCGAGGTTACTCCCGGAGGACGGGCGCTTAAGTTTTATTCCTCCGTCCGTGTCGAGGTCAAAAGAGGCGAAACCCTTAAGGACGCAACCGAGCAGGTCGGAAAGCGCACAAAATGCAAAGTCGTCAAAAACAAGATTGCTCCGCCGTTTAAAGAGTGTGAATTTGACATTGTTTTCGGCGAGGGCATTTCAAAGGTCGGCGAAATTCTCGACCTTTCCGTCGATATGGGCATTGCGAAAAAGGGCGGAGCATGGTATAGCTATAACGATATGAAGCTTGGGCAGGGCAGAGAAAAGTCGAAAAAATTCCTCAAGGAAAATCCCGACATTATGAAAGAGCTTGAGGATAAAATCCGTGCCGATGCCGAAAAGGCGGCTGAAATCGCCACAAACAGGGCAAGGCAGACGCTTGATGAGGACGAGGGCTTGGGCGACGAAATTGCGGCGATTCAGGCAAAGCTTGAGCTTGCCGAGCAAAAGAAAAAGTCAAAGGGCAAAAAGACCGTTATTATCGAGGCGGAGGACGATTTTGAAGAATTTTCGCCGGAGGATCTTGAATAAAATTGAAAATACAATCAGTTGAACAATACAAGGGCGATACTTATTGTATAATTTTGTCGAATCAAAGCCGCCATTATATTCACGTTGATATTGTGAAAAAATACAACCTCGCCGAGGGGCGGGAAATTACCTCCGACGATTTAGAAGAAATTGTCACCGAGCATCAGCGGCAGAAAAGCCGCCGCCATGCCATGTACATTTTGGGCGCCCGCCGACACAGCAGATATGAGCTTTTTAAAAAGCTGTGCAAATATTATGACGAAGAAATCGCCGACGATGCCTGCGCCCTTATGGAAGAATACGGCTATGTCAATGACGAGGAATTTGCACGTGAGCTTGTCGAAAGCTTTGTGCATTATAAGCGTTGGGGCGGGCGGCGAATCCGCTTTGAAATGCAGCGCCGAGGGCTTTCGAAAGAGCTTATTTCAGAGATACTTGACGAATACGAGCAGGAGGATTTTGACGGGGAAATCATGGCTGTGCTCGAAACCCGCTATGCGGGAAAGCTTACTGACCGCCGTGAAATCAAGCGCTGTGTCGATTATTTCATGCGGAGGGGCTATGCCTACGGTGAAATCAAGCGGTGTCTTGATGAGTTTGCAGACGGCGAAAACAGCGATGACTAAGCCTGCGTAAAATATAAAAAGCATGAATAGGAGTATAGTTTTGGGCGAAAATACTGTTAAAATAGGAATGATTTCGCTTGGCTGCCCGAAAAATCAGGTCGATGCCGAGCTTATGCTTGCAAGGGTGAACAACGGCGGCTTTAAGCTGGTTCAAGAGCCGGGTCTTGCCGATATAGTAATAATCAACACCTGCGGCTTTATCGAAAGCGCAAAGGCGGAGGCAATCGAGGAAATCATGGAAATGATTCGCCTTAAGGAAGAAAAAACCATAAAGCATATAATCGTGACAGGCTGTCTTGCCGAACGCTATCGTGAACAGCTTGCGGAGGAGTTTCCCGAGATTGACGGAGTTTTAGGCTTGGCGAAAAACGGCAATATCGTTGAGGCAATCAACACAGTTTTGCTTGACAAGCGGGTGATTGCCTTCGGCGAAAAGGGCGAGCATGAAATGGACGGCGAGCGCCTTGTCACAACTCTGCCATTTTATGCCTATTTAAGGGTTGCGGACGGCTGTAACAACAACTGCTCGTACTGTGCAATCCCGATGATTCGAGGCAAATTCAGAAGCAAAACAATGGAAAGCCTCATAAAAGAAGCAAACACTCTCGCCGACGGCGGGGTGAAAGAGCTTATTCTGGTTGCTCAGGACACGACCCGCTATGGGCAGGATTTATACGGCAAAATCCGCCTGACAGAGCTTTTGGACGAGCTTTGCAAAATAGAAAAGCTCCATTGGATCCGCCTGCTTTATTGCTATCCCGAGCGCATGACGGACGAGCTTATCGAAACAATCGCAAGTCAGCCGAAAATTGTTAAATATATAGAAATACCGATTCAGCATTGCAACAAGCGGGTTTTGCGGTCAATGCACCGTCCGGGCGACGCCGACGGGCTTCGCACTCTGTTTAAAAAGCTTCGGGAACGTATCCCGAACGTAACGCTCCGCACGACGGTAATTGCGGGTATGCCCGGAGAAACAGAGGAAGAATTTACAGAGCTTGCGGAGTTTCTGGACGAGATTAAATTCGACCGCTTGGGCGCTTTCGCCTATTCTCAGGAGGAGGACACGGCGGCGGCGGATTATCCCGACCAGCTTGACGACGAAACAAAAGAGCGCCGTGCCGAAATCATCATGGAACAGCAGATGAACCGCATGGTTGAGGCAAACACGGCGAAAATCGGGCAGGAAATCGAGGTTTTGTGCGAGGGCTTTGACAGATATGCCGATTGCTTTTTCGGAAGAAGCGCCGCCGATGCTCCCGATATTGACGCAAAAATATTTTTCACGCACAAGGATAAAAAGCCGCATCAAGGCGATTTCGTTACGGTTAAAATAAACGATGTCATGGACTTGGATTTACTTGGAGAAATGGTATGAATATCGCAAATAAGCTCACGATTTTTCGTGTGATTCTCGTTCCTGTTTTTATGGTTTTTCTGCTTGCCGACAAAATCCCGAACAACTTTCTTTGGGCGCTTATCATTTTTGCCGCCGCAAGCCTGACCGACTTTATTGACGGACAAATTGCCCGCCGCCGTCACATGATAACCGACTTCGGAAAGTTTCTCGACCCGCTTGCCGACAAGGTTTTGGTGGTGTCGGCGCTTGTGTGCTTTGTCGGCTTGGGTTTAACCGAAAGCTGGGTCGTCGTGCTTATAATCGCAAGGGAATTTCTGGTCACGTCCCTGCGGCTTGTCGCAAGCTCCGGCAAGGAAAAGCTTGTGATTGCCGCAAGCATTTGGGGCAAGCTTAAAACCGTTTTGCAGATGGCGGCAATCGTGCTGATTCTGGCGATTAAGGCTTTCGGCTGGGATATTATGGTTTTGGGGAACGTGCTTATGTATGCCGCCTGCGCCGCAACGGTTATTTCGGGGATTCAGTATATGTGGGATTATCGGCGGTTTATTGACGTGAAAAAGTGAAATAAGCATAAAAATGCCCGCCGTTTTTCGGCGGGTTTTTACATGAATATAATGCTTAGCTTGCTTTAAAAAAGCAAATTCCTACCCATTTTCAACAACCCCGTCAGCCGCACACTCTCTTGCTCGAACCATAGAAAAACCCTTAGTCCTTATTCTCACCAAAACAAGAACGAAAGCCGCCGCAAGCCCTGTCAAAAGCTCTGCCGCAGGCACGGCAAGCCAGACTCCGTCCATTCCCATCACCGCCGAAAGCACAAGCAAAACAGGAATCGTAAGCGCCCCGCCGCGTAAAAGCGAAATCGCAAACGAGGTTTTCGAGCGCTCAAGCGCCGCCAGAAAGCCCGTAACCGCAATGTTAAAGCCCATAATCGGAAAGGCGGAAAAATAAAGCCTTATGCCCTCAGAGCCGCTTTTCACAAGCTCTGCGTTGCCGTCACGGTCGAAAGCCGCCGCAAGCTCCGTCGGAAAAAGCCAGCCCCCCGCAAGCATAACAATGCCGATTATCGCCGTCGCCGCAAGCATGAATTTAAGCCCCGCCCTGATGTTCTGCGGCTTGTTTTCGCCTAAAGAGCGGCTTATAAGCGGCTGTACGCCGTTCGTCAAGCCGTTTAAGAGCGATGTGACGATTACGGCGAGGTTTGCGACAATTCCGTATGCGGCGACACCGATATTGCCGGAAATGCCCAAGACGACAAAGTTGAACACAATCATAATTATGCCGGTTGAAATCTCGGAAAAAAAGGCGGAAAGCCCGATTCCGCAAAGCTTGAAAACAAGCCTTAAGCCTGATTTTTCCCTGATAAAGCGCATTGAATTTGCGCCCTTGATTTTGTGGACAGAAAGCACCGCAAGGCTTATCACAGGGGAAATCCCCGACGAAAGCGCCGCACCGAACATTCCCCAGCCAAAGCCGAAAATGAACACAATGTCAAGCGTTGTGTTGACGGCGCTTCCCGCAATCATCGCAGCCATCGCAAGCTTTGGCGAGCCGTCGCTTCTCACAAACGAGGTCATGATATTGCTCATGATAAAGGCGGGGGAAAAGGAAAGTATTGTAAGCAAGTAGGTCGAGGCAAGCGGGTGAATGGTTTCATCAGCGCCCAAAAGCGTGACAATCGGGTCTGTAAAGGCAATTGCCGCCGCAAGAAAAACAGCGCCGATAACTGCGCCCGCCTTTACCGTTGCGGTGAAAACTTTGTCCGCTCCCTCAAAATCGCCCTGTCCACGCAAAACCGAAAACCTTGTCGAGCCGCCGACACCAAGCATAAGCCCGACCGCCGCCATAAGGCTGAAGCCGGGCAAAACAAGGTTAAGTGCGGTTAAACCGTCAGCGCCAAGCCCTCTTGCCATGAAAAATGTGTCGAAAAAAATATAAACCGAAAACCCAAGCGAACCCAAGGTGTTGAGTGCGCCGTATTTTATGAGTTCTTTCAAAAAGCCTTGCTTTTGCATTAATATCTCCTAGTGAAAAACAGCGCTTTCCAGCTTGTGGAAAGCGCTGTGATTTTGCCTGTTATTCAATCCCGCCTTAATTTTTAAGGCTCTGAAGCGGGGCGGGAAGCCGTCCGCCTCTGTTTATAAACTTTGACGAGGAAAAACTGCTGAGCTCCATGACAGGGCCGCTTCCGAAAAGTCCGCCGAATTCAAGCACGTCGCCGACCTTTTTCCCGATTGCGGGAACAAGCCTTACGCCCGTCGTTTTGCTGTTTACCATGCCGATTGCCGCCTCGTCGGCGATTATTGCGGAAATAGTATCAGCAGGGGTGTCGCCGGGGATAACAAGCATATCAAGCCCGACAGAGCAAACCGCCGTCATCGCCTCAAGCTTGTTTATATTAAGCGAACCACGGTTTACAGCGTCAATCATTCCCGCATCTTCAGAAACAGGGATAAATGCGCCCGAAAGCCCGCCGACATGAGAGCTTGCCATTACGCCGCCCTTTTTAACCGCATCATTGAGAAGCGCAAGCGCCGCCGTCGTGCCGTGAGTTCCACAGCTTTCAAGTCCCATTTCCTCAAGAATATGCGCAACGCTGTCGCCGACCGCAGGGGTTGGCGCAAGCGATAAATCGACGATTCCAAAAGGAATACCAAGCCTTTTGCTTGCCTGTGTGCCGACAAGCTGACCCATTCTGGTGATTTTAAACGCCGTTTTCTTGATTACGTCGGCAATTTCGCTTATATCCGCATCGGGGTGCTTTGCCAAAGCCGCACGGACTACGCCCGGCCCTGAAACACCGACGTTTATTTCACAGTCATATTCGCCAACACCGTGGAAAGCTCCCGCCATAAACGGATTGTCCTCGGGAGCATTGCAAAAGGCGACAATTTTCGCCGCACCAAAGCAGAAATTATCCGCCGTAGCCTTCGCCGCATCAAGGATAACCTGCCCCATAAGCTTTACTGCGTCCATGTTTATTCCCGCTTTTGTCGAGCCGATATTGACGGACGAGCAGACGTTCGACGTTGTTGCGACCGCCTCGGGAATGGATAAAATCAGCTCTCTGTCGCCCGCCGAAAAGCCCTTCTGAACAAGCGCAGAATAGCCGCCGATAAAGTTTACACCTGTTGCGTCAACCGCACGCTGAAGCGCATGGGCGAATTTTACAGGGCTTCCCTTTGACGCCGCCGCAATAATCGCAATCGGCGTGACGGAAATGCGCTTGTTTATAATCGGAATGCCATATTCCTTTTCAATTTCCTCGCCGACAGCGACAAGCCTTTCCGCCTTTTTGCTTATCTTGTCATAAACCTTCTGGCAAGCCCTGTCAATGTCCGAGTCAATGCAATCCAGAAGGGAAATGCCCATTGTCGTCGTGCGGATATCAAGGCTTTCCTCCTGAATCATCTTTATTGTTTCCAGTATATCACTGTTATTAAGCATAGCAATCCCCTTTAAATTCTGTGCATAGAATTGAAAATATCCTCGTGCATAACGTGGATTTGAAGCCCCATTTCCGTCCCCGCCGCCTTAAGCTTGTCGGCAAACGAAATATAATCAACCGTAAGCCCCTTGATGTCAATAAGCATTGTCATTGCGAACAAATCCTGCATAATTGTCTGTGTCACGTCCATAACGTTCGCTTTATATTCACTGCAAATTCCGCTTACCTTGGCAAGTATTCCTATTGTGTCCTTGCCTATTACTGTTACGACCGCTCTCATGATTTTCTCCTTTCAACCGATAAAATGTATCAAAGCTTATTATACATTATTTTTTCGAAAAAGTAAACTGTTATATTTACTTTTCGTTAAATTTGTGATATTATAATAAGTGATAGGCTGAATTGCTTGACTAAACTGGTTCTTATTCCAACTTGTTTGCAAGCACGGTAATATCATTATTATTTCTGAAAGGAACAAAAATTATGAAAAAACTGCTTGAACTCTTAAAGCACAATGCCCGCCTTTCAAACGAGCAACTTGCCGTTATGCTGGATACGACAGCCGATGATATAGCCGCCAAAATCGCCGCCTACGAGCAACAAGGGATAATTATGGGATACAGCGCCCTGATAAACGAGGAAAAGCTTGACCGTGAAAACGTCACGGCTTATATTGAGGTCAAGGTTACGCCGAAGCCCGACCGTGGCTTTGACGAGCTTGCCGCAACCATAAAAAAATATGATGAGGTTGACTCCGTTTTTCTGATGAGCGGCGGCTATGACCTTGCCGTAACCGTAAAAGGAAACAGTCTGCGTGACGTTGCGCTTTTCGTTTCCGAGCGGCTTTCCGTCCTCGACGGAGTTATTTCCACGGCGACACATTTTGTACTTCAGCGCTATAAGGAAAAGGGGATAATTTTCGGAGGCGAAAGCCATGACGAAAGGAGTCTTGTTTCACCGTGATAGATTATAATAAAATATTGTCCGAGGACGTGCGGGGGCTGCAATTTTCCGGTATCAGGAAATTTTTTGACATTGCCCAGCAGGTCAAGGACGTCATTTCGCTTTCAGTGGGCGAGCCGGACTTTAAAACTCCGTGGAAAATCCGCCGTGAAGCGATTTCAACCCTTGAAAAGGGCAAAACCAACTATACCCCAAACAGCGGCCTTGCAGAGCTTAAAACCGCTGTTGCAGGCTATTTCAAGGAAACAACGGGGCTTGATTATGACGACAAGCATGAAATTTTAGTTACCGTAGGCGGCTCGGAGGCAATCGACCTTGCAATCCGTGCAACGGTTGAAATCGGCGACGAGGTGCTTATTCCAGAGCCGAGCTTTGTGTGCTATTCACCGATTGTGACTATTACGAGAGGCGTTCCCGTGCCGATTGTCACAAAGGCGGAGGACAATTTCCGCCTTACCGCAAAGGCGCTTAAAGAAAAAATTACCGATAAAACAAAGCTGCTTATTCTGCCGTTTCCGAATAATCCCACAGGCGCTGTTATGCGGCGAAAGGATTTGGAGGAAATTGCCGAGGTTCTGCGAGAAACGAATATCGCCGTCATTTCCGACGAAATTTACAGCGAGCTTACATACGGCGGCGAAAAGCACGTTTCGATTGCACAGATTGACGGAATGCAAGAGCGAACAATCCTTATAAACGGCTTTTCCAAAGCCTTTGCCATGACGGGCTGGCGGCTTGGAATGCTTAAGCTTCACCAATATTGCATAATGTCCGCCCCCACGACTTCGCAATATGCCGCAATCACAGCGCTTAACGAATGCCGTGGCGACATAGATTATATGGTCGGCGAATACAATATGCGCAGGCGGCTTCTTGTCAAGGGGCTTCGTGACATAGGGCTTGACTGCTTTGAGCCTGAGGGGGCATTTTACGTTTTCCCGTCGATTAAAAGCACGGGGCTTTCATCAGAGGAGTTTTGCGAGCGGCTCATTTTCGAGAAAAAGGTCGCCGTTGTTCCCGGAAACGCTTTCGGCGCAAGCGGCGAGGGCTATATCAGGATTTCCTACGCATACTCCGTAAACCACCTCACAGCCGCCTTGGGGCGCATTGAGGAGTTTCTCAAGGAGCTTAAAAATGGCGGAGCTTAAACTCCCTGCCTTTGCCAAAATCAACCTCTGGCTGGATATAACAGGACGGCGCACCGACGGCTTTCATACGCTGAACACCGTCATGCAAAGCGTTTCGCTCTGCGATTTCGTGACAATAACAGAAAATTCAAGCGGCGAAATAAGCCTGTCCTGCGACGACGACACATTATCAAACGACGACAACCTTGCTTTCAGGGCGGCAAAAGCTTTTCAAGCCGCCTTCGGCAAGGCTTTAAGCGTCCATATCCACATACAAAAGCACATTCCCACACAGGCGGGGCTTGGCGGGGGAAGCGCTGATGCCGCCGCCGTTTTAAACGGCTTAAACAGGCTTTGCGGCTTTCCTTTTAAAGCCGAAGGGCTTTGCAAAATCGGGGTAAGCTTAGGCGCTGACGTGCCTTTTTGCATTGTCGGCGGAACGGCAAAATGCACTGGAATCGGCGAAATTATCAGCCATCTGCCGCCGCTTTCAAAAACCGCAATCCTTGTTGTCAAGCCGAAAATTTCGTTTTCAACCGCCGCCGCCTTCCGCAAATATGACGAAAATCCCGTTGCGGAAAAAAGCGGCTTTGACGAGTTTTGCAAAACTGTTTCGGCGGGAAAAATCCCCCCGCTGTACAATATTTTCACTGTTCTCCACGGCGAAACGGTTATTTTCAAGCTTATAGAAAAGCTTGTTAAACTGGGCGCTGCTGCGGCGGGAATGAGCGGAAGCGGCTCGGCGGTGTTCGGCGTTTTTGCCGACGAAAAATCAGCTGTTTCTGCGGAAAGAGCTTTTTCGGATTGCTTTACGGCGGCTTGCTTTACAACGGAAAAGGATAAAATTATCAGCGGTATTTTCTTGTAATTGTAAACTTTTTTTGAATTTTTCAATAAACTATTGAAAACTATTGTATAAATTGATATAATAAGATGATTAATTAGAATTGCCCTTGCTTTACGGCAATGACAATCGTGCTTCAGGAGGGTTTTCATGGCGTCACAAAAGGATTCGTCCACAGGAAGAGAAGGCTTTCGCACGTCCGTAAACGGCTATAACCGTGACGACGTAAACAAGTACATAGCAGAGCTTAGGCGCAAGGTCAAGCAGATGGAAGCCGAAATGGCGGAAAACAACAAGGCGGCAGAGCAGACTCGTGCCTTGCAGGGAAGTCTTGACGATAAAATCAAGGAAGGCATTGCGGAGGCGGAGAAAACCGCTTCGTCATACCGCTCAGAGCTTCAGACGCTCCGGTCAAAGGCACACGACTATGAAGATGTTATCGAGCGCCTTAAGCAAGAGCTTCAGGTCAAAAACCGTGATCTCGCCCTTTCCGTAAAGGCAGACGGCAAAACAGTCAAAAATTTTGATATGATAATCGCCCGTGCAAACTCACAGGCAGGCGACATAGTTGATGAGGCAAAGGCGACGGCACGTGAAATAATCGCCGAGGCGAAATCCCAGCGTGTGGATTTAATCACCGATGTAAAAATGCTTTTGTCCGTGCTTAATGCGCAGAAATACGCCGTCGAAAGCTCTTTCAGCTCTATTTCCGCTTCGTTTGCGTCTATTTTCCCCGACGAAGCAGATTCGCTTGAGAACCTGCCCGACCCGTCAAGCGCCCCCGCACCGGCAAAGCCGAAAAAGAGCAAGCCTGCGCAAAAGCCCGCTGAAAAAGCCGAAGATAAAATCGAGGAAACAACCGTTGAAGAGCCTCAGGCGCTTGCCGATCCGTTTGCCGTTTTGGACGACGACGACGAGCTTACCGCCGAAATCGGAAACGGCTCTGTTTTCATGCCGACAGAAGACGGCGACGATTTAAGCACGGCGGCGGCTCCTGCTTCTGCGGCTGCGCCGACTGACGGCAAACCTAAGTTTGCATCGCTTGACGACCTCGCAAACAGTCTTGACGAAACAACGCCAAAACCAGAGCCAAAGCCCGCCGCAAAGCCAAAGCCCGCCGTTGACCCGTTTGACATAAAATCAACCGACGACGACGATGATCTTTCAGGATTTTTCATTGACAACAACAAAGACGGCGCAGTTAAGCCCGCCGCTTCATACCTTGACGAAATGCCAAGCGACGACGACTCCTTCGTAAGCGAAATGATAAAGCTGAGCGAACCGGGGAACGGCGATTTCGAAATCAAGCCGCTTGACAAGGACACCGACCATATCGACAGCGATTTTGACTTGTTTGTAAAGCCGACCGTTTCGGACGACGACATTTCAACCGAAACCGCCGACATTCATATTCCCGGTGCGGGGACGGACTCTGCTCTTTTGGATTCGCTTTCAGATGAGGATTCAAGCGGACTTGACGACATTTTCGCAATTGCCGTTTCGGGTGACGATGACGACGACGAAATGACCTCGGACAATTTGGGTATGACCGACCTATGACAGAGCTTAAAACCGACGAAATAGGCAGATATGCAGAAAAGCTGTGCGCAGGCGACAGCGTCCGGCTTTCGGGAATTGTTTACACGGCACGTGACGCCGCCCACAAACGTATAATGGCAGAGCTTGACAAAGGCGGCGAGCTTCCTTTTGACATAAACGGCGCTGTTATCTACTATGCCGGCCCTACGGGGACAAAGCCGAACATGGTTATCGGCTCTTGCGGCCCGACGACAGCAGGACGAATGGACCCTTTTGCGCCTCGGCTTCTCAATCTCGGGCTTGCCGCAATGATTGGCAAGGGAGAGAGGGCAAAGCCTGTTCTCGATGCGATTGTGCGCAATAAGGCGGTGTATTTTTGCGCTGTCGGCGGTGCGGGTGCGCTTGCCTGTCAGTGCATAAAAAGCTGTGATGTTGTTGCCTATCACGACCTCGGCTGTGAAAGCGTAAAACGGCTTGAAATCAAGGATTTTCCGCTTGTCGTCGCCTGCGACTGTCACGGCGGGAACATTTTTGCCGAAGGACGTGAAAAATTCCGCTCTGTGCTTTAACGATAAAAAGCCCTTTCTGATAACAGAGAGGGCTGTTTTTGTGATAAACAAGGCTTTGCTTGTTTAATACTAATCTCTGATTAAAATACTTGCCCAAAAATCTTCGCAAAACCCGTAAATCAAAGCTTTTGCTCGATTTTTTGGATCATTTTTAATCGAGATTCAGTATAAGCACATATTAAAATTGCTGAATTGCCCAACCAAACCAGAGCTTTTGCCTTGCTTATAAAATAAAACTGCCTAGCTTATCTTAATCGCCTCATAGATTCCCACTCCGTCGGAAAGCTTTCCGCAAAGGAAGCGGCGGCATTTTGTATAGTTTGCAAAAACCCGCCTTGCCCTTTCTTCATCGTCATAAACCTTCCAATAGCCGCTGAAAACAAAGCTTTGCTTTTCCATAAAGCCGACCACATCATGCACGGGATAGCCGAGAAAAACACCGATTTCATGCGGAAAATCGCCGCCCTGCGAAAGCCTTTGCGCAAGCTCGTCAAGAAGCTCGTCAGTGCAATAACCGTCATAGCCGCAGCTTTGCAGAATGTCTAATCTTTCCTGCTCGTGAAGCTGTTTTTCCATAAGCCGCTCGTTATAGACGAGGACAAGCGCTTTTTTGCCGCACTCGCACATAATTTTCATGCGGAGCCGCTTTGCGGCGGCTTTTTTGTTAAAACGCTCGACCTCTTTATGTATGTCGGCGACGTCTTTTCCGACAGAAATAAGGTTTGCGGGCTTTATTCCTAAAAGAGCGGGCGCACAGTGGCTTGCGAGAAGCTCTTCAAAGCGGTTTATTTTCATTATGTCGCCTCCTTATAAGTTACCTATTGCTAACCTAATTATATACCCTTTTAGTGGCTTTGTCAAGAAAAATTTGCCCCGCCGAAAGGCAGGGCAAATTAAGCTTATTTTGATATAATAAATTCTACGAAAAGTTGAGTTTCTACTTGCTGAAATATTCCGAAACCGCCGCCCAGATTCTCGCGGCAACAATTTTTTCATCTTCATCAGCGTCAATAACCGCAACCTTTTCGCAATCGGCAAGCTTTTCAAATGCCTTGAAATAGTTTTCCCTCACAAGGCAAAGCCTTTCTTCCTTTTCGAAAAGCTCTGTCTGAAGCCTGCCCTTTTGAATCCTTTTCATTGCTGTTTTTGCGGGAATATCAAGAAAAACCGTGAGGTCAGGCCGCAGAATTTCTGCGCTTACAGAATTTATATTAATAACCCAGTCCATATCAAGCTCGACGCTGTGATAGGCATAGGACGAAAAATAATACCTGTCCATGACGACGTTCGTACCGCTGTTTATCCTGTCAACAATGCCGTTTATGTCATTAAGCAGATGGTCGGTTCTGTCGGCGGCGAAAAGGGTTGCGATTACACGGTTGTCGGCGGTCATTCTCCCCGTCAAAAACTGGCGGATAAGCGAGCCTATGGGCGAATCTGTCGGCTCTCTCGTTTCGAGGCAGGCAAGCCCCATGCTGTCAAGCCGCTTTTTAAGAAGCCGAAGCTGTGTGCTTTTCCCCGAGCCGTCAATCCCCTCAAGGGCAATAAACCGCCCTCTTTTTTGCGGGTGTATTTTTTCTTCCATGTCAAAGCCTCCGTGTTATTTATGCAAATTTTATAAAAAATCATGATTAAGGCTGTGCCTTATGTACGACTTGTCAAGCATAAGTATACCACGAAACAAAAAGTTTTTCAAGCATAAAAACAACAGGCGGAATTATTTCCGCCCGCCGTTTTAAATAACACTAAAACTGCATATTCTCCACGAGAGAGCCTGCCGCCTTAAGTGCCTTGCCAGCCGCCTTTTTAATGTTGAACGACTTGGGCTTTGACATCATTTTTGTCGCCGCAAAAGCAAGACCGCCGAGGACAAGCCCCGCCGCCACGCTTTTAAGCATTGTGCTTGACTGATTACTCATACAAACATTCCTTTCAGAACTCACATTATTTTTTTCGTCCTGAAAGTATTTTTCGCCGAAAACGGCGGTTTATGAGTGCTTATTAATGGAAAATATTTTTCAGACTTAATGATTTTTTAATAATTATCATGTTATCATTGAAAAAAAGGAGGGCTTATGTACATAAATATATTGAAAAAAGACCTGAAACGCAAGCGTACAATGAATTTTATACTGCTTGTTTTCGTGATTCTGTCCGTAACCTTCACGGCGGCGGGGCTAAACACGATTCTGTCCGTGACGACGGCGCTTGACGACTATTTCGCTATGGCAAACGTAAGCGATTATACCATTGTGACGAGGTATGCCGGCTCCGGCGACGGCGTAATTCTGCAAACGCTTGACGGGCTTGATTATGTCAGGAATTATCAAAGCGAAAAGATGCTTTATCTTACTGATTCGGGAATAAATTTCGACGACAAAGACCCGAATATAAACAATTCGGGCATGGTTATGGCGCTTGAAACAAGCGTTCATAAGCTGTTTGACAAGGACGACAAGCCGCTTGAAATCAAGGGCGGCGAAATCTGGATCAAGCGTGGAGTGATGGAAGATAACAACCTTTCAGAGGGCGGCAAAATCACGCTTTCATTCGGCGACATTTCCAAAACCTTTACGATTCGGGGTTATCACAAGGACGCTTTTTTCGGCTCTGCAATGATGGGCATGGCACGCTATGTGATAAGCCAGAACGATTTTGACTATTTTTTTGCAAATGTTGACACGGCAAATCTGGGCGGAAGCATTATTCACGTAAATGTTAAAAATTCCTCGGATTTAACAAAGCTTGAGCAGGCAATCGGCGACATTGACGCAAACGTCGCCTTTTCAGGCGGCAAAAGCCTGTTAACCATGACTTATTTTATGGATATTTCAATTGCGGGAATATTGGTTTTGCTAAGCGTTTTCCTGCTGTTAATCGCCTTTGTCGTGCTTCGCTTTACGATTAATTTCACGCTTTCCGAGGAGTTTCGGGAAATCGGCATCATGAAAGCAATCGGCATAACTCACGCAAAAATCCGTGGGCTTTATCTGGTTAAATACGTTGCAATCGCCATTGTCGGTTCAATTTTGGGCTTGGCTTTAAGCGTTCCCTTCGGCGACGTTTTTATAAGTCAGATTCGGCATAACATTATTGTTAAAAACGACGGAAGCCTGCTGATTAACCTTATAAGCGCCGTTTTGATTGTGGGAATTGTGGTTTTGTTCAGCTATTCCTGCACAGGCAGACTTAAAAAATTCACTCCTGTTGATGCAATCCGAAACGGCTCGACCGGCGAACGCTTTCGTGGCAAGGGCTTGTTTTCACTTGCGAAAAGCCGCCTTTCCCCTGTGACTTTTATGGCGGGAAACGACATAGCAAGCAGTCTTCCCCGCTATGCGGTGATGATTGTGATTTTCACGCTTGGCTTTTCGCTTTTGCTTGTTATGCTCAACACCGTGAACACGCTTACCAGTGACAAAATCGTGCCGTGGTTCGGGCTTTCAAAAAGCGATTTATTTATGACGGGCTTTGATAATTATGAGGATTATATGGTTTCCGACGGCAGGACAAAGGTTTACAAAACGATTGAGGAAATTGAGGATAGGGTCGCTGAAAACGGCTTTGAGTCTAAGGCGGCGATTGAAATAATGTTCAAGCTTTCGATAAGTCATGACGGAAAAACCTGTAAATCAATTGCGGCGCAAGGCACAGGCACAAGGGCTTTGGATTATGATTATCTGGAGGGCTATGCGCCTGTGAACATCGGCGAGGTTGCGATTACGCCGCTTATTTCCGAAAAAATCGGTGCGGGAATCGGCGACACAGTAAACATTTTGATACAGGGCGAGCAAAAGCCGTTTTTAGTCACCGCCCTGTATCAGTCGCTCAGCAATATGGGCGAGGGCATACGCTTTAACGAGGACGAAACGCTTGATTATGCACAGACAATGGGCTTGTTTTCGTGGCAATTAACCTTTGCCGACAGCCCAAGCCGTGACGAAATCGCAAAGCGGATTGAAATCCTCGAAAAAGCTTTCCCAAACAACGAATTTATGTATCCCGAGGAATACACAGATTCGCTTATGGGCGGGGTTTCGGACATATTAAACGGCGTAAACATGGTTATTCTGGCGGTTGTGCTTATGATAAACATTCTTGTCGCCGTGCTTATGGAAAAATCTTATATAACGAAAGAGAGAGGCGAAATCGGTATGCTTAAGGCAATCGGCTTTTCAAACGGAGCGATTCTGCGCTGGCAGGTTCTGCGAATGGGCTTTGTGATGGTTATATCAATCCTGCTTGCCGCCGCACTTCAATATCCTGTGTTTAAAGTGGGTTCAGAGCCGATATTCCATATGATGGGCGCAACGTCGGTAAGCCCCGAAATAAATCCGCTTGAAAACTATCTGCTTTATCCGCTGATATTGCTTGCGGCGACGGTTGTTTCGTCGTATATTGCGGCGCTTGGAGTACATGGAATTTCGCCCGCCGAAACAAGCAACATAGAGTAGTTTACGGGCGGTGTGGATGTTTCGCCAAGCGAAACATTAAGCGGTGTTTTTTCGGGAAATGAATTCCCGAAAAAACAAGTTGAATTTAAGGAGAAAATCATGAATAATACAGTTACAGAAAGCAAATTAAAAAAGAATAAATTTACCTTGTTACTATTAGTATTATCAGGTGCTTTAATATATGCTCTACCATATTTTAAAGGATATTACTATGATGTTTATACTGAACTATTTAATCTTAATGCAACTCAGTATGCATCCTTGGGAAGCGTATTTGGGTTAGTTGGTATTTTCGGATATTTATTTGGTGGATTTATATCAGATAAATTTTCCACAAGAAAATTAATGGTTTTTTCATTAATATCAAC
>CAZYRV010000001.1:28707-57812 GCA_964649485.1 uncultured Oscillospiraceae bacterium | reverse complement strand
ATCATGAATAATATCATAGAAGTCAAGGATTTATGCAAAACCTACATTGTAAACAAACGGCAGAACAACGTCCTCAAAAACGTAAATTTTGCAATTCGAGAGGGGGAAATGACGGCGGTTATGGGGCCGTCCGGTTCGGGAAAATCAACGCTTTTATATGCCGTTTCGGGAATGGATTCAATCATTTCGGGTGAAGTCAGATTCGGCGGAAAAAGCATTGCAAAGCTTCGTGCGAAAGAGCTTGCACAGCTTCGGCTGAATGAAATGGGCTTTATTTTCCAGCAAATGTATATGCTTAAAAACCTGTCTGTTATGGACAATATCGCCCTGCCCGCCCTGCAATCGAAAAAAAGCCCGCTTTCCCGCAAGGAAAAGCTTGAAACGGCACGAAGCCTGATGCACAAGCTTGGCATTATCGAGGTCGCCGACAACGATATAAACGAGGTTTCGGGCGGTCAGCTCCAGCGTGCCTGCATCTGCCGCAGTATGGTTAATTCGCCGAAAATTATTTTTGCGGACGAGCCGACAGGCTCGCTTAACCGCACAGCTTCAGAAGAAGTCATGACAGAGCTTGCAAAAATAAACGACGCCGGAACGGCAATCATGCTTGTTACTCATGACGTGAGGGTTGCGGCGAAATGCACAAGAATTTTATATATAGTTGACGGAAACATAAAAGGGGAGTATAATTTAGACAGATACACAAGCGGGGCAGAGCTTCGTGAGAGAGAAAGGGCGCTTAACCACTGGCTTATGGAAATGGGCTGGTAAAAAGGAGGATTTGCGTGACTGATATTCTTGTCGTCGAGGACAACCGAGAGCTTGGCGGGCTTTTGTGCGATTTTTTAGGTGCGGAGGGCTATTCCCGCAAGCACTGTGAAAGCGGCGAAAAAGCGGTTGAGTTTTTCGAAAAAGAGGGCGCAAGGCTTGTTGTGCTTGACGTCATTCTTCCGAAAATGGACGGCTTTGCGGTCTGTCGGAAAATCAGAGAAACAAGCAATGCTCCAATCATCATTATAAGCGCAAAAACCGAAAAGGACGACAAAATAAACGGGCTTGTTCTGGGGGCGGACGACTATATCGAAAAGCCCTACGATATTGACATTCTGCTTGCGAAAATAAGCGGAATTTTCAAGCGGCGGTATGAAAATTTCATCATTGAGGATGGCAATATTAAGCTTGATAAAAATAGCAGAAACGTTGTTGTTGACGGGAAAACGGTTGATTTAACCGCAAAGGAATTCGAGCTTTTGCTTCTCCTCATGGAAAACAAGGGTAAAACCCTCAAAAAAGACTATATTTTCAACAAAATCTGGGGCTTTGACAGCTTTTCAGAGCCGCAAACTCTTACTGTCCATGTGAAATGGCTTCGCCAAAAGCTTGGAAAGCCCGACCGCATTCAGACGGTCTGGGGAGTGGGCTATCGCTTTGAGTGAGGAACGATGAAAAGTATAAACAAAATTTTCGCCGCCGCAGCAATCGCCTTTGCCGTTGTTTTCGTGGCTGTAAACCTTTATTTCATGGGAGTTCAAAGCCCCGAGAGCAAGCTTTATCTTGTCGAAATAAAAAGGCTTTCGAAGGAAATTGAGGCAGGCGGATTTTCGCCGAAAAGCGTTGATAAATACGCTGCTGTTTCCGCCGTAACAATGCTTTCAAGCACCGATGAGGAAAGCTTTTTCGCAGGCGGCGGGCTGCCGTATGAAATCCGCAGAATCGGCGGCGAATATTATCGCTTTGACTATATCAACAACGATAACGGCGCATTTAAAAGCGCTGTCGCCGGCGCAAATATTGCGCTTGGCGCTCTGGCGGCAATCACTGCGGCGGTTCTTGTTTACCTTAAAATCAAGCTTATCAAGCCGTTTCACAGCCTAAGCGACGTGCCTTACGAGCTTTCCCGGGGCAACCTTGCCGTTCCGCTTAAAGAGAACAAAAGCCGCTTTTTCGGGCGGTTTGTGTGGGGAATGGACTTGCTTCGTGAAAACCTTGAGGGCAGAAAAGCCGAGAGCTTCGGCTTTACAAGGAGAAAAAAACGCTTATTCTGTCAATTTCCCACGACATAAAAACGCCGCTTTCGGCGATTAAGCTTTATTCGAAAGCGCTCCAAAAAAATCTGTATGAGGGCAAGGAAAAACAGCTTGAAATTGCGGCGAATATCGGCAGAAACGCCGACGAAATCGAAAGCTTTGTTTCGCAGATTATAAATGCGTCGAGAGAGGATTTTCTTGATTTTACGGTCAATAATTCCGAATTTTATCTGGCGGCTTTGGTTGAGAAAATAAGCGGCTATTACGCTGAAAAACTGATGTTAATCAAGACGGAATTTATAGTCGGCGAATACGATAACTGCCTGCTTAAGGGCGATTTTGACAGGGCGGCTGAGGTTGTGCAGAACGTGATTGAAAATGCGGTTAAATACGGCGACGGAGGGAAGATTTCGCTTTCGTTTTCACGGGAGGAGGGCTGTGTGCTGGTCAAAATTGAAAACAGCGGAAACAGCCTTGCCGAAAGCGAAACAGCGCACATTTTCGAAAGCTTCTGGCGAGGCTCGAACGTGGGGAATCAAAGCGGAAACGGGCTTGGCTTGTACATTTGCAGGCGGCTTATGGCAAAAATGAACGGCGACATTTTCGCCGAAGCTGTCGGTGAAAGCATTGCCGTTACGGCGGTGTTTGAAATGGCATAAGGCGGGGAAACCCCGCCTTTTTTAACCGTGAAATCGTTTAATCCGCCTTGCAATAATGCGAAACCCCATTTTTTCTTCATTTCCTCTTGTATTTCACATCAAAACGTGATAAAATAATTATACTGAATCTCGGTCAGAAATGATTCATAAAATCAAGTAAAAGCTTTGGTTTATGGGCTTTGCAAAGATTTTTCGATAAGCATTTGAATCAGAGATTAGTATCATAAAAGCTTTTTCAGTAAAATTTTTATAAGCTTCTGTTATTCCTGTGAAAACGCTTCCATTCCGCTTTGATTTACAATATCGACAAGGGCGCAAACCTTGATTCCGTTTTCGGCATATTCCTCGGACAAAACCTTTCCGTTTGCCCGCAAAACCGCAATCAAACCCGCCTTGTCATACGGAAAAAGCAGATTCATTTTCTTATATTTTTCGGGCAGATTTCGTTTTATCGCCTCGAGAAGCCTTTCAGTTCCGCCGCCTGATTTTGCGCTTATAAAAACAGTGTTTTCGTCGTCGGCAGGCGGATTTTCAAGCAAATCGCTTTTGTTCATCACGTTTACGACAGGGATTTCCCCACAGCCAAGCTCGGCAAGAAGCCGCAAGGTGACTTCGGATTTTTCTCTTACCTCCGTGTCCGAAACGTCCTGAACGTGTAGAATAATATCGGCATTTGCCGCCTCCTCAAGCGTTGACTTAAAAGCCTCGACAAGCTGATGAGGAAGCCGTCTGATAAGCCCGACTGTGTCGATTATCAAAAGCTTGCGCCCGTCGGGAAGCTCGATCCCCCTTGAAGTCGGGTCAAGCGTTGCGAAAAGCTTGTCCTCGGCAAGCACTCCCGCATTCGTAAGCGTATTCAAAAGCGTTGATTTCCCCGCATTTGTATAGCCGACAATCGCCGCCGTCTGCACGTTGTCCTTCTTTCTGCGGGTACGGACAAGCCCCCGCCGTGATTCAAGCTCTCGAAGCTCGTCCGAAAGCTTGTCAATCCGCCTGCGGATATGGCGGCGGTCTGTTTCAAGCTGGGTTTCGCCCGGGCCTCGTGTGCCGATTCCTCCGCCAAGCCGTGAAAGCGACGTGCCGATTCCCGCAAGTCGGGGCAAGCGATATTTAAGCTGTGCAAGCTCGACCTGAAGCTTTCCCTCGTTTGACACGGCACGCCCCGCAAATATGTCCAGAATAAGCATTGTGCGGTCAATAACCCTCACGTCAAGCACCTTTTCAATGTTTCGGATCTGAGAAGCGGTAAGCTCGTGGTCAAAAACGACAAGCTCTGCCGAAAGATTTTTGCAAAGCTCTGCAATTTCCTCGATTTTGCCCTCTCCAAGGACGGTTGCGCTTTCAAGGGCAGGTCGCTTTTGAATAACCGTCCCCACCACGTTGCACCCTGCCGTTTCGCAAAGCTCACAAAGCTCGTCCATCGACGTTTCGGCATCATATTCGCCCATATCGGCGGCCGCAAGTATTGTATTTACAAGGATTTGTTCCTGTTCTGTCATAAATAACCCCTTTCAATGGTTTATATATAAATTATATCGCAAAAAATTGCCGAACGCAAGAGTTTGGCGGAAAGAAAGGTTAGACTTGAAATTTAAAGAATATGATGTTATTATCGCAGGCTCGGGGATTTCGGGGCTGTATGCGGCTTTGTGCCTCGACAGCCGCTTTAAAATCCTCATGCTTTCGAAAAGGGAAATTTCCCTCTGCAATTCCGCACTTGCGCAGGGCGGTGTCGCCGCCGTCATGGACAAGGAAAACGACAGCTTTGACCTTCATATAAAGGATACCCTTGTTGCGGGAAAATATAAAAATGATATGGAGCATCTCCGCATTCTTGTCGAGCAAGGCCCTGAGGACGTGAAAAATCTTGCGAAATTCGGCGTTGTTTTCGACACAAAGCCCGACGGAACAATCCACCTCACGCTTGAGGGCGGGCATAGCCGCCGCAGAATCGCCCACCACAAGGACACAACAGGCAAGGAAATCGAAACACGGCTTATCGAAAGCGTCCGGTCGCTTTCAAACGTAACAATTGTCGATAACGCAATTCTGTGCGACCTCAAGAAGGACGGCGGCGATTTTTACGCACAGGTTCTTAAAGACGGCAAATTCAGCTATTTCACCGCACCAAAGGTTGTTTTGGCGACAGGCGGAATCGGCAGAGTCTATAACTTCACCACAAATTCGGCAATCGCCACAGGCGACGGAATAAGCCTTGCCTATAACGTCGGCGCAAGGATCAAAAACCTAAGCTATATCCAGTTTCACCCAACCGCATTCGCCGACAAAAACAACCGTGAATCCTTTCTCATTTCAGAGGCCGTCCGTGGAGAGGGCGCACATCTGCTTAACTGTAAATTCGAGCGCTTTATGGATAAATACGAGCCGGAAAGACGAGAGCTTGCGCCCCGTGACGTGGTTTCAAAATGTATAATCCAAGAAAGCCTTGCGACAAAAAGCATGGATTTTTACCTTGATATTTCCCATAAGGACAGCGATTTCATCAAAAACCGCTTTCCCATGATTTATAATAAGCTTCTCGAAAAGGGCTTTGACCTGACAAAAGAGCCTGTGCCGATTTTCCCCTGCCAGCACTATCTCATGGGCGGAATTGACGTTGACACAAACGGCGAAAGCACGGTTTCGGGGCTGTATGCGGCGGGCGAATGCTCGCACACGGGCGTTCACGGCGCAAACCGCCTTGCAAGCAACTCCCTGCTTGAAGCCCTTGTTTTTTCACGAAGAATTGCCGAAAATATAGAAAAAGAATTTGTTCCCGCCGCAAAAGGCGAAAAAGAACATGATTTCCCCGACACGAACGGTGCAGAGCTTCCGACCGGAATCCGCACGGAGGTGCGCGGAATCATGCAGAGCGCCTATTTTGTCGAGCCGCATTTTGCCGAAGCAAGAGAGGGCTTAAAGCGTGTTTCAGAGCTTTTAAACCTGCTTTACAGCACGAAATTCCGCATGACACAGGACTTTGTCGAGGCAAAATCGCTTACGACGGTCGCTTATATAATTTTAAAGGAAGTTGTTGAAAGAGAGGACGCAAGCGAATGATTCTGATGCCCTTTTATGTTGATAATCTGATTAAAAATGCCTTGCTTGAGGATATAAACTATATTGACGTGACAAGCGACTTGCTTATCGACGAAAACAGCGTTTCCGATGCGTATTTTGTCGCAAAGGCGGACGGAGTTCTGGCGGGCTTGGAGGTTGCGCTCAGAGTTTTTGCGCTTTTGGACGAAAACGTCAGTATCAAGCGCTTTTTCAAGGACGGCGACAAGGTTAAAACAGGGGATATAATCGCAAAATTCCACGGCAGAACCCGAGAGCTTTTAAAAGCCGAGCGCACCGCCCTGAACCTTATCCAGCACATGAGCGGAATCGCAACCTACACAAACCGCTGTGCCGAGCTTATTAAAGGCACGAAAGCTGTTGTTGTTGACACGAGAAAAACCCTCCCCGGTCTGCGCCCGATTCAAAAATATTCCGTCCTCATGGGCGGCGGAAAAAACCACCGCTATTGCCTGTCCGATGCGGCAATGCTCAAGGATAACCATATTGATGCCTACGGCGGAATTATCCCCGCTGTGAATGCATTGCGTGAAAAGGCGGGGCATATGGTGAAAATCGAGGTCGAGGTGAGAAATTTCACCGAGCTTGAGCAAGCCTTATCCGTCGCCGCAGACATAATTATGCTTGACAACATGGGCTGTGCGGACATGAAAAAAGCGGTCAGAATCACGGACGGCAAAGCCGTTTTGGAGGCATCGGGAAATGTCACCCTTGACAATATCCGTGAAATTGCCGAAACTGGCGTTGATATAATAAGCCTTGGCGCTCTTACGCACTCTGTCACTGCTTTTGACATTTCAATGAAATGGGAAAAATAACACTTGAAATTTATACTGAAATAATATATAATAATAGTAGACATTATCACAATAATAAATGTTGTCTTATACTAATCTCAGCTTAAAACGCTTGCCCAAAAATCTTCGCAAAATCCATAAATCAAAGCTTTTGCTCGATTTTTTGGATCGTTTTTAATTGAGATTCAGTATTATACTGAAAGGAATGCAATTATGAAAATCACAAAGGAAACAATAATCGGCGATATTTTAGACTTTGCCGGCGAAAAAACAGCTCCGTTTTTCCTCGGAATGGGAATGCACTGCCTTGGCTGTCCCGCTTCCCGAGGCGAAACCGTTGAGGAGGCTTGCGCCGTCCACGGCGTTGATCCCGACAAGCTTGTTGACGAGCTTAACAAGGCGATTGCGCAGTAATGCTTATTCGGCTTGACAAACGGCTTGCGGAGGTTGCACGGCACGTCCGCCTTGACAAACGGATTTGCGACATAGGCACCGACCACGCCCTTTTACCGTGCTTTTTGCGGCAGAAGGGCGCAGAGCGGGTTGTGGCGGCGGACATAAACGACGGCCCGCTTGTTTCCGCAAAAGTCACAATGGAAACGCACGGAATCGACGGAATCGAGCTCATTAAATCAAACGGGCTCGAGCGCATTCCCCCTTGCGACGACATAATAATTGCGGGCATGGGCGGACGGCTTATCTGCGAAATTCTGGGCGGGCTTAAATTCCGCCATGACGACCTGCGGCTTATTCTCCAGCCGATGAACAACGTAAACGAGCTTCGCTTTTGGCTGTATCAAAACGGCTTTGAGATTATCTCCGAAAGCGCCGTAAACATGGGAATAATGCACTATGCAATCATTCATGCAAGGCTTAACAGTGAGATTATGCCCATCACGCACGAGCAAGCCTTTGTCGGAAAAATGCGTGATATGGATTACTTAAACTGGGAGCTTTCCGTCCAGCGGATTATCGTTGACGGGCTTGCCGCCGCAAAGGATTATAATCCCCGCTTTGAGAGGGAAAAGGCTTTGCTTAAGGCACTTGAAGCCCATATAAAAGAGGTGAAACGGCAAAATGCAAAGCATTAAGGTTCGTGATGTGTACGAAATTATAAACAGGCTTTCGCCCTTTACCGACGGCGACAGCTTTGACAATGTCGGCTTGCTTGTCGGCGGAATGGATTGCGCTGTAAGCAAGATTCTGCTTGCCTTGGACGTGACGAATGACGTAATAGACGAGGCGATAAAAAAGGGCGCAAACCTGATTGTCACACACCACCCCGTTATTTTCAACCCGCTTAAACGGCTTGTATACGGCACTCCCGCATACCGCCTTGCCGAAAACCGCATAAATGCGATTGCGGCGCACACAAATTTTGACGTCGCCGACCACTCGACAAGCGACCTCATGGCAGAGCTTTTAGGCTTTGAAACAAGCGGTATATTAAACCTTGAGTTTCCCGAAAAAAATAAAGGCTATGGCAGAATCTGCAACCTTGAAATTGCGTTTTCGCCGAAAAGCCTTGCCGAGCACGCAAAAAAAGCGTTCGATTGTAAAAGTCTGCGCTTTTGTGCGGGAAAAGAGGAAATAACACGTGTTGCGCTTTGCTCCGGCTCGGCGGCGGTTGAAATGGAAAACGCAATCAAGGCGGGCTGTCAGGCGCTTATCACAGGCGACGTAAAGCACGACCGCTGGATTGATGCGATAAATAAAGGCTTTACCCTCATTGATGCGGGGCATTTTCCCACGGAAAACCCTTTTTGCGATTATATGGCGGAAATGCTTTCAAAAGCGTTTCACGAGGCGGATATTTCCGTTGCGAAAGCAAGCGCAGAGCCGTTTACGGCGCTGTAACAAGCTCTCCAGCCCACTTTAAAAGCTGTTCTTCCTCACCCGCAATATTTTCGGAAAGCCTTGCGGCGCAAATAACAGGAAGCCATTCTAAAACGCTTTCCCTTGTGATTGCCGCCGCTTTACAGTATAAATCGAGATAAAGCTCTGCAATTTCCTTTGCGTAAATTGCGTAAATCATATAAGTGCGGGCACAGTCACATTGAACACAGCCGTAAGAGCAGTTCGGCAGGTCAATAATCGTGTATTTATCGCCGGAAACAATAATGTTGAAGCCGTGAAAATCCCCGTGGCAAAGCCTGTCGCCGTCGGGAAGCTTTTCTATGCTGGTTATAGCTTTTTCTTTTGCGCTTTGAGAAAGCTTTTGAGAGGCTGTAATCGAATCAAGCAAGCGTTTTTTAAATGACAGCGGGACATTTCCCTCTTTTTGGTTCATTTCATATTGCAAATTCACGCTTTGCTCCACAAGCTCGAAAGCACGGCTCGGCTCGGCTTTAAGCACATCAAAAAAAGCCTTGCCGCAGACAAAATCCTGCCGCAAAGCAAGCCTGCCCTCAATTTCAACAAGCTCGTAGGTTTTTGGCACAGGAAGCCCCATATCATACACAATCACGTTTATAAAAGCTTCGTAAAATGCCGCCGTCCTGCTGTAATCAGGCTCGAAAACTTTGTAAGCATAGTCGCCCTTGCGGTAAACCTCAGCCCTTGCTCCCTTGCCGCATAAATAATCAAACTCCATAAGCCGCCTCCTTTTTTGCTGATTATAGCATAATTTTAAGGCGGTTGCAATAGATAAATATTTTTCAAAAGGAAGATTTCATTGATTAGACAACCTAAAATTATCCCCGCACAAGAGCTTGAGCTTCAGCGGCAGTTTATGGATAAAACCGCCGAGCTTTTTACCCACCGTGAGGAAAGCCCGCTTGCCCACGTCCACAGCTTCGGCTGTCAGCAAAACGTAAGCGACGGCGAAAAAATCAAGGGTATGCTTGCGCAAATGGGCTATGGCTTTACCGACGACGTTGACAAGGCGGATTTGGTGCTGTTTAACACCTGCGCCGTCCGTGAAAACGCCGAGGACAGGGTTTTCGGAAATGTCGGCGCATTAAAGCACGTAAAAAAGCGAAATCCCGACATGATAATCGCTGTTTGCGGCTGTATGGTCCAGCAAGAGCATATTGCCGAGCGGCTTTACAAAAGCTTTCCCTTTGTCGATTTAATTTTCGGCACACACGTCATTCACACCCTGCCACAGCTTGTCTGGGAAAGGCTGAACGGCGGTAAGCGGACGGTTTCAATCCCGCACGAAAGCGGCTTTATCCTAGAGGGTCTGCCCATTCGCAGAGAAAGCGACATAAAAGCAAGCGTCCCGATTATGAACGGCTGTAACAATTTCTGCACCTTCTGCATTGTTCCGCACGTAAGAGGGCGAGAGCGCTCGAGAAGCGCCGACGACATAATCTCCGAGGTCGGCGGGCTTATAAACGACGGCTTTAAGGACATAATGCTTTTAGGGCAGAACGTAAATTCCTATGGGAAAGAGCTTGGCGTAAGCTTTTCAGAGCTTTTGCGGAGGCTTGACGGGCTTGACGGCGAATTTAAAATAAGCTTTATGACGTCGCACCCAAAGGACGCAACCCACGAGCTTATTGACACGATTGCCGAAAGCCGCCATATAAGCCACCACCTGCATTTGCCGGTGCAAAGCGGAAGCGACCGCATTTTAAAGCTTATGAACCGCCATTATGACCGTGCGAAATATATGGAGCTTGTAAGCTATGCAAAAAGCAAAATCCCCGACCTTGCGCTTACCTCTGACATAATTGTTGGTTTTCCGGGCGAAACCTATGAGGATTTTTGCGAAACCTTGGATTTAATCCGAGAGGTTAAATACGACTCACTGTTCACATTTATTTACAGCCCACGCAAAGGTACAAAAGCCGCCGAAATGCCAGACCCGATTTCCCGTGAGGAAAAAGGCAGGTGGTTTGACGAGCTTCTTGCGGTTCAGCAGGGAATCGGTTTTGACGCCTACAAGGTTTATGAGGGCAGAAAAATGCGGATTTTATGCGAGGGGCTTGGACGGACGGCGGACGGCTTGCTTACGGGGAAAAGCCGCCAGAATATAGAATATAATTGTTGATTTCAAGGGCGACAAAGGGCTTATCGGGCAGTTTGTCGATGTTGAGATAAAAAAAGCACTAAACTGGGCGCTTGTCGGCGAGCTTGTCGGCAAAAGCGCCGAATAGCGAAGGGAGTATCAAATGGACGTAATAGAAATGACCAGACAGCTTGGTGTCGCAATCCAGCAGGACAGCCGCTTTACCGAGTATGTCCGTGCAAAGGAAGCAAACGACAACGACAACGAATTGCAGACCGCAATCGGCGACTTTAACCTGAACCGCCAACAGCTCAGCATTGAAATGAACAAAAGCCGTGACGAAAAGGACGCAAAGAAAATCGGCGAGCTTAACAAGTCAATGCAAGAGCTTTACGGCACAATCATGGGCAACAAAAGCATGATTGAATACAATGCGGCAAAGCAGGCGTTCGATATGCTTATCCAGCAGGTAAATGCGATTATAAACGCATCGGCAAACGGGGAAGACCCGCTTACCTGCGACACTGACGCAGGCTGCGGCGGAAGCTGTTCAAGCTGTGCGGGCTGCGGCTGATGCTCGTTTATTCTTGAAATTGTTTACAGACAAATTCAGCATTGCACGATTTACAGATTTTTTGTTAGCAGGAGGGGACTATGCCGGACGTTGAAAAGCTTTCGCCAATGCTTGTACAATATTATGACATAAAAGAAAAATATAAGGATTATATTTTATTTTTCCGCCTTGGTGATTTTTATGAAATGTTCGGCGAGGACGCAAAGCTTGCGGCAAGAGAGCTTGAGCTTGCATTGACGGCACGGGCGGGCACGCCTATGTGCGGCGTTCCCCATCACAGCAGCGAGGGCTATGTCAAGCGGCTTATCGACAAGGGCTTTAAGGTTGCGATTTGCGAGCAGACGACCGACCCCGCCCTTTCAAAAGGGCTTGTCGAGCGTGACGTGGTTCGCCTTGTGACAGCAGGCACAGTTATCGAGGCAAGTATGCTTGACGAGGGCAAAAACAACTATATCGCCTGTGTTTATGCGGTTAAGCAAGCTTGTGCTATGGTTTTCGCAGATATTTCAACAGGCGAAATGCACGTTTTCGAAAAATCAGGGAAAAACCTTGAAAAGTCGATTATAAGCGAGCTTTCAAGGTTTACTCCTGTCGAGCTTTTGTTTAACAGCGACTTCCTCGACCTCAAAAGCGTGCACGATTACATAAAAACCCAGCACGTAAAATGCACGGGCGAGCTTATTGACGACGAACAATTTTCCTCGGCGGATATAAGCGTGCTTGTCGAGCAATTCGGCGGAGAAAGGCTTGCCGAATGCGGAATTTCGGCGGGGGAAACAACAACCTCGGCGCTTTGCGCAATTGTGCGCTATTTCGGGGAAACGCAAAAGGCGGCTGTCAAGCGGTTTGTAAAGCTTAATGTCCACCAGAATGACGAATTCATGGATTTAAGCGTTTCGACCCGCCGCAACCTCGAGCTTTGCGAAACCATGCGCAACAAAGAGCGCCGCGGCTCGCTTTTATGGGTTTTGGACAAAACCTCGACCTCAATGGGCAAGCGGCGGCTTAAAACTTGGATAGAACAACCGCTTACAAACCCCGTCACAATCACGAAAAGGCTTGACAGCGTTGAAGAATTGGTGAAAAATCCGACCACGCTTTTTGAGCTTTGCGACAGCCTGCGTGGGATTTACGACCTAGAGCGCTTAATGTCAAGAATTGTCTATAAAGCGGCATCGCCTCGTGATATTTTCGCCTTGGGCAAAACCTGCGGGGCGATTCCGACGGTTAAAGCACGGCTTGCGGGGCTTTCCTCTCCACTGTTCAAACAGCTTGACAATAACGTTTGTGAGCTTTCGGACATTGCGGCGCTTGTGCAAAATTCAATCTCGGACGAGCCGCCAAACTCTATCAAAGATGGAAATGTTATCAAAAAAGGCTTTAACGACGAACTTGACCGCTTTCGGAAAATCGCAAAAGGCGGCAAGGAGGTTCTCGGCGAAATTGAGGAAAGAGAGCGCACCGAAACAGGAATACGCACGCTTAAAGTCGGCTATAACCGTGTTTTCGGCTATTACATAGAGATTTCAAAGGGGAACGCCGTGCTCGCACCCGCACATTATGTGCGAAAGCAGACGCTTGCAAATTGCGAACGCTTTGTAACCGACGAGCTTAAAAAAATTGAAAGCGAAATTCTGACGGCGAACGATAAGGCGCTTGCCTTAGAGGAAGAAATTTTCGGCGAAATCCGTGCCTTTATTTCCGCCAAGCTCGAGCAAATTCAAACGACAGCAGAAGCGCTTGCTGAGGTTGACGTGCTTTGCTCGCTTGCAAATGCGGCAATCGAAAACGGCTATGCCAAGCCGGTTATGACCCTCGACAGCGTGATTGAAATCCGTGACGGCAGACACCCTGTGATTGAAAAAATGCTCACCGACAAGCCGTTTACGCCGAACGACGTCCTTCTTGACAAGGGCGAAAACCGCTTGATTATTATAACAGGCCCAAATATGTCAGGGAAATCCACCTATATGTTTTGATGGCACAGATTGGAAGTTTTGTGCCGGCAAGCTATGCAAGAATTGGTGTTGTTGACAAAATTTTTACCCGTGTGGGCGCTTCGGACGACCTCACGGCGGGACAATCAACCTTCATGGTTGAGATGAATGAGGTTGCGGAAATAATCGAAAATGCGACGGCAAAAAGCCTCGTTATCCTTGACGAAATCGGCAGAGGAACCTCAACCTTTGACGGAATTTCAATCGCACGTGCCGTGGCCGAGCACGTAGTTTCAAAATCAATCGGCTGTAAAACGCTTTTCGCAACCCACTATCACGAGCTTATTTCAATGGAAAGCGAGCTTAAGGGTGTGAGGAATTTCAGCGTTGCGGTAAGCAAAAAAGGCGACGACATACGATTTTTGCACAAAATCGTTGAGGGCGGGGTTGACGACAGCTATGGAATTGAGGTCGCAAAGCTTGCGGGGCTTCCGCCGAGGGTTATCGACAGAGCAAAGGCATTACTGGCAGATATGGAAAAATCAAGCAAGAAACAGCTTGAAAAAACGCTTAAAGAAAGCGATGAAAATAAAGAACAGATTGATTTTACGGGCATTTCCGAGCAGAATGTGCTTAATAAAATCAAAAATACCGACATAAACAAGCTTACGCCGCTTAAGGCTTTTGAGCTTTTCAGAGAATTTAAGATGTTGATTTGAGGTATAAATGGGAAAAATAAACGTTCTCAACAAGGAAACAGCAGAGCTTATCGCCGCAGGCGAGGTTATCGAGCGCCCCGCCTCCGTCATAAAAGAGCTTGTTGAAAACTCGGTTGATGCGGGTGCGAGCACGGTGACTGTTGAAATCCGCAATGGCGGAATCCGCTTTGTCAGGGTAAGCGATAACGGCTCTGGAATCGCATTTGACGACGTCCGCAGGGCTTTTTTGCGCCATGCGACAAGCAAGCTTTTTTCCCCCGACGACCTTAACAATATCCATACATTGGGATTTCGTGGCGAAGCCTTGGCTTCGATTTCAGCCGTCGCAAGGGTTGAAATGACGACGAAACAAGCCGCAGATGATTTTGGAACTCTCTACCAGATTGAGGGCGGCGAAGAAATCACCATAGAGCAATGCGGCTGTGCGAACGGAACGACGATTATCATAAAAGACCTATTTTTTAACACTCCCGCCCGCCTGAAATTTCTAAAAAAGGATATTTCAGAAGCTAATACTGTCGAAACATTGATGACAAGGCTTGCCCTTGCAAACCCGCAGGTATCGTTCCGTTTTATCCGTGACAACAAACAAGCCTTTGTCACACCCGGAGACGGCGATTATTACTCCGCTATTTATGCAATTTATGGAAAACAGCTTGCCGCCAGCCTTATTCCTGTTGAAAATATTTACAATAAAATCGGTGTCACCGGTTATTCTTCATCGCCGCTTTTCAGCCGTGGCAATCGTTCGCTTCAGATTTTCTTCGTGAACGGGCGCTTTATCCGCTCGCAAATTTGCTCTGTCGCCCTCGAGCAAGCTTACAAAAACAGCATAATGGTGGGAAAATTTCCCGCTTGTATTCTCAATATAAGCATCGAGCCAAGTGAAGTTGATGTGAACGTGCACCCTGCAAAAACAGAGGTTCGTTTTTCCGACGAAAAAAGGATTTTTGACGCAGTTTATTTTGCAGTGAAAAACGCTTTGTTAAATTATGACCAAGGCAAAGAAATTACTGTTTCAATGCCGTCAAAGCCGATTGCAGAGCCGTCCGAAGCCATTGCAGAGCCGCAGATTGTTACACCAAAAATACCAGAATATGGACAAGGATTCATAAAAAATCCGATTTATTCCAATAATGAAGCGAAAAAGTTTGTGCTGAACTCGAATATTTCACCTTTTCAAAGCCAGAATTTCAAAGAGGAAGAAACTGTTCAAACAAGCTTTGACGAAGGCAAAACGTCAATCGATGCTCCGGCAGAAACGGCTTTGTCATCGGCTTTTCAGCACCTCACGCCAAGCGCCTTTGTCAAGCACGACGACCCGCCGAAAACTGAAACAATCACCCCAAAGGAAGAACCGCTTCGGGTTATCGGCGAGCTTTTCAAGACATATATAGTCGGCGAGGCGGGCGAAAATTTAATCCTGATGGACAAGCACGCAGCTCAAGAAAGAATAAATTTTGAAAGGATTAAGGGCGAAACCGTGCAAAGCCCTCAAATGCTTGCCGAGCCTGTGTTAATCAGGCTTTCCGCCGCTGAATACAACGCACTTAAGGACGGCGAAAGCGTGCTTTCTGACCTTGGAATCACGCTTGAATTTAAAGACGGCTTGGAGATTTTGCTTAAGGGCGTTCCTACTATGCTCGACAAATGCGACGGTGAGGAAATTGTTGCGGCAATCACAGAAATAATGGTAAACGGCGCAAAAAAAGCGCACGCACACGGTGAGCTTTTTGATGAAATTCTGCATTCAATGGCTTGCAAGGCAAGCATCAGAGCCGGCGACACAACAAGCTTTTCCGAGCTTAACGCTCTGGCGCAGGCGGCATATTATGACGATAAAATTCGTTTTTGTCCTCATGGGCGGCCGATAATGACAGTTATTTCAAGAAAACAGCTTGAAAAATATTTCGGCAGGATTCAATAAGCCCTATTTTAGACAATAATTTATAAAAATAAGGTAAAATATATCAAGACAAGGTAATCATTAAATGGTAAAAAAGAAAATTATTGTTATTTGCGGGCCGACCGCAAGCGGTAAAACAGCGCTCTCTGTGGCGCTTGCAAAGCGTTTTGGCGGCACAATCATAAACGCTGATTCTATGCAGATTTACAAGGGAATCGACATTGCCTCCGCAAAGCCGACGGCGGCCGAGAGGGAGGGCGTTCCTCATCTGCTTATGGACTTTCTCGACCCGTCAGAAAGCTTTTCCGTAGCAGATTTTGTGCGGCTTGCCGCCGTAGAAATCGACAAAACCGATATTCCGTTTGTCGTCGGCGGAACTGGATTGTATATTACTTCCTTGATTGATAATATAAGGTTTTCACAAACAGAAACTGACTATTCATTTCGTGATGAAATGAGAAAATTCGCCGCCGAAAACGGCAATAACGCTTTGCATGAAAAGCTTGCTGAAATCGACCCCGAAGCCGCTTTAAGCCTGCACCCGAACAATCTTGCACGTGTAATCCGTGCTTTGGAGGTTTTCCACACAACCGGCGAAAAAATGAGCGAGCAACAGCGAAAAAGCCGCCTTTCACCCTCGCCGTACAATCCGCTTTTTATTGCGCCGAGCCTTCCTCGTGAAATCCTTTACACTCGCATAAACAAACGGGTTGACCTCATGCTCGAGCAGGGGCTTCTTGACGAGGCAAGGTGGTTTTTAAGCCTTGAAAAAACCGATACCGCCGCACAGGCAATCGGCTATAAAGAGCTTTTTCCCTATCTTAAGGGCGAAAAAAGCCTTGCTGAATGCGTAGAGCACCTCAAGCAGGAAACCCGCAACTATGCCAAGCGCCAGATGACTTGGTTTAACCGTGAAAAGCGCATAAATTGGCTTGATATAAGCGATTTTGACGCAGCGGTCCGTGCGGGGGAACAGCTTATTCAACAGCATTTGGAAAAATAACAGCAATTTCAGCTTACTCCTTTTTTGAATTTTCTATTGACAAATTTTCTTATTCGGGTTAAAATATAAACTGTTATCCGTCATATAACGACAATTTTGAAAACGTTTACAGGAGGAAATTATGCCTAATCCTTATCTTCCGCATTGGGAATATATTCCTGATGGCGAACCGAGAGCCTTCGGCGACAGAATCTATATTTACGGCTCGCACGACAGCGCCGGCTCTGACAAATTCTGCGACTATAAGCTTAAGGTTTGGTCTGCGCCAAAAAACAACCCCTCAAACTGGGTTTGTCATGGAGATATTTTCCATACCCGTGCCGATATTGACCATAAATCCGACACCGATTGGACAGACGGCGATTTATATGCGCCTGATGTTGTCGAAAAAGATGGAAAGTATTATTTATATTGCTATATAATGGGGGCAAAAGGATGTGTCGCCGTAAGCGACCGCCCCGAAGGCCCGTTTTCCTTGCTTTCAACCTATAAATACACTATTTCAGATGAAGTCTGCTGTAACGGTTGGTTTATAGACCCCGGCGTTTTCGTTGACGACGACGGCAGGGTTTACATTTACTGCGGCTATGAGCGCTCGTTTATGGCGGAGCTTAACCCCGAAAATATGTACGAAATCATTGATAACACCCTTATCGAGCACATTATCCCCGCCGACGAGCCTTTCAGCTTTTTCGAGGCCTGCTCTGTGCGAAAAATTAACAATATTTACTATATGATTTATTCCCCGAAAACAGGAAGCAAGCTTGTCTACGCAACGTCAAATTCACCCACAGGCCCTTTTACCTTCCGAGGAACAATCGTCGATAACGGCAAGGATTATCCCGGCGGAAACAACCACGGCTCGCTTTGCAGAGTCGGCGAACAATGGTATATTTTTTATCACCGCATGACGAACGGCACGATTATGTCAAGGCGTGCCTGCGCCGAAAAAATAGAAATTCTGCCCGACGGAACAATCCCCGAGGTGGAAATGACCTCCCTCGGCTTTGATGAAAGCCTTAATCCATACCAGATTACGCCGGCTGATTATGCCTGCGTCCTCAAGGGCGGCGCATTTATAACCGAAAAAAATGTCTTTTCAAGGCCCGTCGTCAATATCCGGAACGGCGCTGTGATCGGCTTTAAATACTTTGATTTCGGCGACGATTTTTCAAAAACCTCTATGCTTTTCAGCGCAAAAATTCACGGTACAGGCTGTAAAGCGAAAATCCGCATTTTGCTTGACGGCGAAAACGGCGATGAAATCGGTTTTTGTGAAATCAAAGCAGACGACGGAGTATATTCGGCGACCGTTCAAAACGTCACAGGCAGGCACGCAGTTTATTTCGTTGTCGAAACGATGCTTGGCGGCTGGTTTAAGGAAATGTTTGACGGCAGACCGCTTTTCGAGCTTGAGGAATTTGTTTTCATGAAATAATTTACTGTTATTACCATGTTCCACATGGAACATTAACCCGAAAATCCTCATTTTTAATACAACAAAACAGAAGAAACCGGCATTATATGAATTCGTAAAGAATTTATAATGCCGGTTTTATACTGATATTAATCTGTAATCAAAGCCCTAATCCAGCTTGATATACCCAACAAGCGAGCCGATGGAATTTTCGTCCTCAGCCTCAAACACCGCCGCATACTTATCGGGGGAATCCTTGTCGAAAAGCCTGCCCTCCGACACCATTTCTAGGGTGACGCCGTTGTCAAGCTTTATGTAGCTTCCCTCCGACGAAACCTCCTTGAGGATAGGCTCTCCGTTGTAAGGGCGCTCGACATGGTTAAACGAATCTGTGACCTTAAGCATGATAATCCTCCTTGTTATTATTAAGAACCGCCGCACAAACGGCTATCTTTTTATATTATTCGGACGGAACCGAATAAATTACTCCTATAAATCAAGCGTTTTGAGATAGCTTTTGAAGTCGTCGCCGATTTCAGGGTGCTTAAGCCCGACCTCAACAATTGCCTTAAGCATTCCAAGCTTATTTCCCATATCATAGCGCTTGCCAGTGAAATCAACGCCAATCATGCCTTCGTTTTGCGCAAGAATTTTCATTGCGTCGGTAAGCTGATATTCGCCGCCTGCGCCCTTAGGTATTGTTTCGAGAATATCGAAAATTTCAGGGGGTAAAACGCACCTGCCTAAAATTGCAAAATGGGAAATAATCTGCTCCGGCTTTGGCTTTTCAATCATGTCAGTAACAAGATAGTTGTTTTCGCCAAGGGATTTAACCGCAAGCGTGCAATATTTAAGCACAAGCTCGGTCGGGACTTCCTTGATTGCAAGAGCGCCCTTGCCGTGCTTTTCAAACTGACTGCAGACCTGCCTTGTCGCAGGGTCGTCGCCGATAATTACGTCGTCGCCGTATACGACAACGAAGGGTTCGTTTCCGACAAAGCTTTTTGCACACATGACGGCGTTTCCCGTGCCTAACATTTCCTGCTGGCGAACATATTTGAGATTAGCAAGCTTTGCAATATCCGTCACTTGGTCGTACATTTCGTACTTTCCGCTGTTTTTAAGCGCCTCCTCAAGCTCCGGCGAACGGTCAAAATGGTCCTGAACAATAGATTTTCCACGGCTTAACACCACAAGCACGTCCTCGATTCCGCTTTTGACGACCTCCTCGATTATGTACTGAATCGCAGGCTTATCCACAATTGTAAGCATTTCCTTGGGCATTGCCTTTGTCGCAGGCAAAACCCTTGTTCCAAGCCCTGCCGCAAGCACAACCGCCTTTTTTACCTTCATTCTATTCTCCTTAAATTTAATTAATAAACATAAATCTTCTTATCTAGCCAAAATCTTTGCCGCCGCAAACAGAATTCCCGAAAAAATAATAAGCGTTCCGAAGAAAATAAACATAATATTTTTAAAGCTCGGTCTGCCCGCCTCTGCAAGCGCCGTAAAATATTCCTGCCCGCCGGTTGATTTTGCCCGAATAGCTTTGATTTTCTTGACGACAAACCTAAAATAAAGCTTGTCGTTGAAAAGCGCCATAATAATCATAAGCGCAAAGCTGAACCAAAGTGAAATATTTTGAAATTGATCCAGAATATCATACGACAACCCTATATTTGCAAGAATTGTACTTATTTCATTCGGATCAAACATAAGCGAAAGCCTTGCAGGCACGGCAAACACAAACATTATCGCCGTAATAAGCACGCCGACAAAGTTCATTCTGTAAAAAAGCTGGTGGTAAGGCGCAAGAAGCCCCGCCAAAAAATTCACGGTAATAATTCTTTCGCCCCGTGCAAGCTTTTTAAAAATAGGGAGATAATACACCGCATTTATCCCCATAAACTCGGCATAATCCCGAAGTCTTACCCCCTCGATTTCTTCTTCCTCATTCATGGTTTGAAAAACCATTCCAATGTCGCTTCCATAATCCAGAACAGGCTCTTCAGGAACGCCCGCATTTTTCTCATATTCAGCCCGTGCCTGTTCTTCCATTTCCTTGCGGTGCTTTTCAAGACTGCTTTCCCAGTGAAAGCCCTCGCCGTGCTTATGCTCGTATGCGCAATGCTGAACCTCGTTCCAGCAATCCCTGTGATGGGGTGCGCCGCAATCCGGACAAACGACGACATCATCGGTTTCCGCAAAGGTTTTATGACAAACGGGACATTTTTCATTCATATATTTAAACTGCCCTGACATAGCTTTCCTCCTTTTGCCTTTTCTATCTGTTCTAAACATCATCTATATAACAACTAGTATAATTTAAATCTTAAATAAAAATTTAACAAGCAGAAATATTATCCAATCTGTTCAAACTGGCTATAATATAACTTATAGTAAAAACCGCCTCGGCTTAAAAGCTCGTTATGCGTGCCTTGCTCGACAATATCGCCGTTATTCATGACAAGAATAAGGTCGGCATCTTTGATCGTCGAAAGCCTGTGCGCAATCACAAACGACGTGCGCCCGTGCATAAGTCGGCTCATTGCTCCCTGAATCAAAATTTCTGTTCGTGTATCAACCGACGAAGTCGCTTCATCCAGAATAAGCACCTTCGGGTTCGCCAAAAATGCCCTCGCAATTGTGATAAGCTGTTTTTGTCCGATTGAAATATTATTCGATTCCTCGTCAAGAACAGTGTTATAGCCGTCGGGAAGCGTTCGCACAAAGTGGTCAACCTGAGCGCTTTTCGCTGCGTTTATGACGTCGCTGTCGCTTGCGTCAAGCCGCCCATAGCGGATATTATCCATAATCGTGCCGTTAAACGTCCACGTATCCTGCAAAACCATGCCGAAAACCGAACGCAAATCCTCCCTGCGCATCTCGGCAATGTTCACCCCGTCAACATAAACCGCACCAGAATTAATATCATAGAACCGCATCAGAAGCTTGACCATCGTTGTTTTGCCCGCACCCGTAGGCCCGACAATCGCAACCTTTTGCCCCTCGCTTACCTTTGCGCTGAAATTATTAATAATAATTTTATCCTTGTTATAGCCGAAATGGACGTTTTTGAACTCGACATTGCCCCGCACATTTTCGATTGCAACAGGCTTTGTCACGTCCTCGGTTTCTTCTTCCTCGCCCAAAAATTCAAAAACACGCTCTGACGAAGCCGCAAGCGACTGCAAAACACTTGAAATATTTGCAAGCTGCTGAATCGGCTGACCGAAATTTTTCATATACTGGATAAACGCCTGAATGCCGCCGATATTAAGCGAACCCTTGACAACCAAAAAACCGCCAAGCACGCACACAACAATAAAACCAAGATTATTTACAAACTGCATTGACGGCTGTATTGTCCCCGAAAGAAACTGCGCCCGCCAGACCGCACGATAAAGCGTTTTGTTATATTCGGTAAACTCTCGCTCTGACTCCTGCTCGGCATTGAACATTTTTACCATTGTATGATTGGTATAAATTTCCTCGATATGTCCGTTTACGTGTCCGAGATATTCCTGCTGGGTTTTGAAGTGCTTGATTGATTTTTTTGCGATAAATTCGGCGATAAAAAACGAAACCGGAAGTATCAAAAGCGCCGCAATCGCCATCTGCCACGACACCACGAACATCATCACAATATAACCGATTATTGTTATTCCGCTTGAAATAACCTCATTTATACACTGGTATAAATTAGAAGCAACAACATCAACGTCGTTTGTAATCCGGCTTAAAACCTCACCATAGGTTTTTTTGTCAAAATAAGAAAAGGGAAGACGGGCAATTTTCGATTGTATATCCCGCCGAAGCTCATAAGCAACCCGAACGCCGATTCCCACGACAATCCGCCCTTGAATATAGCCGAAAACAGCACTTCCCACATAAAGAAGCACAAGCGTAATAATCACACCTGTAAGCGCCGTAAAATCAATTCCGCCTGTTTTCGCCGCAATCGCAAGCGAGCCGTCAACCAAAAGCTGGGTTGCGTTTCCTAAAATAATCGGCGACGCAATCGCAAAGGCTGTTGCGATAAAAACGCAAATAAAAACGAAAACTATTCTCAATTTATACTTGCCGATATAACCGAGAAGCTTTTTAATCGAACCCTTGAAATCCCTTGCTTTCGCAAGCTTTGAAACACCGTCGTTTAAAAAATCGTTCGTCCCCGTATCGGTTGCAATGCTGTCAAAATCCTTGTCATAATCCTTTTCGTTACGCATTTTCAAGCTCCTCTCCGGACAGCTGGGAGGCGGCTATCTCATAATATTGCGGGCAAGATTTCAAAAGCTCTCTGTGAGTGCCTTTTCCGACCATTTTTCCCTCGTCAAGAACGATTATCTGCTCGGCATTCATGATTGTGCTTACCCTCTGGGCGACGACCAGAATTGTCGCATCAGTAATATGCTTTTTAAGCGCCGCACGCAAAAGTGCGTCCGTTTTCATATCAAGAGCTGAAAAGCTGTCGTCAAAAACGTAAATCGGAGCATTCGTAACTAAAGCTCGGGCAATAGAAATGCGTTGTTTTTGCCCGCCGGAAACATTTTTTGCCCCCTGTGAAACACGTGCTGAATATTTATCCTCTTTTTCTAAAATAAACTCCTCCGCCTGCGCTATTTTTGCACATTTTTCCATAAATTCGTCGTCTGCGTCACGGTTGCCATATTTTAAATTGCTTGCAATCGTGCCGGAAAAAAGGCTTCCCTTCTGCGGAACATAGCCGATTTTTGCGTGAAGCGCATTTAAATCGGCATCTCTTACATCAACACCCTCGACAAGCACTTGCCCTTCTGTTACATCATAAAATCTGGGAATGAGATTGATAAGCGTTGACTTGCCCGAGCCTGTCGAGCCGATAAACGCTGTCATTTCGCCGGGCATTGCCACAAAGCTTATTCCGTCAAGAACCTTGTCCGCCGCACCCTCATAGCCAAAGCTTACGTTTTTAAACTCAACCATTCCCTTTTTTTCGGGGTCAAAAGGCTTGCATACCGACGGGTTTTTGATTGACGGCTGGATTTCCAAAACCTCGGCAATTCGCCTTGCCGAAACAGATGCCCTCGGAAGCACCGCAAACATCATCGAAACCATTATAAATGCCATAATGACCATGCTTGTATATTGCATGAATGCCATTATTTTACCAACCTCGACGCTTGAATTTGCGATTTCGCCCGCACCAACCCAGATTATAAGCAGGCTCAGCAAATTCATAAGCAGGGAAAGACTTGGAAATAAAAAGGTTACTGTTTTGAAAATAGAATGGTTCGTGTCGATAAGCTCACGATTTGCTTTGTCAAAACGCTCTGCCTCGTGCTTTTCAGTACGGAATGCCCGAGAAACCATTAATCCTGTTAAATTTTCCCTTGAAATAAGCGTAAGCTTGTCCGTAAGCTTTTGAATAAGCGTAAATTTCGGAAGCACGAAAAAAAGCGCCGCAAGAATTATAAAAAGAATGCAAAGACAGCCGACTCCCAGAATCCAAGCCATATCCGCTTTCATAAGCAAAATCATGACGATGCCGCCGACACCCATAATCGGCGCCAGAAAAGCAACTTGAATTCCCACGATAAGCAGGCTCTGAATCTGCGTGACGTCGTTTGTCGTGCGGGTTATAAGCGATGCGGCGCCGAATTTGTTATATTCATAGGCGGAAAAGCTTTGCACACGCTTGAAAATATCAAGGCGGAGATTCCGCCCCAGCCCTGCGCCGACTCTTGCCCCGACAATTCCAAGACCGATTGCGGCAAGAATGCCCAAAAGCGTCACGCCAATCATTTTAAGCCCGATTTTGATGATATAGCTCTGCTGGCTTGCAAGCAAATCAGCACCCGAAGCTTTTATCTGAGCCAATTCGTCGGCAGAAACACCCTCATAGCCATAATTGATTATCCCTGTGTCAACAATATCCGCCATATAGTTAGGCAAGACTAAATCGGCAAGAGATTTTACTCCGAGTAAAACGACAGATAAAATTATCCAGAAAACGAACGGTTTTAAATACGATAAAACTTTTCGCATAGTTACCCCTTAAAATTATTTTTCGAACAAATAGGCGGCAATTATGCCGATGAGTATATTATGGTAATATTTTATTACTTTATTTGTGATAATTATTTATTGCAAATTAAGCTGTATAAAATTATACCATTTTGGGCTTGTCGTGTCAATGAAAATTAAGTGAAATACCTTAAAGAAACCTTAAAGTTACCCGTCAAGCCGCCTCTGAAGCGTCGTCAAAGCAACCGAGCAAATATAAACCCCGTCTGTGCAGACGACAAAGCTCTTTGGCATCTCGCCAAAATTCGACACTGTGTAAACTTTGTTTTCTTTTTGACTTTGCGACAAAAATTCTCGTGTATCAGTGCCGATTGTCGTGCCTTCAAGGTCAAAAACCCCGATTATATCAGCAATTCTGACGGCGACATCACCGCCTATATGCAAAAAAACAGAATCAAAGCTCATGAAATTCACCCTTTTCAGTATGCCACACCTTGCCGGCATTTAAGCTTTTTACATCTTCAATATTACAGCAAGTAATAAAAATCTGCGAATCAGAAATATTATTTAAGATAAAATCCCGCCTTTGCTCATCAAGCTCGCTTAAAACGTCGTCAAGAATGATTACGGGGCGATTTCCTCGACTTTGAATAAGCGCCGCTTCCGACAGCTTTAAGGTGAGCGCAATGCTTCGGACCTGCCCTTGCGAGCCGAAATCACGGGCATTGCTTTCATTTATACTAAAAGTAATATCATCTCTATGAACCCCACAAACCGTATAACCAAGCTTTGTTTCCTTTTCGAACGAAAGCCTAAGCTCGTCCATATATTTGTTAAACAAAGCATTAATATCAGTAAAATCTATACTTTCAGTATTAAAAACCGTGCTTGTATATGTTAAATCGAGCTTTTCTCTGTCATTTGTAAGCTTTTGATATTGCTCCGCCGCATTTTCCTTGAGAAAATCAAAATATTTAAGCCGCCCATAGGTTACATTTATTCCCTCTTGAGCAAGAATTTCATTCCACGGCTCGACCATTGCCGAAAGCTCTGCCTTATCCATTCCCGACGACAAGATATTATTTTTCTGCTTGAGCGCCTGCTGATAACGTGACAGCTTTTTCCAATGAAGCGGAGTCTGCATAAAGGCGACTTCATCGAGATAATCCCGCCGAAGCTCCGGCTGACCACGGACAATATTAATATGTTCGGGTATAAAAACAACATATTTCAACACACCGTATAATTCTTTTGCGTCGAGAACAGAAATTCCATTGTACTTTATGTCACGTTTTTTATTACTTATTGTATATTCTATCATATTTTCACGATTAGAATGATTTTCATCAGTAAACCACAGTTTTATTTTTACAAAATCTGTGTTTTCCATCTCAAAAGGAATATATTGCTGAAAGCGTGTTTTGCGAAAACTTTCGCCGATACAAACGGAAATTGCTTCCATTAAATTGGTTTTTCCTTGACCGTTATTCCCCGTAAAAATATTGATTCCTTTATGAAATTCAAATTCCTGCTCTTTAATATTGCGGAAATTTTTCACATAAAGGCGGGTTATAATCATCTTTCCTCCGGCTTTCCTGCGTTAAGCTCGTCGCTTATCGCCTTGAGTTCTTCAAGAATTTGCTGTTCTTTATTTACAACATATTCTTTATTTTGAAGTTTTTCAGAAAAATTAAGCTTTATCACAAAATAGAAAAACAGTGCTATTGCCGCGGCAAAAACCACAATCTGCCCAATCCAAAGGCTTGCAAGCTCGAAAATTCCATACAAGAAAAAGCAAGCCGCAATTGCATAGCTCATTATTCCGAAAAAGCGGCGAAGCTTGTCCTCGTCATACTTTTCAGGGTTTTTTATAAAGTTTTCATGAATGTCGAAATCCTTAGATTTTATGCCGATTGCGACAAAAACCATGCCGACAATAAAGACCAGAGCAACCGCAAAACCATTCATAAAATCACCCACTTTACAAAATATTACACTACATTGATAATTTCATCTTCAAAAGAAACCTTGTCGCCGGCACGGATTTTTTTTCCCCTTTGCGTGCAAGGCTCGCCGTTTACAAAAACTTCTCCGTCCTGAATATGAAGCTTTGCCTCTCCGCCTGTTTGGCAGACGCCCGAAAACTTTAAAAGCTGTTCGAGCTTTATAAACTCGGTTGTAATTTTTACTTCCATATTACTCCAAACTATTCTTCAAAAAAAGTTAAATCGAAATATTTTTTTATCTTGTCACTGAAATATAACCGCCAAAGCAAAAACGCATAAAAAGCGACAAACACAAATGTCACCCAGAAATGAAGAACCCTTAAATCAAAATTATAACTACCCACAATATAACAATTAAGCGCAAACAAGCCCAGCCCGATGCTTAAAAATTTTCTCGAGCGCCCTTCATAATTCCAAAGCAGATACAAGCCGTAACCGCTTACTGCAAGCGTTATCGATATATCTAAAAGCAGGAAAAGATAAGCCGAAAAAGATGAATCAACAAAAGCAATTATGTAAAAAATGTTTAAAATCGACGCAATGCCAACAACCAAGCCCAAATAAATTGCATATTTGTGAAGAATATTATATTTATCGGCTTCAAGCTCTGTCTGAAGCCTTAAAACCTCACGCTTATAAGAGTCAATTTCAAGAGGCTGGCGGCCGAATATGTCATTATAATTTTCCTGCTCGAACCGTGTAAGCTTTGCCTCACCCGAAACTGTTTCCTCGGGCAAAACAGACAAATCAAGACTATCCATTGAACCATCATTCTGCAAATTAAATTCTGTATCTTCATTTGGAAGAATTTCTATAATTTCCTCTTTATTTTGCTCTTTATTCTGATTCAATTCGTCCATTTTATTCGCCTTTCATACGTATGGGAAGAACCAAGAAAATAAAGCTGTCGCCGTCCTTCGGCAAAATTTTAATCGGCGAAAGCGAGCCTGAAAGCATTATCCGGACCATGTCGCTTTCAGAGTGCTTGATTGCTTCCAGTAAATATTTTGCATTTACTCCGATTACAAGCGGATTTCCGTTATAGTTTACATGAATTTTGTCGTTGATTTTGCCAAGCGCCGTCGTACACGAAACAGAAAGCCATTCGTCCTTAAACTCAAGCCGAACAGGGCTTTTGTGCTTTTCGTTTATCAAAAGAAGCGTTCTTTCAAGCGAATCAGCAAGCTCTCTTACATTAACTCCGGCGATAATGTCCGTTTCAAAGCTCATTGCGTTGCGATAATTTATGAAATCGCCCTCAAGAAGCCTTGAAATAATGATATAGCTTCCTATTTCAAAGGAAATCTGATTGCGCTCGACGCAAAGCACAGCATCATTTTCGCTTGTTTCGTCAAGCATACGGAAAATTTCTCCAAGAGCCTTTCCGGGGACAACAAAGGAAATATCGTCAAATTCGATTTTTTCCTTTCTAAGCGCCATTCTTACGCCGTCAACCGACACAATATTAAGAATATTATCCTTTAAATCAAACTTGCTTCCCATATGAACGGGCTTTAAATCTGTTACGGCGACAGCAAAAAGCGTTTGCCCAATCATGCTTTTAAGCTCTTTCTGCGGAATTTTAAAGCTTGTTTGAGGATTAATTTTCGGAACATTCGGATAATCTGAAATTTCCATTCCCAAAATAGAAAATTCAGCTTCACCGCCGTAAAGGTTTACCATCAGGTTATCGCCGACTTCAAAATAAATTTCAGAATTCGGCATTTTTCTGATTATATCGCTTATAAGCCTTGCATTTAATACGATTCCTCCGTCCTCAGAATTATTTACAGCAAGAGAAGTTTGAATCCCTAAATCCAAATCATAACCCGTAAGTGTAAGCTCTCCGTTCTGGACGGAAAATAATATTCCCTCAAGTGCAGGAATTGTAGATTTTGCCGAAGCAGCCTTTGCCGCATTTTGTACGGCTGTTATCAATGTGCTTTGCAGGCATTTGAATTTCATAAAGACGTTCCTTTCTGCTTTAAACAGTTTTAATTGCATTTATAGTTTTTATCCTTATAAAGCGAAGCTTTAAAAACATAAAATAATATAATAATTTAGTAGTCATAGTAGTAGGCACGAAACTGTGGAAAATTTTTATAAGCGTTTGTTTAAGCTGTTTTTGAGTCCTTTTTTCTAAACAGTCAAATGTTTAAAATTTGTTGAGATGTTGAAAGAGGTCAGAGTTTAAACATAGCTGTTGAAAATGTTGAGTTGAAACTTAAAAGTTGTTGAAAGAAAAAAGCTTAAAAAAATATAAATTTACGACTTTTAAAGATTTTTGGCAGGCATTTCAATTGAAGATTAGTATTAGACTGTGAGTAAATAAAATTACAGCTTTTTAATATCCGTGCCTTGGCGTGTTTCTCTGATTTCAAAGCCCAAAGCTGTGATTTTGTCACGGATTTCATCAGCAAGGGTAAAATTCTTTGCTTTTCTTGCCTCCTGCCGTGCCGAAACAAGAGCCTTTACCTCGTCTGGGATTTCTTCCTCTTTATTATAAAGTAAGCCCAAAACCCCGCAAAGCTCCTCAAGCATTGCAAGCGCCGCTTTTGCGCCTTTTTTTGTCGCCTCGTCAGAGTTTGCGTAGGTGTTGCTTTCCCGCACAAGCTCAAAAACGGCGGAAATGCCGTCGGCTGTGTTTAAATCGTCATCCATAACCGTGATAAACTGCTCTTTATATTTTTGCGGAAAATCGGGGATTTCGTCGCCGTCACGGGCGGTTTTCGCCGTTTGCTCAAGCAGGCTTTTACAGTTATACAAGCGCTCGAGAGCCGCCTTACAGCTTTGTATAACCTCCTCCGTGAAGTTGAGCTGGCTTCTGTAATGCACCTGAAGCTCCATAAAACGCACAGGCTCATAGCCGTAAACCTTTGCAATATCGCGGACGAGGAAAAAGTTATTTTTCGACTTTGACATTTTTTTGTTGTCAACAGTAAGCATTCCGTTGTGCATCCAATAGTTTGCAAGCGGCTTTCCCGTTGCACAGCAGCTTTGAGCAATCTCGTTTTCGTGGTG
>CAZYRV010000001.1:22149-28697 GCA_964649485.1 uncultured Oscillospiraceae bacterium | reverse complement strand
CGGTCTGCCTTTTCCGAAGGGCGAATCCCAATAAGGCTCGTCTGGTTTTGCGGCTTTCCAGACGGCAAAATCCATTGCAGAGCGCTTTTTCTCGCCAACCTCAATTCTTGCGCCCTCTTTAAGCTCGTCAAGCGGCATATGGGAAAGTGCGCCGTATTCGGGATATTTATCAGTGTCGAAATAAACGTCGCCATCAGCCTCATAGGCATAGCCCTTGTCGATTAGGCTTTGAATTATTTCGATTATTATATCAATATTTTCAGTGACCTTTGGGTGAATATCAGCGTCACGGATATTCATTCCTCTTGCGTCGATAAAATAATCCTTGATTGCATTTTCGGAAACCTCAAGCGACGATATGCCAAGCTCGTTTGCTTTTTTGATAATTTTGTCGTCAACATCAGTAAAATTCTGTACATAACGAACCTTATACCCACGATATTCAAGATAGCGGCGCAGGGTATCGAAAACACAGAGCGCGCGGGCATTTCCTATATGAATGAGATTATAAACCGTCGGGCCGCAGGCATAAATTCCGACTTCATTCGGCTTTATCGTCTTAAGCTCTTCCTTTTGCCTCGTCATTGTGTTGTATATAAGCATGAAATATTACTCCTTAATATATAGATAACATTATTATACACCGAAAAGCGCATTTTTGCAAGGGCAAAACGCAATAAATGAGAAAAAAGATTGCCGCATGGAAGAACCGGTTTATTATATCATTTGATTTGAATGTTAGCGCCATATAACTATTCATTTTCCATAAAAAAGAAACAGACAGAGCTGTTTAAGGCTCTGTCTGTTTGATTATATTGTTAAATAATTAACCAAGGTTCTTTTCAAGCGTAGCAAGCTGTTTCTTAAGCTCTTCGGGAAGTCTGTCGCCGAACTTAGCATAGAATTCATGAATGCCCTTTGCTTCTTCTTTCCAAAGGTTGATGTCAATATTAAGAAGTCCCTTTACGACGTCAAGGTCGATGTCAAGACCGTCAATGTTGATATCTTCAGCCTTAGGTTCGAATCCGATAGGAGTTTCGACAGCGTCAGCGTTGCCGTCAACACGCTCGATAATCCAGTCAAGAACACGCATATTGTCGCCGAAGCCCGGCCAGATGAAGTGACCTTCGTCGTCAGTCTTGAACCAGTTTACGTGGAAGATTCCGGGTGCCTTATCGCCGAGCTTTTCGCCCATTTCAATCCAGTGCTTGAAATAGTCGCCCATGTGATAGCCGCAGAAGGGAAGCATAGCCATAGGGTCACGTCTTACGACACCGACAGCGCCGGCAGCGGCAGCGGTTGTTTCAGAAGCCATTGTCGAGCCGATGAATACACCGTGGTTCCAGTCACGTGCCTGATATACCAGCGGAGCAGTCTTTGCACGGCGGCCGCCGAAGATGATTGCGGAAATGGGCACGCCCTTGGGGTTGTTGAATTCGCTTGAAACGCAGGGGCAGTTGATTGCGGGTGCGGTAAAGCGGCTGTTCGGGTGAGCAAGCTTGTTGCCCTCGGCGGTGAATTCAACGCCGTTTACCTTAGAGCCTTTCCATTCGGTTGCGTTTACGGGCGGGTTCTTGTCAAGACCCTCCCACCAGACTGTCATATCGTCGTTGTTGATTGCGACGTTTGTGAAGATTGTGTTCTTCTTTGTTGATTCAAGAGCGTTATAGTTAGACTTGACGTTTGTTCCGGGAGCAACACCGAAGAAGCCGTTTTCGGGGTTGATTGCCCAAAGACGTCCGTCGTCGCCTATCTTCATCCAGGCAATGTCGTCGCCGACTGTCCATACCTTATAGCCCTTTTTGCGGTATCCCTCGGGAGGAATAAGCATTGCGAGGTTTGTTTTGCCGCAGGCAGAGGGGAAAGCGGCAGTTACGTACTTGATTTCGCCGTTGGGCTTTTCAAGTCCGAGAATAAGCATATGCTCTGCCATCCAGCCCTCGTTTTTGCCCTGATAGGAAGCAATGCGGAGTGCAAAGCACTTTTTGCCGAGAAGAACGTTTCCGCCGTAAGCAGAGTTGATGCTCCAGATGGTGTTGTCCTCGGGGAAGTGCGTGATATAGCGGTTTTCGGGGTCAACGTTTGCCTTAGAGTGAAGTCCGCGTACAAAGTCGTTGGATTCGTCGCCGAGGTTTTTGAAAGCATCAGCGCCCATTCTTGTCATAATATCCATGTTTAATACAACATAGATAGAGTCGGTAAGCTCAACGCCGACCTTTGCGAGAGGCGAGCCGATAGGTCCCATGGAATAAGGGATTACGTACATTGTTCTGCCTTTCATGACTCCGTCATAAAGAGGCGTAAGCTTTGCGTACATTTCCTGCGGGTCGCACCAGTTGTTTGTCGGGCCTGCGTCCTTCTTATCACGAGAGCAAATGAAGGTTCTGTCCTCAACACGTGCAACGTCGTTTACTGCTGTTCTGTGATAAAGACAGCCGGGAAGCTTTTCCTGGTTAAGCTTTATCATTTCTCCGGAAGCAATCGCTTCCTTGCGGAGCTCGTCAAGCTGTGCCTCGCTTCCGTCAATCCAGACAACCTTTTCTGGCTTTGTGAGGGCTTTCATTTCCTCAATCCACTTGAGTACGTTCTGATTCTTGGTCATTTTTTTCTCCTTTTCTTAGGTATATTGGCATAAGCCGAAGGTTTTTACACCGGTCTGATTATTATGCTCGTAAAAAGCGGAAAAACCCGCCTTAAGCGCAAACGCACCGGTATGAGAGCGTATTTGCAAAAAAATACTGTTTTGGGCAAAGCCTTATTCCGCCGAAAAAAATCAGGGCGGTATGAAGAATTTAAACGAAACAACAAATTTTGTAAATACAAATTCATATCTGCAATCTGCTTTGCAGACTTTGAGAAATTTTTAACAAAGCGAATTGCACATGAAAAAAACTTCTTCCACGTATATCATTATACCTCATTATTTGCAATAGGTCAAGTGCTTTCCTGCGAAAATTTTGTGAAATTTCGAATTATTTTTCGATTAATTATCGCCGTAAAGTATAAAATAATATATTTATAACGTTAAGAACAGAAAAATTGCCGCAAAAGCGGCATAAAATTAAAAAACAAAAAGTATGAAAAATTGAAGGATTGTACATTTATATCTTGCAAAAAACGCTAAAATGAAGGATTTATATTTTCGTCGGCGCTTTTATTTGATTTTACAAATAAAAACCCTGCAATAACCGCCGTAAGCGGCGAAACCATGACAAGCCCAAAGCTTCCGACGATTGTGTCGATTATTTCCGCGGCGATATATTTATAGTTCAGAATGTTCATAATCGGAGTGCCTTGCGCCATAAAAACCATCATAAGCGAAACATAGCCGCCCGAATACGCAAGCAAAAGCGTCGTCGTCATTGTGCACATATTTGCTTTTCCGATTACAAAGCCTGATTTTATAAGCTCTTTTCGGCTTATATCGGGGCGCTTTTCCAAAACCTCACGCATTGCCGCCGTCACGTCAACCGCAACGTCGATTATTGCGCCTGATGCGCCTATGAAAATGCTTGCCATGTAAATTCGTGTTAAATCAAGGTTTTCAAAGCCCGAATATAAAAGCCCCTCCGAATTCGGCATGATTGCGCCGTGAATTTTAAACATTTTCGTGAAAATTATTCCCAGAATGCAGGTAAGGGCAAGCCCTGTGCCGACTCCGGCGATTGCCGCCGCCGTCCTTTTGTCAAAGCCGTATACAAGCGAAATCACCACCACAGAAATAAGCATGGTTATGATTAAGCCGGAAATAATCGGGTCATAGCCGGCGAGGTACATTGGCACCAAAAGCTTCCATATGGCAAGAATTGTTACTATAAAAGCAAGCACGGCACGGACTCCCGCTTTTCCCGCAAAGGCGACAAGCACGGCGATAAATGCAAACACTAATATTGCCGCCAGATCAAGCCGATAGTGGTCAATCATTGAAACCGAAACGATTTCGTCGCCCTTAAAGCTTATGTAAATAAGCGCCCGGTCGCCCTCTTTAAAAAATTTGTCCTTTTCCATAGAGCCGACAAGCGGGTTTTGCCCCTCGACAATCCGCCCTTTATATGTTCCGTCCTCAACCTCAAGCGTGCATATCTGGTCGCCCGTGCGGATTAAGCCCGCATCAACCACGCTGTCGTTGTTGACGGAAAGGACCCTTGCCGTCGTGCGCTCTGCGCCCTTATAGATAACAGCGCCCTCATGCCCTGTGGGGATAACAAGCAGGATTATCATAAGCAAAAGCCCGACAAGCACGGGGGAATATTCTGAAAGCTTTTCTTTGGTGAAATATTTTTTCATATCGTTCCTTTTCTTTATCGAGAGGAGATAAAAACGCAAAACCCGCCGTGCAATAAAAACTGCGACACGCACAATTCTTGACACAGCGGATTAGAGTTAAACATCTTGCATTTATAGGAGTTTATTTGAAGAAGTCGGTTTGTTTTATAATATCATTTCACATCTAGGATTTCCGCAAGGTTATAGTAAACCTGAGTGTTGTCATAATAGCCGCTGAATAAATCCTGTCCTGCGCCCTTTGCGAAAACCGCAACGGGAAGTCCCGTGTGAGAATAAGAGGAGAAGTCAATACCGGATTTGTTGTTTAAAATATGAGTGATTGTTACGCTTAAAGGCTCATAGCCGCCGTACATTACATAGTCGTCCTCGCCCCGCTTAAAGCTTCCCTTTGCGCCGTCCATTGTCTTTTCATAGGCGGTTTTAAGCTTTGCGATTTCATATTCGTTAAGCACGAGGTTCGGGTTTTTGTCTGCGTTTTTGTCAGTGGGGAGCATTAAGCCGAAAAGCTTTGTGATGTCGTTCATAACCGTGTTGAAAGAGGTGTTGTTTTCTTTGTATTTCTTTACATATTCGCTGTCGTATTGGCTGTATGAAATATCCTGATTCTGGATATTTTCAAAATAAGTATCATAGTCTGTTCCCGCATAACCGATTGTAAGTCCGCCTGTTTCGTGGTCGCCTGTTACGATAATGAGGGTTTCGTCGGGGTGTTCGTTATAGAATTTAACAGCCTCGTAAACGCTTCTGCTGAATGCGATTGTGTCCTTGATTGTCGAGCCTGCGTCGTTTGCGTGGCAAGCCCAGTCAATTTTGCCGCCCTCAACCATCATGAAAAAGCCCTTGTCGTTATCGAGAACCTCAATTCCCTTTGCGACATAATCCTTAAGCGCCCATTCGCTTTTTTCCCTGTCGATTTCGTAAGAGAAAGAGTCGGAATCAGCAAGCTTTTCAGCGATTACGATTACCTTGCCGTCCTTGGCGGTGAGCTTTTCAGTTTCTTCCTGAGTTTTTACAACCTTATAGCCTGCTTTTTCAGCAAGGTCATAGCTGCTTGTTTTATCGCCCTCTTTGCCGGTTGGCTGGAGCAGAGCGCCGCCTGCGAAATATTCAAAATTGCTTGCGATAAGCTCGTTGCTTATGTCATAATAATTGCTTCTGCTTGGCTGATGAGCGTAATAAGCTGCGGGGGTTGCGTGGTTCAGGTTTACGCTTGTAATAATGCCAACCTTATAGCCAAGCTGGTCTTTAACCTTTTCCGCAATGGTTTCATAGGAGATTGTTTTTGTTTCGTCCATGTTGATTACGCCGCTGTAAGTTTTAAAGCCTGTTGAAAGAGAGGTTGCGGTCGATGCTGAATCCGGCGCAAAGGAGGTTGAGTCAAAGGTTGTCGCCGTGCCCGCAACGGGGAATTTTGTGAAATAAATTTCACGATAGCCGTCAAGAATGTTGTTGTCGTTTTTGTCCTCTTTCACAGCGAGATAGTCTGCCGCCGCCTGAAACTGAGGATAGCTCATTCCGTCGCCGATAAACATGAATACGTATTTCGGCGCTTTGCCGTTATATTCGGCTGTTGCTGACGCCTGCGGCCTGCCTTTTTCCGCCTTAGACGAGTTTGCCGCATTTACGGCAAGCGCTGCGCCTGCTGTGAGTGTTGCGGCAAGCGAAGCCGCAAGAATGCGCTTGAAAATGTGTTTTTCCATTATGTTTCCTTTCTGTCTTACCCTAGTTGTCGTGGATAATCCGTCCGAATATAATTATAGCTGTTTATGGTAAAAACGAAAGCATGGAGGTGTAAAAAGATGAAATTTTTGTGTAAAAAATTATTTACAGGTGAAATTTTTGTGCTGATATTGTTTTGTGAGGAAATCATGGCTGATGAAGCCGGCGAAAGCTGCGGCTTTTGCGGGTCTGTACAAGTGAGCGCCGCACGATTTCGGGCTTTGCCCGAAATCGCCCCGCCTTGCGCAGGGCGCAAGGCGGGGGTCTGCCGCTTGCGGCAGACTGCGGCGCGGGCGGCTGTGCAGAAAGCGGGGGGAGAGCAGAGCCTTTTCAGACGAGGACAGAGCTGTCCTGCGCCGTGCAACGAAGGGCGGGATTTTTAGAGAGCGCCGCACGGCGGTGGGGGGGAAGGCACAAATTGCGGATGAACGCAAAAAACCGCTGAATCGTAAGATTCAGCGGTTTTGGTGGACCTGAACGGGTTCGAACCGTCGACCTCTGCGTTGCGAACGCAGCGCTCTCCCAGCTGAGCTACAAGCCCG
>CAZYRV010000001.1:0-22139 GCA_964649485.1 uncultured Oscillospiraceae bacterium | reverse complement strand
AGCAATTCCGCTCTGTTGATAGTTTTATGCAGAATTGTTATTCGCCGATTTTGGCATCAAAATTTCTCGGAATACGCAAGTATTTCTTGCGCAATCGTACCATAATCGTTTTGTGGTGAAGCCTTAGTAATTATAGCACCGCATTAAGCCGTTGTCAATATTTTTTTATCCGACATTGCTTGCGCAGGCTAAATTTTATGATTGAAATGAAAAATTCTGAAATAATCGAGAAAAATTTAATTGCAGAGCGAAAATAAAGCATTGATTTAAAGCGAGAAATGTTGTATAATAATGCTATCAATCAAAAACAAGGAGAAAAACATGGATAAAAAAATCGACACAACCTGCGTACAGGCAGGCTATCGGGCAAAAAACGGCGAGCCTCGCGCCCTTCCCATCACGCAAAGCACGACCTTCAGATATGAATCAAGCGCCCAGATGGCAAGGCTTTTTGACCTGTCAGAGGCTGGTTATTTTTACACTCGGCTTCAAAATCCCACAAGCGACGCAACGGCGGCAAAAATTTGCGAGCTTGAGGGCGGGGCGGCGGCAATGCTTACTTCTTCGGGACAGGCGGCAAGCTTTTTCTCGATTTTCAACATTTGCTCGTCGGGCGACCATTTCGTTTCGTCCTCGGCAATCTACGGCGGCACATACAACCTCTTTGCCGTAACGCTTAAGCGCATGGGAATCGACTGTACCTTTGTCCACCCCGACGCAACCGCCGACGAATTAAATGCCGCTTTCAAGCCGAACACCAAGGCTGTTTTTGCGGAAAGTCTTGCAAACCCCGCAATGATTGTGCTTGATTTTGAAAAATTTGCCACGGCGGCGCATTCTCACGGCGTACCGCTTATTGTTGACAATACGTTTCCGACTCCGATTAATTGCCGTCCGTTTGAATTTGGAGTTGACATTGTCGTACATTCCACAACGAAATACATGGACGGCCACGCAACCTCTGTCGGCGGCGCAATTGTTGACAGCGGAAACTTTGACTGGGAAAAATATGCGGATAAATTCCCCGGGCTTACGACTCCCGACGAAAGCTATCATGGCTTGACTTACACAAAAGCGTTCGGCAAGGGCGCATACATCACAAAGGCAGTCGCCCAGCTTATGCGTGACCTCGGCTCAAGCCCCGCCCCGATGAATGCTTTTCTGCTTAACACCCACCTCGAAACGCTTGCGCTCCGCATGGAAAAGCATTGCAAAAATGCTCAAACCGTCGCCGAATATCTTGCGAAAAGCGACAAGGTTTCGTGGGTAAGCTATCCCGGACTTCCCGACAGCCCCTACCATAAGCTTGCGGAAAAATATATGCCCAACGGCACCTGCGGCGTTATTTCCTTCGGAATCAAGGGCGGCAGGGATAATGCGGCGAAATTCATGGACGGGCTTAAGCTTTGCGCAATCGCAACCCACGTCGCTGATGCGAAAACCTGCGTGCTTCACCCTGCGGGAACAACCCACCGTCAGCTCTCCGACGAACAGCTCGCCGCAGCGGGAGTCGGCGCTGATTTAATCAGACTTTCCGTCGGAATCGAGAACCCCGCCGATATAATTGCGGATTTAGAGCAGGCATTTTAAAAAGCTTTGTCTATAATATAAAAAGAGGACTAATACTAATCTCCAATTTAAATGCTTCCCAAAAAATCTACACAAAAGCCATAAATTCAAGCTTTCGCTCGATTTTTTGGAGCATTTCTAATAGAGATTCAGTATAAGGCTATCAGCCTTAGTCCTCTTTTTGTTATGCTGTGGTTATTTCGACCGCTTTCCCGTAATTTCCCCGACCCTAAGCCGCAAAACGCCGACCATATTGATTGCCGCCTCGTGCATGGGCTTGCCCTCGCCGCCGTATTGCTTCATAAGCGATTCAAGTGCGGCACGCTTTTCCTCAAAATCCTCGATAATGTCGATTTCGCCTGTTCCGCAGACGCTTTCAAACTTCATTGTATAGTCGCAGGCTTTGTCGCCGCCGACAAGCCGCCGAGAACAGTTCATCTCAAATGCCGCCTTGTTGTTTTGGCGGATAAGGTCGATTTTCTTACCCTCCTTTGCACAGTGAAAATAAAGCGTAAAGCTTTCGCCGTCAAATTCAGCGCCGAAATTCAGCGGTATCACATAAGGAAATTCGCCGTCGTGCAAGGCAAGGCTTAAAACCTCACAGCCTTTGATTATCTCATAAATTTCCGCCTTTTCCTTGACTTCTCTTTTAAATTTTCTCATAAGCTTCCCCTTCGGTATTTAAGTCATATTATAACTTTTTTGACTGGGATTAACACTGAATCTCTGTTAAAAATGCTCCGAAAAATCGAATAAAAGCTTGAATCTATGGCTTTTTCGAAGATTTTTGGTGCGCATTTCAATTGAATATCAGCACAAGTATAGCACAAAATTACTGAAATATCAAGAGAATAAAGCAAAGAAAAGCCCCTCAAGCCAAGGCTCAAGGGGCTGATTTTGTTATAAGCAACAGCGGTTATTAATACATTCCGCCCATTCCGCCTGCGGGCATTGCAGGTGCGGGATTTTCCTCGGGAATGTCGGCAACAAGCGATTCTGTCGTCAAAACCATGCTTGCAATCGAAGCCGCATTCTGAAGCGCAGAGCGTGTAACCTTTGCTGGGTCAACGATTCCGGCGCTTATCATATCAACATATTTTTCGTCGTACACGTCATAGCCAAAGCCGACCTTGTCCTCACGCTTGATTGCGTCAATGATTACAGAGCCTTCAAGCCCTGCGTTTGTGGCAATCTGGCGAAGCGGCTCTTCAAGCGAGCGCAGAACAATCTGTCCGCCTGTTTTTTCGTCGCCGTGAAGCTCTTTTACAAGCTTTTCAACAGCAGGAATAGCATTTACAAGCGCAACTCCGCCGCCCGAAACGATTCCTTCTTCAACAGCCGCCTTTGTTGCCGCCAAAGCGTCCTCAATGCGGAGCTTTTTCTCCTTCATCTCAACTTCTGTTGCTGCGCCGACCTTGATTACTGCGACACCGCCGGAAAGCTTTGCAAGGCGCTCTTGAAGCTTTTCTCTGTCAAAGTCAGAGGTTGAAAGCTCGATTTCGTTTCTGATAGAAGCAACCCTTGCCTTGATGTCCTCGGATTTACCCGCACCGTCAACGATGATGGTATTTTCCTTAGAAACCTTGACCTGCTTTGCACGTCCAAGCTGTGAAACCTGTGCTTCTTTAAGGTCAAGTCCAAGCTCTTCTGTGATAACCTCGCCGCCTGTGAGTATGGCAATATCCTTAAGCATTTCCTTACGTCTGTCGCCAAAGCCGGGGGCTTTTACGCCGACGCAGACAAAAACGCCTCTGAGCTTGTTCAGAATAATATTGGTGAGAGCGTCGCCCTCAATGTCCTCGGCGATGATAACAAGCTTTTTGCCCGCCTGTACAATCTGCTCGAGAAGGGGGAGAATATCCTGAATAGAGCTTATTTTCTTATCGGTAATCAAAATGTAGGGGTCGTCAACAACCGCTTCCATTTTATCGCTGTCTGTGACCATGTAAGGTGAAATATAGCCTCGGTCGAACTGCATTCCCTCGACAACCTCGCTGTATGTTTCAGCGGTTTTGCTTTCCTCAAGGGTGATGACTCCGTCAGCCGTAACCTTTTCCATTGCGTCGGCGATAAGCTTTCCGACACTTTCGTCGCCCGCCGAAACGGTTGCCACACGGGCAATATCGTCGCTTCCCTGAATTTTCTGGGAATTTTTCGCAATTTCAGCAACAGCCGCATCAACAGCCTTTGCCATTCCCTTGCGGACGACCATGGGGTTTGCGCCCGCCGTAATATTCTTCATGCCCTCACGAACAAGAGCCTGCGCAAGCAAGGTTGCGGTTGTTGTGCCGTCGCCCGCCGCATCGTTTGTCTTGGTTGCAACCTCTTTTACAAGCTGTGCGCCCATGTTTTCGAACTTATCCTCAAGCTCGATTTCCTTGGCGATTGTCACGCCGTCGTTTGTGATAAGCGGTGCGCCGTATTTCTTGTCAAGAACGACGTTTCTGCCCTTAGGGCCGAGTGTAATTTTCACGGTGTCGGCAAGCTTGTCGATACCCGCTTGCAAAGCGGACCTTGCCTCGCCGCCGTAAATTATTTCTTTTGCCATCAAAAATCCCTCCGTTATATAAAATTGTTTCGTCTTGGTATAGGTTGATTATTCAACAACAGCAAGCACGTCAGACTGCTTTAAAATGGTGAATTCGACACCGTCAATCTTGACTTCTGTTCCTGCATATTTGCTTATGAGAACTCTGTCGCCGACCTTAAGCGTCATCTTGACTTCCTTGCCGTCAACAAGACCGCCGGGGCCAACCGCCGTGACTTCCGCAATCACAGGCTTTTCCTTTGCCGCCGCAGTCAGTATGATTCCGCTTTTGGTTGTTTCTTCTGTTTCAACCATTTTGATTACAACTCTGTCAGCCAATGGTTTGATAGTCATTATATAATTCCTCCTTAAGTCTTTGCTTTTTTAGCACTCTTACATTATGAGTGCTAACTATTATTTTAATCATTTTTGATAAAAAATCAAGTGTTATTTTTAAAAATAAAAATTTTTGTTAGCTTTGCATTAATATCATTATAAAAATTTCTCTGTTTTGTATATATTGACGGATTATTTTTGTTGAAAAACAATAAAAAAAGCAAAATGATAGGTTTTGACTTATTAAATGATTGATTTTTTGTAAACAGTATGCTATAATAAACAATAGAAATTTGTCTGTATTTTTTTATTATGATATTTCGACAAAATGTGAACTGTTTCGCATAAGTACAAAGGGCGGTGTTTGTATGCCAATCGGTAAAGTGCTTGTCGTGGACGACGACAGGAATATTTGCGAGCTTCTCCAGCTTTACCTTGAAAAAGAGGGCTTTAATGTCGTGATATGCACAAACGGCGAAGAATCGGTCGGCAAATGCCTTTCCATAAAGCCGGACCTTATGCTTCTTGACGTTATGCTTCCCGGCATGGACGGCTGGCAGGTATGCCGTGAAATCCGCAAAAGCTCTCAGGTGCCGATAATTATGCTTACGGCAAAGGGCGACACCTTTGATAAGGTTCTGGGCTTAGAGCTTGGTGCGGACGATTATATCGTAAAGCCGTTTGACACAAAGGAAATAATTGCACGGATCAAGGCGGTTCTGCGCCGATCGAACGGGCATCCCGCCGAAACGGGCATGAAAGAGGTTCGCTATGACAACCTTGAAATAAACATGACAAAGTACGAGCTTCGCATAAACGGCGAGCTTTATGACACTCCGCCCAAAGAGCTTGAGCTTTTGTTTCACCTTGCCTCAAACCCGAACCGTGTCTACACCCGTGACCAGCTTCTGGACGAGGTCTGGGGCTTTGAATATTACGGCGAATCTCGGACGATTGACGTGCATATAAAAAGGCTTCGGGAAAAGCTTGAGGGCGCATCCGACAAGTGGGAGCTCAAAACAGTCTGGGGCGTCGGCTATAAGTTCGAGCTTGATGATAAATAAAATTCAAGGAGGGTTTTTCCCTCCTTTTTTTTGCGTAAATAACAGCTTTCCGCCGTTTGACCAACCTTGATATATTATCAAAAGCTTATTTCCGAATTTTCCCCGCAATTCCCTTGACCGCAAAGCTCATCACCAAGGCAAAGGCGGCGAGTAAAACAATTGTTCCGCCGGGCTTGAAGTTTTCCTTGTAAAACGAAACCGTAAGCCCTATAATCGTAAAAGTAAAGCCGAATATTACGGAAAGTATAACCGTCTGCTTATAGCTTTTTGCAAATTGCATAGCCATTGCCACAGGCAAAACCATAAGCGACGAAACGACAAGCGCACCGACAGTTCTTGACGAAATCGAAACGGTTACGGCGGTGAGAATCGTGAAAATAAAGTTTACAAATTCGACGGGAATGCCCGAAAGGCGGGCGCTTTCCTCGCTGAACGTCATGTGCATAAGCTCTTTATACAAAAGCAGAAACATGACGACCACAGCGACCGAAACGCCGATTACAAGGTAGGTTTCGACGTCGGTGATAAGGACAATGCTTCCGAAAAGAAAGCTTTCAAGTCCCTTTGCATTGTTGATAAAGCCCGAAAAAATGCTTGCAAGCCCGACACCGACAGAAAGGATAATCGCAATCGAAAGCTCTGAATATTTCGGGAATTTCCGCCGCAAAAGCTCGATTGCAAAAGCGGAAATCACGCAGACCACAGTCGCCGTTGCAACAGGGTTTATCCCCGCCGCAAGCCCGATTGCGACACCCGCAAGCGACGTATGCGAAAGCGCATCGCCAATCATGGAAAGCCGCTTAAGCACGATAATCACGCCGATGCAGGGAATGATAATTCCCAAAAGCGCGCCGACAAGCAATGCCTTGCGCATGAAAAGATAACCGAACATTTCGAAAAACGGCAAATCCGTCAATTTAAACATAATTTCATAAACCACTGTAAATCTGCCTTTCTGAACTGATCTTGAACAAGCTGGGTATTGCTTGACAATATGCCTGTAATTTGGTATAATAATTAGGACATCACCGCACAAAGACCAGAAGCTTCCTTGGAAAATCCCTGCGCAATCATACCGCCATCTTTGTGAGGTGAAGCTTTAGGAACATTTTATGTTCCGGAAACAAATCTTGTTGAAAAGGAGAAAAACATGAAAAAAATTACTGCTTTCCTCGTTTCGGCAATAATGGCTTTGACAGCTTTGCCTATATCCGCCGCTGCTTCAGGCGCTGATTTAAAATCAGCAACGACAGCATCTTTTTCCGAGGTAATCGAAGAAAACCTGAAGGAAGGCAAGGCAAAGTACTATAAGTACAGCATTGCCGAGTCGGGCACGCTTTCGTTTTATATAACGGGCTTTTCAATCACCGACAGTGCCGAGGCGGTTATTTACGACGCCAATTTTAAATTTATAACCAAAGAAAGCCTGTACGGAAGCAAAACTATTTCTACCTCTGTAAAAAAAGGCACATATTATCTCTCGATAAGCTCTGAAAAAGAACGTGATTTCAGAGCTACTCCAAGCTTTACACCGTCAAGCCAAGCAAAGACTTCCGCCGACGAGGGCAAGGGTACGACGGCAATAAAGGGTGCGACGACGCCGTTTGACAAAACGGGCGAGGCTTTTGGCTTTGATGAAGCAAAAAGCGATACCTTAGAAGCGGGAAAAACCAAATATTACATTCTGGAAGTCCCCGAGGCGGGCGCGCTTTCATTTTATATAACGGGCTTTAGCATTACTGATAATGCGGAAATAGCTATTTTCGATAAAAACGCAAAATTCGTTTGCAGAGAAAGCCTATACGGAAGCAAAACAATTTCAGCAGACGTTGTAAAGGGTACATATTATGCTGTGATAAGCACGAATAAAGAAAGAAGCTATCAAATCACTCCAAGCTTTGAGCCGTCGCATACTCCGACAATAACGCTGAGTATGAGCGTTAAAAAAGGCAAAACCCTTACAATCGGCACAATATTGAACACCAAAAACGACAAGGTCACGTGGACGACAGCAAATAAGAAGATTGCAACCGTATCAAGCAAGGGCAAAATCAAGGGTGTTAAAAAAGGAACAACCACAATAACCGCAAAAACAAAAAGCGGGCTTGAAGTGGAAATTCAGATTAAAGTTAAATAATCCGCTCCCCCTGAGGCATTGCTTCGGGGGGTTATTTGTCGTCATGGTGCTTTGCCTCGCCTGACAAAACGTCGCTTAGTATAAGCGTGTCCGTCGTAATCGCCTCAATTTTCGCAAAATCATGGGTAATCATCAAAATCGTCATTCCGTGGTCTTTATTAAGATGGGCAAGAAGCTTTAAAAGCGATTCCTGTGCCGCCGAGTCGATTCCCGTCGTCGGCTCGTCCAGAATTAAAAGCCTTGGATTATTCGCAAGCGCCTTTGCAATCATGACACGCTGTTGCTGACCGCCTGAAAGCGTGCTGAACTGCTTTTTCGCAAATTCCCGTGCGCCTGTAAGCGAAAGCGCCGAAAGCGCCATTTCCTTATGGTGCTTTTTAAACGGGCGCATAAAGCCGACCTGCGAATACAGGCTCATTTCGACGATTTCCTCGCAGGTTGCGGGAAAGCTTGTGCCGCTGTTATAGGTGACCTGCGGAACATAGCCGATTTCGCTCCATTTTTTAAAAGAGCCTTGCTTTTCGCCGAAAATAAGGATTTCTCCGGTATGCGGCGAAAGCTGCCCCATGATAAGCTTTACCAAAGTGCTTTTGCCCGTGCCGTTCGAGCCGACGACGGCGGTAAAGCCGCCGTCCTTGACCGTAAAGGTCAGGCTCTCAAGCACGGGTATTCTGTTATAGCAAAAGCTGATGTTTCTTGCCTCAATTGCATTCATTTAGTTAAGCGCCTTTTTAAGTGATTCGAGGTTTTCCCTCATGACTGAAATATAGTCCTTGCCTGCGTCAAGCTGTTCCTGCGTAAGCCCCTCGCACGGATTAAGCACGGAAACGCTTGCTCCTGTTTCGGCGGCAATTGCGTCGGCGACCTTTGTCGTCGCAAGCTCTTCAAAAAAGATTGTTTTTATGCCTTTTTCCTTGACTAAATCAACGATTTCAACCATTCTTGCTGGATCAGGCTCTGTGTCGGGCGTAATTCCGCTTATTCCGACTTGATTAAGCCCATAGTCACGGCAAAGATAGCCGAAGGCTTGGTGCGAAACAACAATTGTCTTGTCCTTGACGTTTGCAAGTCCGTCGGCATATTCATTGTCAAGCTTGTCAAGCTCTGCCGCCCATTTGGTATAGTTTGCCTCATAATAATCCTTATTATCCGAATCGGCGGAAACAAGGGCGTTCTTGATGTTTTCCATTTGAATTTTTGCATTTTTTATGCTTGTCCAGACATGAGGGTCATAAGCACCGTGAGAATGCTCGTGTTCTTCTTCCTCATTATGGTGTTCTTCCTCCTCGTCATGTTCATCTTCATCGTGGTCTTCTTCGTCATGCTCGTCCTCGTCGTCGTGGCTGTGTGAGGAGGGCAAAAGCTCTATTCCCGCCGACGTATCGACAATTACAAGCTTGTCGTTGCTTATCGAGTCGGAAAGCTTGTCCGTCCAGCTTTCAAAGCCTGCGCCGTTTGTCACAAGCATATCCGCCGTTTCAAGCTTTTTCATATCCTCTGTTGACGGCTCCCAGTGGTGGGCCTCCTGTCCTGTCGGAATGAGGTTGTAGACGTCCGCCTTGTCGCCCGCAATCTTGCTTGCGAAATCGTACATGGTATAGAAGGTGGCATAAATCTGGGCTTTGTCGCTGTCTGCGCCGCTTGCGGCTTTGCCGTCACACGCTGAAAGACTTGCGGCAAGGGCAATTGCCGTGGTGATTGAAACTAGTTTTTTCATAAGACTCCTTACTGTCTTGGCTTACGAGCAGTCGCCTGCTCATGCTTGGAAAAGGGTTGGTCACCGCCGCAGATTTTTCCGCTTTTGGCGGTGAACCACTATCATGTGAATATTATACCTCTTTTGTACAGTAGGAATCAATTCGGAAAAAGCCTAATCTTTTCCGAATTTGAAAAGCGGTTTTTGTTGAATATAGTCAAATTTCCCATTTTTGGGATTATTTGCTAATAGGTGTAATGTAGATAAACACATAGAAAAAGTGAAGCACGCTTCCCGCAATGGTAAATAAGTGCCAGATACAGTGCATCCACTTGATATTTTTAAGCGAATAGAACACAACCCCGATTGTATAGAACGCTCCGCCGCCGAAAAGATACCACATTGCGGCTGCGTCATAGTTGTCGATAAGGGGCTTGAGGGCAATGATTACAATCCAGCCCATCACGATATAGGCGACGACGGAGATTTTTTTATATTTTTCAATGCTTATCGAGTTGAACACAATGCCGATGATTGCCGCCGCCCAGACAATGCCGAAAAGCGTCCAGCCAAGCCCCGGATTTGTCCTTGCGATTGCGCAAAGCGTAATCGGTGTGTATGTTCCCGCAATCAGGAAAAAAATCGAGGTATGGTCCATTATGCGGAAGAAAGCCTTTGCTTTTTCGTTTGTGATTGCGTGGTAGAGGGTTGACATTGTGTACAGAATGATAAGTGATGCGCCGAAAATAGAGTTTGCCACAACCGCCAAAGCGTCGCCGTAAAGCGCCGCCCAAACGATCAAAAGCACGCAGGCGGCGATTGACAAAAGCCCGCCTACACCATGGGAAATCGAGTTAAATATTTCTTCGCCGACGGTATATTTTCGCCTCGGCTTAATTTCTGCCTTATCCATAAAATTGTCCTTTCGGCTTATGATTTTGATAAGCGATAATTTGCCTTAACTGTTATCCATTCTTTGCTGAATCGAGATAAGCGAGCCGTCAGAGAGGAGGAACTTTCCTTCCTCATTAGGCTTGCCGTAGGGAACATAGTATGCCGCAGGTGCGGAGGCGGTGTCAAGGGTTTCGTTTATCGCTTCCTTGCGGTTTTTGAAGTCGTCCTTGTCAAAATTGTTTGTTGTGTTGTCACGAAGTCTGTTAAAATTATACTGAATGCTGCTTAAATCCATGTTTGCGATGTTTTGATTTATCGTTTCCATGATTGCGGCGGCAATGTCAGTAAGCCCCGCACTGTCGCCGTTAAGCGAGCTGTACAGGAAATAATCGTAAAGCGAGCTGCTTGAAAAAAGCTTTTCGCCCGCTTCGGCGGAAAAGCTGAAGCCGAGGTCGGAATTTGTATAGCTTATTCTTTGCGGAATGCCGAGGGTGACGTTTCCCAAGGAGGTGAAAAGGTCGATAAAAACGCTTTTGTCAAGCACGGTATAATTCGTACAGCTTATTCCGAGGGAAGCGTTAAGCACGGGCATAAGCCCCTTTGCGCCGTGTTTATTGAAAATATCCTCAACTGTGCCTGATTTGCCGTCGCCTTCAATATAAAGGCGGGGGTAAAGGGCGATTATGTCGATTGTGCCGCTTCCCGCATGATAGCTTATCAGGGAATAGGCGCTTGGCACGTCCTCGTTAAAATCGAGCACCGCAAGCAGATTAAGCGAGCTGTCGCCTGCGGCTTTTTTGTTTTCGCCGTCAACCGAAATCCCCGCTTCCTTTGTAGGAAACAAATAGTCCCGCAGAACGAAAATCACAAGCCCAAGCATTGAGGCGGTTATTATAAGAGTCATCACGAAGATAAACCAGTTGCTTTTATATTTTTTCCGTTTTTGTGTCATAAGCTCCTCCTATTGGATTTTGCAAATATCCTTGATAACCTCGCCCGCAATAATAAGCCCTGCCGCCGGCGGAACAAATGAAATGCTTGCGGGAACAGCCCGCCTGCCCGGAGGCGCTTTTTCGGAAAGCTCTGACAAAAGCGGTTCGCGCGGCTTTTCGGTTGAGAAAAGCACCTTAAGGCTTTTTATGCCTCGCTTTTTAAGCTCTGTCCGCATGACACGTGCAAGCGGGCAGACCGAGGTTTTATATATGTCGGAAATTTCAAATTTTGTCGGGTCAAGCTTGTTTCCCGTGCCCATAGAGCTTATAATCGGTATGCCAAGGCGGTTTGCCGTTTCGACAAGCAAAAGCTTTGCCGTGACTGTGTCGATTGCGTCAATGATATAGTCAAATTGCCCGAAATCAAGCTCTGATGCGGTTTCGGCGGAGAAAAAAAGCTGTTTTTCAATTATATCTATGTCGGCGGAAATATCCTTCACCCTGTCATAAACGGCACGGGTTTTTGCCATGCCGACGGTTTTTTCCGTGGCGATAAGCTGACGGTTTATGTTCGTGACATTAACCGTGTCGGCATCAACAACAGTAAGCCTTCCGACGCCCGCACGTGCAAGCGCCTCAACGGCGAAAGAGCCGACGCCGCCAAGCCCGAAAACGGCAACGTGTGCGGAATTAAGCCGTGCAAGCGCTTCGCTTCCGATTAGAAGTTTTGTTCTGGAAAATCTGTCCGCCATAATGACCTCAGCTTGTAATTGTAAGTAAATAGGTTTTAGTAGTGAGTGGTGCTATTATTTTTCTATTATATCATGAAAACGAAGTTTACATGATATAATTGCCCATCAAAAGACGGTTGTCAGCGGCAAAGCCGGTGACGAGCTGCCGGGCATAAAGGATATAATAATCGTCTGCGATTATTATATCATGCTTTTTTAGTATTGTCAAAGAATTTTATTTATAAGCAGGAAATGATTAGCCCAAGAATATTATTAAACATATTCGACAATATTCGACACGCAACGGCGAGAGCCTGTAATTTGCACTATTTAAATATTGTTAATTTCTACATTATATTATTAGAAAATACAAGAAAATTTCTTAAAAAGACTAGCTTTTTTCTGAAAAATGTAGTATTATATATACAATCTCTTAAAATTGCTAAATTTCTACATTATCCCCCAGACACAATATCATGTGGTGCGGTTTTTTGTAACTTAAATAATCTTTATAGAAAATATCGGGAATATTCGACAACTTTTGACAAAAGACAAAAGGCTTCGTGGTTTTTTTCTTGCCTGAAAATCAGGCTTTTTAATTTGTTTAACATTACAAAGCGCTCTATTAAGCCATTTGCGAGTAAATTCTGACAAATAAATTCATCTAAAATAATTATCTTGCAAATTGCAAAAAGAGGCTTGTAATTTAAAACTATATATGGTATTATATGGTTGTAAAAACTTTATGGAGGTAGTAAAATGACGAACAAAACAAAAGTTCTCATCGGCGACGACTCTTTGGAGCAAGGCATGGCGTGGGCAAATCTCCTCAAGTCTAAGGGCTTGTTTGCGATTACACGCCATCGTGACGGGAAAATTGTTCTGGACGCAATCAGAACAGAAGTCCCCGAGGTTGTGATTATTGACGCAAAAATGCCAAATCTTGATGCGGCCGGCGTCATTCACGAGCTCCGTGCACACCGTGACAAGCTTCCCATCATCATTGTCACGGCAAATTATGACTCCCCCCAGGTTGAAAAGGAGGTTATGGAGGCGGGGGCGAAATATTACATGGTGCGGCCGTTCGAGCCGAAGATGCTTTTGCATCGTGTAATGACACTTCTCGGCAACACAGGCGTTGAAATGAATTACAGCGTCCACGAGCGCACGGTAAACGACATTGAATACGTCGTGACCGACATTATCCACCAGATTGGAATCCCCGCACATATCAAGGGCTATCATTATCTCAGGACGGCGATTATGCTGTCTGTGGAGAACGACGAGATGATAAACTGTGTTACAAAGCTTTTGTATCCGACTGTTGCGAAAAAGTACAGCACGACCTCGTCACGTGTCGAGCGTGCAATCCGCCACGCAATCGAAATCGCTTGGGACAGGGGCGACGTAGATGTGTTAAACGGCTATTTCGGCTATACCATTCACACGACCCGTGGAAAGCCGACAAATTCGGAGTTTATTGCGCTTATCGCCGACAAGCTTCGTCTTAAGTTCAAAGGCTCGTCCTTTGTGTCCGTTACATAAGGCAAAAATAAAAGTAGAACAGCATGTGCCGGCATGCTGTTTTTGTTTTTTCGTATAAATAAGCCGCTCATCTGAAAGGAAGTCCGCCCATTTTATCCCATTCGATATACCAGCTCTCATCAATAGGGAAGTAATATCTCTTATAATTGCTTGCGTCAACCATGACAGTAAGCTTGCTTCCCTCGCCGACGGCGGGCATTTTTTTCAAAAGCGGGGTTTTGAATTTGTATATCTTGCCCTCTGCCGATTCCCATTCGCCTTTAACGATATATGTGGCCCTCTCGTTTATCCGAACGTTGCTGTTGCCCGAATAGGTGCAGGTTATGTCAAGGGGGACGCCTGTTGTTTCAAGGCGTTTGTTGAAATGGCGCATAAATTCTGGAATAAGTGACAAGATACCCACACCGAAAAAAGCACCGCCCATGATTACAAGCATAAGAATAACCCACCACGGAATTGTTTCCGTGATAACGGAAAAGTCGTCCTTGTCCAGATAAACAGTGATTTTATCGCCGATATTATACTTGCTTCCCGATGTGCGATATGGCGAATATTTCACGCCGTCGGGCGCTGTATATTCTATTTTGTAATAGCGGGCTGTGCTTTCAGAGCTTGTTTGCACAAAATCAATATCCCTCACAATTGCGCTTACGGGGATTTTATCATGCTTGGCATTTGCGATGCCGATGCCGAGGCTTGCCGCAATAATCAGCACCACAACCCCAGCCCCGCCAAAAATTAAGCCGAAAAGCATAAAAAAGCTTGCGCTTACGGTATATTTGTTTTTTTTCACGTTTACCTCCTTATGGTTACAGCTTTGACCCCCATCTCTGTCAAAGCCTTCTCGATTTCGGAAAGCTGTGCTTCGGACAAGCCGCTTGAGCTTATCACTGCCTCAAGGTTTTGTGCGGGAACGGTTTTTGCTATTTTTTCAAAAATCTGCTTTGCGCATTCGGCATTATCAGACGAAAGTGTAATTTCAGCGCCCGACGAAGCCTTTATCTTCCTTGAAATGCTTGCGTTAAACTCAACGGTAAAGCTTAAATCGGGATTATTTTTCGCAAGCTTTGCGATTTCCGCCGTCGCCAAAAAGCCGTTATCATAGGTGAGAAAATCCTCTGCGCCAATCTCAAAAACAGTGTTCTGCGCCGAGCCTGAAAAGCTTTTAAGCGTTTTTTCGAGGGCGGCGCTCCGTTTTGCGGAATCGTTGACCTCGGCGGGGAGAATTTTAATGTCATACGGCTTAAAAATCGGGAAAACCACGTCCGAAACGATAATTTTCTCAAAGCCGCCTGCGTTTATTTCTGCGGCAAGGCTTGCCGCAAATGCCTGCGTTTCGTCGGTAAACGGATTAAGCCACGGCTTTCCGCCTTTTTCGGCGGAATTGTCAAGCCAAGAATAGCTTTCGTCCTTGAACATATAGGTTGTGTCGGCGAGAATTGTCGGTGTGATATGGTCTTTAAGCAGGGAAAGCTGTGCAATCGGCTTAAGCCCCGCCGCTTTTGCCGTGTCCGCAAGCTCTTTTGCGGAAAGGCGGTTTTTCTGGGTTTCGAGGGTATCAAGCCACTTGATTGCGGTTTTGTAGAGGATTGTGCCGGTGTTGCTTTTCATAGGGATAACAACCGCCTCTGCACCCGATTCGGCGGCTTTTTTGATTGCGGCTTCGAAAGCGGCTTTGCTTGCGGTCGCCGTTTCGGCAAGGTAATAAACCGTTCCTGTCTGCGTCGTCGGATTTTCGGGCGGCGCTGTCGTCGGCGGGGCTGAGGTGTCTGCTGTGTCGGAAACAACAGGCGGCGTCCATGCGGGGTCTGACGTTTCGTTCGGGTTTTGTTGCTTTGAGAAATAGTCCACCACGGTTTTGCCGACGCTGTATCCCACAACAACAAGCGCAGCGGCGATAATCACGGTCAGAACCGTTGTGAAAATCTTAAAGCTGCGGCTTCTTTTTTTGCCGTAAAGGCGGGTTGTGCGTTTAACCTTTCTTCCCATTTTCAACTCCTGAATGCAGGGACCACGGCAGGCAAAAGCGGTTTGCCGTGGCATACTTTTTAAATATAACCTCTTGCTGATATTTTTACGGACGAGCCGTTTAAACCATGTTTAGCATTACAAATTGCGGGCGGCTATGCCGAAACAAAATCGCCTATTGCGAAAAAAGTCATAGAAACAATTCCCATATACACCATCATAATCGGAAATCCACGGAAAGCCACCGGTATTTTTTCGGAATAAAGCCTTTCTCTTGCACCGTAAAGCAGGGCGCAGGCGAGGAGAAAGCCGACACCCGTGCCAAAGCCAAAGCCCGTATATTCCCAAAACGAACGGCTTTGAACCGAGTTTATGAAAAGCGCCCCAAGCACAGCACAGTTAAATGCGGCAAGGTGAGCGTATTTTCTTATCTTGACGAACGTCCTTTGTTTAAACCGCCATAAAAGCAGAAGTCCGCCTATATAAAGTATGCTTATTATCACGATATATATGATAGGCGTGAAAAGATAGTAAATTTTTGATGCGGCAAAAAGCCTGTCTATGGGATAAACCACGGCGGCGGAAAGCGTTGTGATTGTGATTATGCCGAGCGAAGTCCACAAAAACTGCGACTTCTTGCGGGAAGCGTAAAGCGTGACGTTTGCGCCGAAGGCATATTCTAAAACGAGGTTTTGCGTGAAAACAGCGATAAGCGCCGCCGTCATAAAACTTGCAAAATTATCCAATTTATCCTCCGTGATAACGGTTTATTATAAACGATGCCAAAGCAGGTTGAATCTTTGTTTCAAGCCTTGCCGGATTATTTTTCTGTTTTTGCGCCGCCGCTTGTTTTGTTAAGCGCCCATCGGCACAGCGCTGCAAAAAGCCCAATCAGAATAAAGCCGAAAAAGGCTTCCTTTGACGTTTCGACATGGGGATTAAAGCCGAGGGAAAGCCCGCCGATTTCGCCCGCCGAGAGGATTTCACGGACAATGCCTGTGATAAGCGTCACGACGATAAAGCCTGTGGTAAATATGAAGGCGTCAACCGCCATAACAGGTCTTGAAAGGCGGTAGAACCGGCTTTCCGTCTTTGAAAGCACAAGCGAATTAATCGGCATAAGCTGGATATAAAGCATGATTTCGTCGGCGACTCCGCCGAAAAAAAGCTTTACCAAAAGCGCAGCCGGGATATAGCAAGCCGCCCCGATTGCCGCAATCACGGTAATTCTGAAGGTGAAGGAAATTTTCGCCTCGCCGTCCTTGCCAAGCTTCAGGCTTTGCGGAACAAAAGAGCCAAGCAGAATCGCCGCCATGCTTATAACCGCAAACGCAAGCGAAAGCGCCGCCGCTTTTTCAAGGCTTGTCGCCGCCGCAACTGCGGGCGCTGTGACTATGCCGCTCATGACGACGATATTCTGGCGAACCATGCCGTCAGTGAGGTCTGTCGCCGTGTTTGCTTTATTTGTGCGCTCAATTTTCATTTTCGCCCGCCTCCGTATCTTGTTTTACGTCGTCAAGGGGAATTTCCTTGATGTCGCCGTCAATTTCGGGAGTGTTGAATTTAAGCTTTTTCGGAAGCGTTATTTCCTGCGTGTCGGAAAGCTTTGGCGTTTCGCCCTTCTGAATCTGGGTTTTAAGCCGCTCATAGCTTGAAAGATAATTTTTAAGCCAGTCTGAAAGCGTTTGCGCAATTTTGTCTATTCCGCTTGTCACGGCGCAGGCAAAAAGCAGGGCAAAGAAGAAAGAGCCTTCTGTTTTGCCGAAATGGCGGTAAAACACGGTGAACACACCCGTAAGCGTGCCGAAAACCACCCGCCCGAAAAGGGTTTGCGGGAGGATTGCGGGGTCGCTTGCCAAAAACACAATGCCGAACATGAAAAAGTCAGAGCAAAGCTCGTATATAACCGAATCAAAGCTTGTCCCCGCACGGGGATAAAAATATGCCGAAGCCGCAAGGGTAAGCGTTCCTGAGAGGAAAACCGAGAGGGAAATGCTTCTGCGCAAAATCAGACAGAGGGCGCTTACCAGTATAACCAGAATGAAAACTGCGCCCGACGGGCCGGGAAAGCTTCCTGTCAAAAGCTCGCTTATAGAAAAAGGGGGAATATTCCCGAGTTTTAGATAATTTTCGAGTCCGCGCAGGGGTTCGCCCGAATATGAGGTGAAAGCGGGCAATAATTCTGTTGCTTTGGGATAAAATATCATAGACGACGGCGACGTCAGAATCAGAAAGCCGGCACCGAGTGCGGGGGCGCTGAAGATGGCGTTGTCAGAGCCGCCGAAAGCGTGCTTGGCGATTGCCACGGAAAAGGCAATCACAAAAGCGGCATGGTGAAGCGGGACGGTTATGGGGCAGACAAGCGCAAAGGCAAGCCCCGCATAGACGGCGGAAAAATCGTCCTTGTCAAAGCTCTGGCGGCGGAGCTTTAAGCAGATAAGGTCGGCAATCACAGCGGCGGCGACGCACACAGCGGACGGAACAAGCGCCGTCGTGCCTTTGAGAAGTGCGGACGTAACCAAAACAGCCGTCATAAGAATAAGCTGGTCGGTGTATTTTGTTTTGATTTTCCGTTCTTTAAAGAATGCCATCTATAAGGTCCTTTCAGCTTTTGCGCCGCAAAAGCCGTTTTTGATGAATATTGAGGATAACAATAAAAGCTTGTAAGCCGCTTGTTCGGCGGGCAAAAATATGTTTAAAAGCATATAAATAATAGGCGGTATAATCAAGCGGTTGGTTTGCCGTCGGTTAATTTCTGGCATAAGCCCACAAAGACCGGAAATTTCCACGGCGGAATTATTGCTTTTAATTTTCGCCGCTTTTGGCATTAAAACTCCTTAAAACACGCAAGTGTTTTTGCGGATTTATTGAAAATCGTCCGGAAATTTCTGTGCAATCACACCGCCGTCTTTGTGCGGTAAAGCTTTTACAATTTTGGGAGGTGAGCGGGTTGCGGATTGACATTCTCGCAAACAACACCGTGAAGATAACGCTTGGGCCGCTTGACATGATGGAATATGACGTAAGCTATGAAAAGCTTTCACGCAAAAGTCCCGACACAAGGCGAATGCTTTCGTCGCTTATTGATGCGGTTCGCTCTGAAAAAAAGCTTGACCTTTCGGAGGGAAGGCTTTTTATTGAGGCATTTCCACGAGGCGACGGCGGCTGTATGCTTTATATTTCCAGCTCGGAACAGCTTTCGGAGAAGCCCCTGCGAGCCGCCAAGGAGGACATTTTGAGCAGTTCTGACAATCAAGGCTTTGCCGACGAAAACCAAGAGGACGAATTCGAGCGTACCGCTTCGGCGGGGGATTCGCTTAGGGCAAAGTATCTTAAAAGCGATAAAATCGGCGCTTTGCCATATTCGGGGACGGTCGTCTGCGCCGTTGACAGCGTAAACGAGCTTGCGGCAATGTGCGTACATTTGGTTGCCGAGGGCTTTTGCGGCAAAAGCGCCGCATACAGCGACGGCGGCGGTTATCGCCTTGTGATAAGCCAAAAGGGGCAGATTCCCGACAGATATTTCCGCATAATCAAGGAATACGGGCGGGTTCTCGGTGTGAACCGGCTTGTCGCCGCAAAAACCTTCGAGCATTTTAAGGCGGTCGCCTGTGAAAACGCAGTCGAGCGGATTGCTAAGGCGATTGGGCGCAAAAGCTAGCGGCTTGGGAAAAGCCGATAATTCCGGCTTGTTCTGACTAAGCCTTTTCGCCGAGCAAAAGCTTGTTTGCCGCCGCCATGTCGGAAGCGCCGAAAAGAAACGTTCCCGCAACGAGGACGTCGGCGCCGCTTTCACGGCAAAGCCTTGCGGTTTCGGCGTTTATTCCGCCGTCAACCTCAATATACGGAGAAAGACCACGGCGGCTTGCTTCCTCACGGATTTTTCTGATTTTTTCAGTCATTTCCGTGATAAATGGCTGACCGCCATAGCCCGGCTCGACCGTCATAACAAGTATAAGCCCGCATTTTTCAAGATATGGGAAAACGGCTTCGGCGGGGGTGTTCGGCTTTACGGAAAGCCCTGCCGTCATGCCGAGGGTTTTGATTTTATCGAGGGTTTTGCCGACGTCACAGTCGCTTTCGGCATGGATAGTGAGAATTTCAGAGCCGGCGGCGGCGAAAAACTCAACCTGCTTGTCCGGATTTTTCACCATCAGGTGAGTGTCAAAGCGCATTTTCGTGACCTTGCGAATCGCCTTTACGACGGGTGCGCCAAGGGTGATATTTTCGACGAACTGCCCGTCCATGACGTCAATATGAAGCCATGAAATGCCTGCCTGTTCGGCACGCTTGATTTCGTCGGCAAGGCGGGAAAAGTCCGACGCAAGAATAGATGCTGATGTGATTGCCATAGTTTTCCTTTCAATTGGCGGCAGAAATTATGTCATGTCAAAAGTAAGGTTGCCGCAGGGGTTTGTTTTGTTGCACACATATATTTTAAGCTTCTGCTTTTTTATTAGCAGGCCTTTCTGATTATATTCTATATTATTTTAGCTTTTTCGTCAATAGCTCAAGCAAAACTTTTGCAATTTTTTGCTTGCGGCAATCTTGTGTTAAAGTCGGACGAACTCCGCTTTTCTTTCTCTGAAAATTGTATAATACTTAAAGCCGCATTCCAAAAGCATTTCCTCGGCTTTGCCGAAATCATAGGCGATATGCTCGGGCGAATGTGCGTCAGAGCCGACGGTGATTATTTCGCCGCCGAGCCTTTTATATCGCTTTAATATTTCAATGTGCGGGTGAGCGTGGGAAAGCCCGTATTTAAGCCCCGCAGTGTTGATTTCCAAGCCTTTTCCCGCATTGATAACCGCCGTAAGCGTTTGTCCGATAAGCTCGTCAAAATCGGCGGGAACATAGCTGTTGCGGTCGGGCGCACAGCGCACGATATAGTCAAGATGTCCAAGCGAATCAAAGCCGCAAAACTCGTTTATATTCAAAAGCTGTTCACTCAGATAGCGCTCTATGCCGTCATGGGTGTTATATTTCTGGAAATAATAGGGTTCGTACGGGTCCATGCCTTCTAAAACATGGGTCGAGCCGATTATGAAATCAAAGGGAAAACCGCTTGCATAACCGGCAAGACGGCCGCCGAGGTGGGGCTGGAGTCCAAGCTCTACACCGAAAAGCACCTCAATTTCGTTTTTATATTTATCCTTAAGCGCCAAAAGCTTTTCCCTGTAAGCCGCCGTATCAAGGTTGAAATCAAGCCCGTGCTCAAGCTTTGGGAAATCCATATCCTGATGCTCTGTAAAGCACATATGCTCAAGCCCGAGGCTTATTCCACGCCGTATCATTGCTTCCATATCGGCGGTCGAGTCGCTTGAAAAGCTTGTATGAAGGTGAAAATCTGATTTAATCATGCTATGCTCCTGATGGTTGTGTGCTGTTGTTTTTGAGATAAAGCGCAATCAGACAGCATTGCTGTCTGATTGTCGGTTTTTAGTTTACGGTAACGGCTTCTTTTTCAGCTTTCGGTGTGTTTTTCAAAGCCGCCTTTGCTTTTTTTGCCGCAAGGAAAAGATATGCGGCAAGCAGGACAATTCCCACGGCGATAAGGATAATTCCGTTTAACACGGCGGCGGATTTCGCCCTGACCGCCAAGTCAAGGAAAACCCTTCCCGCCCATACGGCGGTTATAAACGGCACGGGGCTTATTATTGCGCTTAGAATGCCCGCCAGAATGGCTGAAACTGCGATTAAAAGCAAGGCATAGGATTTATTGTTAAGCGTGAGCAAGATGAAGATGATAAGCGCAGAGGCAAGAGCCGCACAAATGCCCAAGGCAAGCTTTACGGGCTGGCTTGCGGCCGCTTCGGCTTCGAGGCTTATGCCTGCTGATTTTGCTTTTGCGGCAAGGCTTGCTTCGGCAAGCTCAAGCTTTTCCACGGCAAATTCCGCCGCTGATAAAAGCTCGGCATCGGTGACGGTTATTCCAAGCACGTCGTCGATTTCCTCACGGCAGTCCTTAAGAAGCACAAGCACATCATGACGAATAATTTTGCCCTTATCGTTGCCGCCAGCCCGCATGAACGAGGTGTAGTTTTCGGCGGTCTGACGCACGGCTTTGATAAGCTTTGCTTCCGCTTTTTCGGCTATTGCGGCGATTTTGTCATAGTCGATTCCGTATGCCGCCTTTGTTTCGGCGGGAATAATTTCGTCAATCCGCTCTGCTATTGACAGATTATCGTCAGAGGCAAAGAGAATATCAACGGTAAGCTTTGAAAAATCAGTGTTTTCAAACGCCGCCGAAACAGTTTCTGCTTTTGCCGCAGAAGAACGCGCCATGTAGGACGAAACGGTGAAAAGTCCGTATGTAAGCGCCGCCGTAAGCAAAAGCGTTATTATAAGAATTGCGGGATTGCTTGTTAAATCGGATAATATCCATGCGGCGACAGACGGCTTTGCCGGCTTTGGCACAGCCTTTGTTTTTATGTTATCGCCGCCGTTTTTCTCCGCAGCGGGCGGGAAAACGGGCAACGGCGGTAAATCCTGCATAAAATCAGTTTTTTGCGGTGGGGTATCATTTATTTCGGGCATGGAAACAGCTTGCGCTTCATCAGAGCTTTTTTCCGAAGGAACAAATTCGGTTTTTTCGGAAATTTCAGGCATGGAAACGGCTTCTGCCTTGGCTAATGCTTCGGCTTCGGCTTTAGCCTTTGCTTCGGCTTCCGCCTTAGCTAATGCTTCGGCTTCCGCCTTGGCTAACGCTTCGGCTTCCGCCTTGGCTAATGCTTCGGCTT